>NZ_CP160388.1:0-300000 GCF_040732315.1 Oryzisolibacter sp. LB2S
CTGTGGCAGGCCTGCACCGAGCAGCTCGCACAAGACCTGCCGGAGCAGCAGTTCAACACCTGGATCAAGCCCCTGGTCGCCCAGGTCGCACCCGATCTATCGAAGGTCACGCTGCTCGTGGCCAACCGTTTCAAGCTCGACTGGATACGCGCACAGTACGCGGGCCGTATCTCGGCCCTGCTGGAAGGTCTGTACGGCCAGCCCGTCATCCTGGAGTTAGCGCTTGCTCAGCGGGAAACCGTTGTCAGGACTTATGTTCACCCTGCAGCACCGACGGCCGAGCCGGCTGCTTTGGCCATGCCCGCGTCCCCTGTCGCGGACGAGGCGCCGACCGGCGCGTTCCGCACCCGCCTGAATCCCGCGCTGACCTTCGAGACCCTGGTCGAGGGCACGGCCAACCGCATGGCGCGCTCTGCCGCCATGCATGTGGCGGGCGCGCCGGGCCACCTCTACAACCCGCTGTTCATCTATGGCGGTGTGGGCCTGGGCAAGACCCACTTGATGCACGCCGTGGGCAACAAGCTGCTTGCGGACCGGCCCGACGCCAGAGTTCTCTACATCCATGCCGAGCAGTTCGTCTCGGATGTGGTCAAGTCCTACCAGAGGCGCACCTTCGACGATTTCAAGGAACGCTACCACTCGCTCGATCTGCTGCTCATCGACGATGTGCAGTTCTTCGCGAACAAGGACCGCACGCAGGAGGAGTTCTTCAACGCCTTCGAGGCGCTGCTGGCCAAGAAGAGCCATATCGTGATGACGTCGGACACCTACCCCAAGGGCCTGACCAACATCCACGACCGCCTGGTCTCGCGCTTCGATTCGGGCCTGACGGTGGCGCTGGAGCCGCCCGAGCTCGAGATGCGCGTGGCCATCCTGATCAACAAGGCGCGCGCCGAAAAGGCCGAGATGCCCGAGGAGGTGGCCTTCTTCGTCGCCAAGAACGTGCGCTCCAACGTGCGCGAACTCGAGGGCGCGCTGCGCAAGATCCTGGCCTACAGCCGCTTCAACCAGAAGGAGGTTTCGATCCAGCTCGCGCGCGAGGCCCTGCGTGACCTGCTGTCGATCCAGAACCGCCAGATCAGCGTCGAGAACATCCAGAAGACCGTGGCCGACTACTACAAGATCAAGGTCGCGGACATGTACAGCAAGAAGCGCCCGGCCAGCATCGCCCGGCCGCGCCAGATCGCCATGTACCTGGCCAAGGAGCTCACGCAGAAGAGCCTGCCCGAGATCGGCGAGCTCTTCGGCGGGCGCGACCACACGACGGTGCTGCACGCGGTGCGCAAGATCGGGGCCGAGCGCCAGCAGTTGACCGAACTCAACCAGCAGCTGCATGTGCTGGAGCAAACGCTCAAGGGATGATGGCCGAAAGCGCACCCGCCACGGAAGCCCGCCCGTTCACAGGCAAAATGGCAGGTTTGACGGCCAGGGAGGGGCATGGCCCATGCCGCCGTCCGCGCACCCCATCCAAAACCACCAAAGGTTGACGACATGATTGTCCTGAAGGCACCACAAGACAAGGTTCTCGCCGTCCTGCAAGCCGTCTCCGGCATCGTTGAACGCCGGCACACCCTGCCCATTCTGGCCAATGTGCTGATCAGAAAGACCGGCAACGCCATTCAGTTCACGACCAGCGACCTGGAGATCCAGATCCGCACCACGGCCGAGCTCGGCGGCGACACGGGCGACTTCACGACCACGGTGGGCGCGCGCAAGCTCATCGACATCCTGAAGACCATGCCTGCCGACCAGACAGTGAGCCTGGAAAACAGCCAGTCCAGGCTCATCCTCAAGGGGGGCAAGAGCCGCTTCACGCTCGCCAGCCTGCCCGCCGAGGACTTCCCCCTGGTGCAGGAGGCGGCGAGCTTCGGCCCCGCCTTCAGCGTGCCGCAGAAGACGCTCAAGACGCTGCTGGGCCAGGTGTCTTTCGCCATGGCCGTGCAGGACATCCGCTACTACCTCAACGGCATCCTGTTCGTCGCCGAGGGCAAGACCCTGTCGCTCGTGGCCACCGATGGCCACCGCCTGGCCTTTGCGAGTGCCGAGCTCGAGGTCGAGGTGCCCAAGCAGGAGGTCATCCTGCCGCGCAAGACGGTGCTGGAGCTGCAGCGCCTGCTGTCCGACGCCGAGGGCGCGATCGAGATGCAGTTTGCGAACAACCAGGCCAAGTTCAGCTTCGGCGGCATGGAGTTCGTCACAAAACTGGTCGAGGGCAAGTTCCCCGACTACAACCGCGTCATCCCGCGCAACCACCAGAACATCATCACGCTGGGCCGCGCACCGCTTCTGGCCAGCCTGCAGCGCACGGCCATCATGACCAGCGAGAAGTTCAAGGGCGTGCGCCTGAACATCGAGCCCGGCAGCCTGCGCGTGGCCTCCAACAACGCCGAGCAGGAAGAGGCGATGGACGAGCTCGACATCGACTACGGCGGGGACACGATAGAGATCGGCTTCAACGTCACCTACCTCATCGACGTGCTGGCCAACATGGGCCAGGACATGGTGCGGCTGGAAATGGCCGACGGCAACAGCTCGGTCGTGTTCAGCATCCCGGACGACACGCGCTTCAAGTATGTCGTGATGCCGATGCGCATCTGACAGATTATTTTTATAGCTACTGACGCTTTATGGACGGGCGTCAGAGCCGATTTTGATGAGTATTCTGGCCCCACCCCCTGCGTCCGGGGCCGCATGCCCCAAGGCAATTCATGACCGACGACAACCAGACCGATCCCCAGACCACGGCCCCCGCAGGCGTTGACGCCGGCGGCTACGGCGAAGGCGCCATCCAGATCCTGGAGGGCCTGGAGGCGGTACGCAAGCGCCCGGGCATGTACATCGGCGACACGTCCGACGGCACCGGCCTGCACCACCTGGTCTTCGAGGTGGTGGACAACTCCATCGACGAGGCCCTCGCGGGCCACTGCGACGACATCGTCGTCACCATCCACAGCGACAACTCCATCAGCGTGGTGGACAACGGCCGCGGCATCCCCACGGGCGTGAAGATGGACGACAAGCACGAGCCCAAGCGCTCGGCCGCCGAGATCGCGCTCACCGAGCTGCACGCGGGCGGCAAGTTCAACCAGAACAGCTACAAGGTCTCGGGCGGCCTGCACGGCGTGGGCGTGTCCTGCGTGAACGCGCTCTCGAAGAAGCTGCGCCTGACGGTGCGCCGCGACGGCCAGACACACCAGCTCGAATTCGCCAAGGGCGTGGTGCAGAACCGACTCATCGAGGTGGTGGACGGCTTCGAGGTCTCGCCCATGAAGATCACCGGCCCCTCGGACAAGCGCGGCACCGAGGTGCGCTTCCTGCCCGACACCGAGATCTTCAAGGAGAACCACGAGTTCCACTACGAGATCCTGGCCAAGCGCCTGCGCGAGCTCTCGTTCCTGAACAACGGCGTGCGCATCCGCCTGATCGACGAGCGCACGGGCAAGGAGGACGACTTCTCCGGCGCCGGCGGCGTCATGGGCTTCGTCAAGTTCATCAACGCGAGCAAGAAGGTGCTGCACCCCACGGCCTTCCACGCCACGGGCAGCCGCCCCGCCGAGAGCTACGGCGGCATCGCCGGCACCGAGATCGGCGTGGAAGTCGCCATGCAGTGGAACGACGGCTACAACGAGCAGGTGCTGTGTTTCACCAACAACATCCCGCAGCGCGACGGTGGCACCCACCTCACGGGTCTGCGCGCCGCCATGACGCGCGTGATCGGCAAGTACATCGCCGACAACGAGCTCGCCAAGAAGGCCAAGGTGGATGTCAGCGGCGACGACATGCGCGAGGGCCTGTGCTGCGTGCTCTCGGTCAAGGTGCCCGAGCCCAAGTTCAGCAGCCAGACCAAGGACAAGCTGGTCTCGAGTGAAGTACGCGCCCCGGTCGAGGACATCGTCGCCAAGGCGCTGACCGACTTCCTGGAGGAAAAACCCAACGACGCCAAGATCCTCTGCGGCAAGATCGTCGAGGCCGCACGCGCGCGCGAGGCCGCGCGCAAGGCGCGCGAGATGACGCGCAGGAAGGGCGTGCTCGACGGCATGGGCCTGCCCGGCAAGCTCGCCGACTGCCAGGAGAAAGACCCGGCGCTGTGCGAGATCTACATCGTCGAGGGCGACTCCGCCGGCGGCAGCGCCAAGCAGGGGCGCGACCGCAAGTTCCAGGCCATCCTGCCGCTGCGCGGCAAGATCCTGAACGTGGAGAAGGCGCGCTACGAAAAGCTGCTCTCCAGCCAGGAAATCGTCACCCTCATCACGGCCCTGGGCACCGGCATCGGCAAGGCCGCCGAGGATGGCAACGGCAAGAGCGGCGCCGACGACTTCGACGCCTCCAAGCTGCGCTACCACCGCATCATCATCATGACCGACGCGGACGTGGACGGCGCCCACATCCGCACCCTGCTGCTCACCTTCTTCTACCGCCAGATGCCCGAGCTGGTCGAGCGCGGCCATATCTACATCGCCCAGCCGCCGCTGTACAAGGTCAAGAACGGCAAGGAAGAGCTCTACCTCAAGGACGCCGCCGCGCTCGACAGCTTCCTGCTGCGCGTGGCGCTCAACCATGCCAGCGTCAGCACCGGCGGCGAGGCCACGCGCACGCTGACCGGCGACGAGCTCGCAGGCCTGGCGCGCACGCACCAGCATGCCGAGCATGTCATCGCACGCCTGTCCGCCTTCATGGACGCCGAGGCCCTGCGCGCCGTGGCCGACGGCGTGGCCTTCAACCTCGACACCCTGGAGGACGCCCAGTCCAGCGCCGTCCAGCTGCAGGCCAAGCTGCGCGAGCTCAACACCAACGGCGTGCCCGCCGACGTCACGGGCGAGATCGACCCGCGCAGCGACAAGCCCGTGCTGCGCATCAGCCGCCACCACCACGGCAACGTCAAGAGCAGCCTGATCACCCAGGACTTCGTCGCAGGCAACGACTACGCCGCCCTGGCCGAGGCCGCCGAAAGCTTCCGCGGCCTGATCCAGGAAGGCGCCAAGGTCACGCGCGGCGAGGGCGAGAAGCAGAAGGAAGAAAAGGTCTCCGACTTCCGCCAGGCCATGTCCTGGCTGATCGCCGAGGCCGAACGCACCACCAGCCGCCAGCGCTACAAGGGCCTGGGCGAAATGAACCCCGAGCAGCTATGGGAAACCACCATGGATCCCGAGGTGCGGCGCCTCTTGCGCGTGCAGATCGACGACGCCATCGAGGCCGACCGCGTGTTCACCATGCTCATGGGCGACGAGGTCGAGCCGCGGCGTGACTTCATCGAGACCAACGCCCTGCGCGCGGGCAATATCGACGTCTAACCTGTTTGTAGCAAGACCCATAAGCTGAGATTTTGGGAAGCATCCATTGAGACATTGATCGATGGGCGCCTCTCGAGAGCCCCAGCCTATGGGACGGCACGACGCAATAAAGGCCACTGCAAAGTGGCCTTTTTCGTGTGATTTGACATTCCGCTCGTCAATGCCTACGGTGGGCTGCGGTGCCGGTGCAATGCCGGCCGTCACTGTCGACTGACACGCCCCCTCAGGCCCTGCGCTGTGCGCACCGGGTCACGGCCCCCCTTTTTATGAAGGGGTACGAACAGGGGCCGACGATGTCACGAGACAGGCTGAGGACGAGTTCGACGCACTGCGCAGTGCGCCTGGCATATACGCGCGCACGCCCACGCGTGTGCCCGCACCCGCACCTACTTGCGCGCGATGTTCTCCACCCCCAGGACATGCAGGCAGGCCAGCAGAAACGCCGCACTGAAGCGCTGGCGGTTGATCTTGCGGTTGATCTGCGCAGCCGACTCCTCGATACCCAGCGCCTCGAGCATGCGCGCCAGCTCCTTGTAGCGAATGCCCCGCCGGTGCATCTCCTCCTGTATCAGGCTCGCGGCACGCCCCTCCCACCGCCAATAGGCCTGGGAATGGTTCGGCGGCTCCTGCATCCCCCTGCCTGCGCCCCCCACCTTGTCTGCACCCATCGCCTTGCGTTCGTCCATCGGCTTGCCTGCGTCCCTTCTCCGCAATTGCCGGCGGCCATCCACCGCCTCCGGACTATTTTAGGTCGCATACGACGCATTGCATGTCGCCGGAGCTATACGCCTCATGAACCCCATTCGTGTGAGGACTGTGTGCTGAACATTTCACCCATTGCATCTGCCGGGCTTGGATCGTGGCAAGACAGGGAGGCGCCATGAGAGCCGCGCCCTCCTACGGTGTGCGCGGCCGCCAGGCGGCGGCCCATAGCGGCATTCGCCAGACGGCCCGCACCTATGGCAAGGCCCGCATCGGCACCTACGCCCCCAAGGCTGGCGGCGCCATCACCGTCGACTCCGACGCTGAGCGCCTCGCGAGCCATCTGCTGAGCATCGACCCGCGGGTGCGCTCGTTCCGGCCCCAGCCGTTCACCGTCGATCTGGTGGGCGCGCGGCTGCTGCTGACCCGAGACGAAGTCCGGGAGGCCCGGCGTCTGCATGGTGGGCGCGGCCCCGCCATGTACACCCCGGACTACGCCACGGTCCAGGCCGATGGACTGCAGCGCGCCTATGAAGTCAAGCTCCAAGGCTATGAGGGCGACGAGGCCTATTGGGCCAAGATCGAGCAGGCGCGCTCCATCATGGGCGCGTACTGCTACCGCCTCTTGAGCGTGGTAGTGCCCGCTGCGTATTCCACGCCATGGCGGACACGATTCCACGCTGAAGGCGGACAGTGTTCCAGCGTGATGCCGGACACCGTTCCACGCTGAAGGCGGACAGCATTCCAAACGGATGGCGGACACCTGATGCGGTGTTCTGAGTGACCCGAACGCGGCATACGCTGCCCGGTTTTTTGCCGGAACCAGCGATGCCCACACCCAGGGTCACCATGAACAAACTACGACACACATTGCAACTGCTGCACGGCGGGACTTTGAGCACCCGCCAGATTGGCGCAGCCCTCGGCATCTCCAAGTCCACCGTCAATGACATCGCCAGCTACGCGCGCGCAGCCGGCGTGGACTGGGCCTTGGCCCAGAGTCTGAGCGACGAGGAACTGCAGGCCCGGCTGTACCGGCCACCGGTGGCGCGAGAGTCACGACACCTCGAGCCCGACCACGCCCACATCCACCGCGAGCTGCGCCGCCCCGGCGTCACCCTGCAACTGCTGTGGGAGGAATACCAGCAACAGCGCGGCGGCCAAGCCTACAAGTACAGCGCCTTCTGCCAGAAGTACAAGGCCTGGGCACGCAGTCTCAAGCGCTCCATGCGTCAAACCCACGAGGCCGGTGACAAGCTGTTTGTGGACTACGCCGGCCAGACGGTACCTGTCGTCGATGCCGGCACCGGTGAGATACGCCAGGCCCAGGTCTTCGTGGCCGTGCTGGGCGCGTCCAACTACACCTACGCCTGCGCCACCACCAGTCAGAAGGCTACCGACTGGGTGGCCAGCATCATCGGCGCGCTGGAGTTCATCGGGGGTGTGCCCCGCCTGCTGGTGCCCGACCAGCCGCGCGCCCTCATGGCCCGCCCCGACCGCTACGAGCCCACCGCGCACCGCCTGCTCGAAGAACTCTCGGCGCACTACAGCCTGGCGGTCATGCCGGCTCGCCCGGCCAAGCCACGCGACAAGCCCAAGGTGGAAGTGGCCGTGCAGGTGGTCGAGCGCTGGATTCTGGCCAGGCTGCGCCAACAGCGCTTCTTCAGCCTGGCCGAGCTCAACCGCTCAATTGCCGCCTTGCTGGTGGACTTGAACCAGCGAGCCTTCAAGAAGCTGCCCGGCAATCGTGCCAGCGCCTTTGCCGAACTCGACCGGCCGGCACTACGCCCGCTGCCGCCAGCGCGCATGGCCATCGCACGCTTCAAACCCGCCCGCGTGAACATCGACTACCACGTCGAGCTCGATGGCCACTACTATTCCGTGCCCCATGCGCTGGTGGGCCAGGCGGTAGAGATGCGCATCACCTGCACCACGGTGGAAGTCCTGCACGGTAGCAAGCGGGTGGCGGCCCACGCCCTGAACCCTCGCCGGGGAGCGCACACCACCGCAGCCGAGCACATGCCGGCCTCACACCGGGCGCACCGCGAGTGGACGCCGGGCAAGCTCATCGCCTGGGGCGAACGCATGGGAGTGGCCACCGCCGCCGTGGTGCGCTGGCAGATGGAGCACCGCCAGCATCCCGAGCAGGGCTACCGCTCCTGTCTGGGCTTGATGCGCCTGGGCCGTGAGTACGGGGCCGAGCGCCTGGAGGCCGCCTGCGCGCGGGCGCAGGCCATCCGCTCACCGTCCTACAGGAGCGTCGCCTCCATCCTCGGCAGCGGTCTGGACCAACGCCCACTGGATGCGCCGATTGCCGCACAGGCCAGTCTGCCGCTGCACGAGAACGTGCGCGGGCCGGGGTACTACCACTGATGAGCATCGATCACCGCTCATGACCACAGCACACCTGAACACAGCCATACACCGAAAGAATGAACATGCTCAACGAACACACCCTCAGCCAATTGCGCACCTTGCGCCTGGACGGCATGGTGGCCGCCCTCAATGATGCCGCCACCCACATCTCAGCGAGCGAGCTGCCCTTTGAAGAGCGCCTGGCGCTGCTGGTGCAGCGCGAGGTGGACTGGCGCGATGGCAAGCGTCTGCAGCGCCTCTTGAAGGCCGCGCGCCTCAAAGTCTCCAGCGCCTGCCTGGAGGACATCGATTGGCGTGCCAGTCGGGGCCTGAGCCGGGAGGTCATCGCCAGCCTGGCCGGCGGCGACTGGCTGCGCCATGGTCACAACGTGCTGCTCACCGGCGCCACCGGGTGCGGCAAGACGTGGCTGGCCTGTGCACTGGGCCAGCAGGCGGCGCGTCTGGGCTTGTCGGTGCTCTACACCCGCGCGCCTCGCCTGCTGCAGGAGCTGCACGTGGCCCATGGCGATGGCAGCCTGGGCAAGCGGCTGGCGCAGCTCGCCCGGCTGGATCTGCTAATTCTGGACGACTTTGGTATTGCACCGATTGCCGTGCACGAGCGCAACGACTTGCTGGAGTTGCTCGACGACCGGGTGGGGACGCGCTCGACGCTCATCACTAGCCAGTTGCCGGTGACCGCCTGGCACGCGTGGCTGGATGAACCCACGCTGGCCGACGCCATCCTAGATCGCATCGTGCACGGCTCGCACAAGATAGCCCTCAAGGGCGAGTCGATGAGGAAGCTGGCCAAAGCTGCTTAAACCGGCGACGCCGACCGCCGTTCCACGCTGATGGCGGACACTTCGGCTACGATTGGGGCGTCACTCAGGACACCTGCGCACAGTGTCCGCCATCGCATGGAACGCTGTCCGCGATGGGCATGGAATCACTGTCCGCGATCAGTGGAATGCGCATGCCCGCCGATGTGCGCCACCCGGTGCTGGTCAACGCCCAACTACTGCAAGCGGCGCAGGCGCGCATCCACGCCTATCGCAGCGAAGACCTCATCGAGCGCGTCGAGCAGTACTGCGCGGCAGGCCCGGTGCTCCAGCGCGATCTGTGCGCCGACCTTGGGCTGCCCACGGGCATGGTGCCTGTCCTGCTGGCAGCCAGCGTGCTGCAGGCGGACCTAGCGCGCCAGGCTATCTGTACGGACCTGGTGCTGTCGGCCGCCCATGGTGCGCTGGACCATCTGTGCCTGATCGACGCGCTGGTCTGCGATGCGCCGCGGGCATGGGGAGCTACCCCATGATGTCGGACCTGCGCCCTGGCGACCGGCTGGTGCCCGCCCACCGGCCCGAGGCTTACTGGGAGGTGCTCGATGGCCGCAGCCATTCCGGCACCATCCATGTGTTTGATGCGCTCGAGCGCAATGCGCAGTTTGTTGAGGAAGCCGAGGTGCGCGCCGAACTCTCTGCGGGCACCTTGGTGCTGCGCAGACAGGGTATGGCGCGCGTGGGCATTGCCGCGCAGCATGAGGATCAGGCGCTGCAAGCACGTGCGCAGTGGCTCTATGAGGTGCTGCGTCGCATCGAGGTCCTGAGGGTCGAGCTCGGCCTGTCGTTTGATGCGGCTGCCAAGCGGGCGCGCGAGCAGTACCAGAGGGAGCACGCCGACCAAGCGCAGGCCATGGCGTTTCCATCGCGCGCCACCCTGTATCGGACGCGCCGCAACCAGCGCCTGGGCCTGCCGGTTCTCAAGGGCCACAAGAACAAGGGCAACCTGACGCCGCGCTACCCGCCGGCCCTGGTGGAGTTCATCCAGACCATCATCAATGAGCAGTACTTGGTGACCGCCTCGCGCTGTATTGACCCAGCGGTTTTTGCACAGGTCAGGCTGCTAAAGCATAAGCCTCAGCGGGGGTCTTCATGCCCAGCGCCTGGTGCGGGCGCTGGTGGTTGTAAAAGCCGATCCAATCCGCGATCACGCGGCTGGCATGCTGCAGGGTCTCGAACCTGTGGCGGTGAACACATTGGTCCTTGAGTGTTCGGATCACACGTTCGACCATGCCGTTTTGCTCCGGGCTGTACGGGGTGATGAACTCCTGCTGCAGGCCATAGCTTTTGACCAGGGCCGTGTAGCTGCGGCTGGTGAACACCAGCCCGTTGTCTGAGCGCAGCAAGAATGGACGCTTGACCTTGCCCAGGCAGCCATACCTGGCGATCAACGCCTGCTCCAGGGCCGCTTCTGCGGTCTTGGATCGTCCACTGCGGCTGAGGTGCCACCCCAGCAGCTCACGGCTGTAGCAGTCGATCACCAGGGCCAGCGAAGCCCAGCCGTCTCGCCCGGTCCACACGCGGCACAGGTCCGTGGCCCAGCGCTCGTCTGGCGCCTTGGCCACCGAGGGCAATGCCTGGATGCGCGGCCTGAAGCCCACCGGGCGTTTGCGTACCTGCCAGCCCTTGAGCTGGAAGATGCGCTGCACGGTGTTCTTGTTCAAGCCAAGCAGGTGCGCCACGGTGCGGTAGCCGAACGACGGGTTCTCTTCGATCATCGCCTTGATGGGCTTGACCAAGTGCTCTTGCACCTTCGGCGGCGCCTTGGTGCTGCGGTAGTACACCGTGCGCCGGGGCACCTCGAACCACTGGCACAGCTTGACCAGGCTGACCTGGATGCCGTCTTCAGCCAATCCCTGCTGAAGGCTGAGGATCATTTCTCGTCCTCGTTGCCCAGCAGGGAGGCCAGCTTTTTTCTGGCACGCAGCTCCAACATGGCTTCGCCGTAGGCCTCCTGCAGTTCACGCAGTTGCTTCTCGTACTGCTCTTTGACTTCCAACGGCTTGGTGCGCAGGGCGTTTTCCATGCCGCGCTTGCCGTCATCGACCCACTGCTCGACTTCGGAGGGGCTGAGATCGAAGGCCCGGCTGGCCTCTGAGATCGTGGTCTTGCCCTGGATGATGTCCAGAACCAGGGCGGTTTTGCGCTTGGCCGTCCAACGCTTGATGTCGTCTTCCATCAGGGTGCTCATCGTTGTTTCCTTCAACGTTAACACCTGTGCAGGAATTCACTGGGTCAATACAATCAATCCGGCCTTGACCGGTACGGGCGCACTATTGCTGTCTGCATGGTTGGCGGCGTGGATATCAACCTTGCGATTGTGAAGGCTGGCATGGCGTGGGTCTGTCGGAAGTACGCCCACGGTGTGCCGGAATACAGGTCAATAGTCGATTTCGACCAGCTACAAAATTCATTGAATTTCGCTTGGAGCAGTCCCCCATATAGGAGATGTAAGAGCTGTGGCAAAGTCGTGCGAGAAGCGAAAATTTCCCGAAACCCGTAAGGTAGAAAGAGCTCCCGTACACGCAGCAACAGCCGCGCGGCAAGTGCTGGAATCTTTTGCATTGATTCCTTTGCATATGTTGGCTAAGGGGCGCAATCAGACCATCCCCAGTCTGCTCCATGACTTAACCGGCTTGTCGAAGGCCCGTATTTCCAATGGAAACATAGACGCAGTCCGGCCATCCACTCTAAAAAAGATGGACGAGCATCAGCAACGGTGGCTGGAGAAACGCCTCGACGACCCCGAAGCGCTTGCCTATGCCCACGAAAAGATTGCGACGACACCACAAACCAAGTCTGGAAAATATGCACCTTGGGCTGGTTGGATGCATCAGCTTGAAACTCTGCCAAAGGTTCCACTACCTATGAGCAAGGCGGTGGCGTTGACCATAGATGAGCTGGTAGAGGCACTTGTAGCAGCCTGCCACGAGGACGATCTAGCTACATTCAAGCAAACTATGCTGAGTCACATTGAGCGACATGGATCAGCAATCAGTATTGCTGGTGAAGCCGGTTTTGAGCATGCGGCAGAGCAGGAATTGAAAGAGCTGCAAGCCATGAATGACTGGGCGCAGACCACTGCTTTTCTTAAAAAACTGCTAGACACCCTGTACTGGGACATGATCAGTACGCTAGACGCTGAGTGGAACGGTCACTATTTCTCGGGGCGCCAGAGACGCTCACTATTCCCGCTGGTAATGGTGCGCGTGCAGGGCGGTTTGCTTGAAGGTCAGAAACCACTCTCAAGGAAAAACATCATCTTCCGTCCGTCTCGACGACTGCTGGAATTTTTGTATGCCTTGCTGTTCTACATACGGTACAAAAAGTGGCCTGACGGGGCACCAAGCCCCCAAGTTCTCGCAAGTATTCTCTTCAAGCCTGGTGCCCAAGAAGTTTTGAGAAACAGCGATGTGAGCAACTATTTCGATGGCTCCACAAAGCTCACTCTAGACCTTGTGTATGACTACTGGGTTCAGATGCGCCAACATTTCAGGCTTGAAAAAGCTGGACAGGGGCCTGGACTACCGTTTCCCATAGTCATGCTCGCTCTTCATTGGCAGACCTTGCTGATACAAGATAAAGGTAAATCATTTTTGCTACCTGACCTTGAGAAATACAACCTTTTGTGGAGCCACCGTCGCCAACAGTGGGAGTGTCAGCAATCTGCGCAATACGAGCGTCTACACCACGCAAGCCCCAAGAAGGGGGAACCTATCGAGTGGCCTGCATGGATGCTCAGTCAGTCTTCGTTGTCATCCTGAGCAATTCGGTCTTCCCAGTCATCGGGACGATCATCTTCACCGCGTGAGTGCCAATATTCGTCATGGTTTGGGTTGCATTGATTTGCGTGGTTATCGTTGTCGGATTGGCGGGACATTCTGTTCTCCTGTAGACGAGGGGCTAGGTTATTTTGCGGTCTTTGCAAGGGTCTGCTGCATACGTCCAACATATGAACCTTTCGGAACCCCTCCCCCGCTTTGTTTAGCAACAGCGCTTTGAACGCGGGCGACTGCTGCTGGAGTTGTTGGTGATTTGACTGGACCGCGTGAGGTCTGGGCGGCACTGCGAGATGGTTTGGTCATGGATCCTCCATTAAAGCTAAATGCGTGGCCCGCTTTGTGCGGCCACAGGAGGACTTTCGTTCAAGTCGTCTACACAGTTCATCCAAAGATGTTCACTTTCAGGGTGACCTTGCCCCCGGAAACCGTCTCCCATGCTGAGTGATGCAATGTCAGCAAGGAGAACGGAAATGACGAAGCCGAAGGCGGCGCCGAGGGCGCGCTACACCCCCGATGGCCACCCAAAGTGCCCCACGTATGGCCAGCAGGTCTGGGCTGAGCTAGGCGCTTGAGGTTGTAGCAGGTGGCCATCATGGTCATGGCGACCGTGGCGCGGGCCTGCCCGATGGTGCGAATGATCTTGCCGCCCATGTGGCGCATCTGGGCAAAGGGGTGTTCTACCCGCACGCGGATCTTGGCGATGCGCTTGTTGCGGCCCTTCTGGCAGTCGCTCAATCGCTGGTTGGGCTTGGCCTTGCGCTGGATGTGTTCCCGATAGCCCAGCACCTTGAGCATTTCACTGCGCAGGGCGCCGGGGTAGCCTCGGTCTGCATAGACATCACGGCTGGTGTTGCCCTCGTCGATCACCTCGTCGAAGCGTCTGCTGTCGTGTTCGCTGGCCGTGCCGGTGGTGATCTTGCGGATGAACTTGTGCTTGACATCCACGCAGATGCTCAGCTTGTAGCCGTGGTAGCTCTTGCCGTGTTTCTTGGTGTGGGTTGGCATCCAGGTCTTTCTGCCTGCGCTTGGCTGCGCTCCAGTCCTCGGGGATGTTGCCTTGGCCCAGCTGCTCCTTGTCCTTTTTGGTCAGGTGCTGGACGGGAGCGGCCACCAAGGTGGCATCAACGATCTGTCCGCAGCGTGCCAAATAGCCGTGGCGCAGCAGTTGGCTGTCCATGGCCTGGAACAGCGTCGTCACGCCATCGACACCCAGGCGCTGCTGGTAGTGCCAGATGGTGTTGCGGTCAGGGATGGTGGCGCTGTCCTGCAGCAGGCAACAGCGCCGGTAGCTCATGCGATCGAGGAGCTGGTACTCGGTCTGCTCGTCGCTGAGCTTGTACAGGTGCTTCAAGACCAGGATGCGCACCATGACCTCGGTGGGGTATGGCGGGCGCCCGCCCCGGCTGGCGTCACCCCGAGGCAGCAGGGTATCGATGGTCTGCGTGAGGTGGGAAAAGTCAATGTGCCGGGCGATGAGCTGCAGCGGGTCGCCCAGTGATTCGATCTTGCACTTGTGGGCTTCGTCGGCAAACAGGTCGGGCTTGACTGCGCTGCGGGTCGGACGTGTGCTCATGCGGGGATTGTCTGGGCTTTTGGGATAGGCGCTCCGGGAAGGATGGGGTTTTTAGAGATTCCCTAAAACAGCCTTCCAAATTTCTATGCCTATTCCAACTAATGTGATCCGTTGGCACTAGCACATACCTGTAGAAGCTTATTTCAACCATTGATATATATTTATATTGACATATAAGAATTTAACCATTAATTATTGACTTGCTAGAACCTTGCACACTTGCAAGTTTCTATTCACATACTCGTCCCATGAGTAAATTCGTCCAAAGCGCTGTTTAAACTGAACATCAACCCGACAGATATCTGGACGTTTCAGGTAAATTGAGCAGTGCTTTGTGGACTCATCAAAATACCTACATGTTCCATCACCACGGTCTAAAAAAATAGTTTCATCGGATAAGTGAACATTTTGGCAGCATCGGCCGCACTCAGTACATGGAAATGTCTGGCTCACGGAGGTGTATGAAATGAAGCAAGCGGAGAAAGATATAAAACGTTCAACCGCTTGCTGAGACGGCAATGATCAGACGTTGCTCGCTTCTGCGATTTCATTCACTCGCTTCTGTGTGGACAGCACGAGTTGTCCATCAGCATCCAAAATAGGAGTATCAATCATCGCCTTGATCAGCTGGGCATACTTTACGGTTTTGAAAACCACTTCACGGGACTCTCTGGCGAATGCCTTGAAGTCTTCACCATAGGTGTCAATCACGTCTTCAAGAGATTGCACAGCGCGACGGAGCTCGCGATTGACCTTGCTGAAAGTGGTGTCTGCCAGAAACGCCACTTCTTCGATGGCTTTTAAAGAGGTCACCACGAGTTTAGCTTCCTCCTGGATCGTCTTGGCTTGTTCTAGATTACTTCGTGCTTTATTCAGCGCTTCTTCTCCCTTGTTGCCCATGATATGACCAAAAATTGCCAATGCCGGGCCTGCAACAATACCGCCCAGAACCATCGTTCCTAGAGCCACTCCGCCCCCACCAGTTGCAATCGCGCCTCCGCCAAGCCATGCCAATGTGGCATTGGTTGCTGCTGCACCACTCAGCGTCGAAATTGCTGTTCCGGTGCTGGCAGTAGCCAACATCATGGTGCCGTTGTATGCACCAAATGCGAGTGCAGCACCTCCTGAAACTCCTGTACCTAGACCCAGGCCAGCGTCCTTCAAAGCTTGATAGTCGCTACGCAAACCACTCAAAGTCTTGTTAGAGAAATCCTCCATTTTCAGTTTCTCTAGTTCTGGGGAATCAACTAGTTCAACGTTTTTAAGGCGTCCGAACGTAACCAGAAAATCCTCGATGACACTATCGAACGCACGCAGCTTGCGCTTGCCGTACTCTTCCAAAGTCTCGGAGGTAGATTGGCGTTGAACATCAACCTCGCGATTGGCCTTATCAACAGTGGTACTGGCCTCTTTATTGATGTCGCTCGCATTGCTTTGATCAATGGCACCACTGACACCTTTGTATGCTCCATAGAGAGCTGTTCCAGCGGCGACTGCGCCAAGAATGATAGGTACTGGCATGTTAATTCCTCCTAGTGTTTATTCAAGAACTAGATTGACGGAGCGTTTCATTTCCTTATGAAGAGCTAGCGCTTGAGCCAGCAATTCGTTGAAGGACTCACCGTCGATTCCATACGCCACGCTGACGACTTGCAGTAAATTTCGTTTTGAGTCTGTCAAAACTCCGCTGAAGCGCATTGCCTCAAAAAGGACAATCCGTAAATGCGTTGTTGTGCAAACAGAGGTCTTTTTTGATTTCGAGAACATGTCTTCAAAAATATCACCAAATGCCTTAGAGAAATCAGCTCCGGATTTTGTTTGCACTTTCTCCTGCCCGTTAATCATCTCAGACAAAAGAGCTGTTGCGATCTTAAGTCGCTCGTCCTTGTCATTTTGACGGGTAATGCGAAGCCCACAGATTTCATCAAGCAATTTGTCGATGACTCCTGTGGAGTCTTCTTCATTTAAATCATTATCATCGCCATAAATACGTACTGCATTTACCCATAGTTCTTTTATAGAATCGGATATCTTGAACGAGATGTCGCTGAGATCGGTATTTGCCGTAATATCCTCTTCCGTTTTTCCACCCCACAACAGGGGAGCATCAAAAGTCTGCAGTAAACGGGCTATCTTCAACAATTCCCGTTTTTTTGTATTGGGAAGCGATTGCGCAAACATTTCCATCCTTTGAAAAAATCAGGTATAAATTTAAAGCTTTAGCGTGTCCGAACTCAGCATGAATTCTTCAAACTCTTGCATATTCTGAAATTGTAACTTCTGCCCCAGCAACACAGCAAAATCATTGATAGCTGCGGACATATCGTCTGTACTGACGTTTGTATTTGAACTAAACAACATGCCTAGTGCTTGCGAACGGCTATGTAGCTCAGGCAGCTCTTTTGCAAAAAAAGCATCAAGCTGTGCTTGCTCTGATGCAAGACGATCGCGAGCCGCTTTCTCAATTGCTTGCGTGCGTTTGAGCATTTGTGCGGAAAGCTCTGCTCCACGCGCTGCATCTAGTGCGCTCTGATAAAAAAGCGACGACATTGCGTAGCCAATCATTCCGCCAATGGCGGCACCTACAACTGGAATAGGTATGGCTATTTGTCCTAGGGCAGCCATCATGCCCCCTGAGAGCATTCCTGAGCCTTTTTCACCCACTTCTATAAGCAGGTCAACCTCCGTGATTTCTCCTTTCACGTAGCGTTTAACTGAGCTTCCCAAGGAAAGGCAGATGCTCACCGCAAGTGCTGGAGCGTTTGTGGCTGAAAGCGCTCGTAATGTGCCACTGCTGGACTGTTGCAGTGTTCCCTTAATGGCTGATCCAGCAAATCCAGTGGCGTAACCTAGCGTAGCTGCCTTGCCTGTGTCGGAGGCAACTGACACCATCACATCTTTTATATCCTTCTTACCTTGAGCGCATTCAAAAATGTTGCGCAGCGTTGAAATGCATGCACCAACTGCTGCTCCATATTTGGCTGCTTCAACCCCTGCGCCATGGCTGGTGCGGGCGATATCTAGTGCTGTAGCCAGTTCGGGGTGCTTACGATAAAAAATCGCTTCGTCAGTCGTGAGCCCACTATCGCGGACGTTCACTGCAAGCTGCTCATAGTTGTCGGCTTTTGCTCTTAATTTTGCAGCCACCTGAGGCTTTCCAGCACTTTCAGCTTTAAGTGCTTGCTCACGCAAATCGCCAGCCTGTTTCTGGCAGTACTCTCGCGCACCCTCGAATTGCTCTGATGGCAACTCCAGCTTTACGCCTCGGTAACGTGCAAATTTGCCATCCTCCTTAGCGATACGCTCAAAGAGTTGATTGCGATCACCCACAAATTTCATCTGTGACTGGCTGCCTTCAACAATCTCGCCATTCAACACTTGCACACGATCTACTACATTGTGATTTCGACCATATTCCGGCAGATCGTCACTACGCCTAGTACGTTGCCCTGATCGCTCGATGATGGCCTTTGCATTGTCACGGCTGGTCGAGGCGATTTCTGCAGAAAAACCCGCTTGTTGCTTGATGTTCTTCGCTGCTTCAGCGGGATCGCTGTTGGTCTTATGCTTAGAGACCTCGGACAGCCCCTTAGCCATCTTTTGGCCGGTTTCGTTGTCCATCCCTGTGTAGCCTTTAACGAACTCAGCGTTCGCACTGCCATAGCGAGAAACTGTCTCGCTGCCAGCCATGCTCACACCTACTCGCTCCATTTCTCTTTGGCTACCGTGTTGAATATTTACGGCCTTCTTTTTATCGGAATTTTCGTTACTCACCCTGCCTCCTTCATATGACGCTGCTTACTGAGGTTTTTGAAACCAGTTTTCAGTCTTGATATGGGTTTATTTTTAGAGACGGAGACGCACTAGTCTCCCAGCGAAATAGTGCATGTCGTAAGCTCGACAACAGGTTCTCATGCCATTCCGCAGGCTGAACAATCCGCACATGTGGCAACCAATAGCGCACCACAGGTAGCAGCTGGTCGATGTGATTGATATGCGTGGTAACTAGCAACGAACCGTCACTCTCTCTTCAGGTTGCAAGTGCGTGTATGTCGATCCCATTTGCGTACATTACCCCGGGTGCGGGTGTTGCACTTCGGAGTTGAGACCGCCCCTAATATTGAAATCTAATGACCGCCGGAATGCGACGTTCAGCGGTATAGGCTTTGTTGCACATATCGCCCCGCCTGACCGGCGCCCGTAGACTGACGGCGTGACAGAAGCGAAGAACAAGCAGCGGAGCAAGTACCGCACGACGAACTGGAAGGCGTACAACGCGGCGCTCAAGGCGCGAGGATCGGTGACCATGTGGCTCGATGAGAGCATGCAGTGGCTCGGTACGCCGAACGGCAAGCCCGGGCGCAACCCGACCTTTTCGGACGCAGCCATTCAGTTCTGCCTGAGCATCAAGTGCCTGTTCGGTCAGCCCTGGCGCTAGGCGCTGGGCATGGTGCACAACCTGCTGCGGCAGCTGGACTGGCCGATACCAGACTTCAGCACGGTGTGCCGACACCAGAAGACCTTGCAGGTCGAGCTGAGCTACCAGCGAGCCAAGTCGCCGTTGCAGTTGCAGTTGCAGTTGCAGTTGCTGGTGGACAGTACCGGAATCAAGTTCCTGGGCGAAGGTGAGTGGAAACGCAAAAAGCATGGCGCCGAGTACCGGCGTGAATGGCGCAAGGCCCATCTGGGCATCGACGTGCAGACGCTGGAAATCCACGCCATCGAGGTGACCAGCAATGCCATTGGGGATGCACCGATGCAGCCCGAGTTGCTGGCTCAGATTCCCACCGACGAGCCGATTGAAAGCGTCTGTGCCGATGGCGCCTACGACACGCGAGACTGCCAGGACGGCATTGCCGAGCGGCACGCGCTGGCGGTAGCCCCGCCCCGCAGGAACGCCAGGCATTGGAGGACATCGAGTGCCGGCGCGGCACAACGCAACGAGGCCATTCGAGCGTGCCAACGCCTGGGCCGCAGCATCTGGAAGAAGTGCAGCGGCTACCACCGGCGCAGCCTTGTGGAGACAAAGATGCACTGTTTCAGGCGACTGGGCGAACGGGTGAGCGCGCGCGCATTCGACCGCCAGGTTGTCGAACTGCATGTCCGCGTGGCCTTGCTGAATCGGTTCAGCCAGATCGGTCGTCCTCACACCGTGCCGGTAGCTGCCGTGGCATACGTCCGTCTGGGGTTGGGGGTCATGCCGTCCGAAACTCGATTTGTGCAAAAGAGCCTACGACAGCGATCGTGGATTTCCTCAAAAGCAACCTCCCAGGAACGATTTGACATCACTTGTGGTAAATGTAACAATACATGTGTAATGTAACCTTTGCCACAATGACAGTCAAGGAATGAATAGGTTGCCCCAGGAGATGAGGCGTTCAGAGGGGGTGCAGATCTAGCCCGCTAGGCATGTTGCCCACGAGCGTTGCGCCGTGTGGGCAGCTTGTCCCCGACATCAGCAAGGCAAGCCGGTGCCAGCAAGCTGGCTGCGGGGCAGGCGCCGCTCGCGGGCGTTGTCTGGTTGAGGCATCGCCGATCGTTGCAGCCGCTGAACCTGGCCAAACCTCGAATGTCCGACCAAGACGGCTGGCCTCCGCGACACCTGGACAGTTCAGCGGAAACCAACGTGGGTATCGTCATCGTATTGAGACGTGGCGATGGCGACAACGTACTCGCCGCATTTAGCAAGGTGATTTGCCCATAATATATTCGGAGTGTATTCAATGAAAGGCGGCGGATTCATTGTTATTGTGTTTTTATTGATTTGCTTTCTTTGGGGAGTTACATCCATCGTTGGCGGCATTCGCAAATTAATAACACCCAAGCAAGCATCACTATCAAAGCGACACAATTCTGACGATGAGACTGGAACACACCCCATCAATACCCATCCTGCACAGAACCCCACTGCAGGGCCGCAAAACGATGAAATGGCCCACACATTAGATCAACTACAGAAGGCAAGTGACTTACACCGAGACGGCCTGTTGAGCGATGAACAACTACAAGAAATCAAGAGCAAGATAGTACAGCGCATTTGATTGAGGAAAATATTCACATGTCCTTATTCAGCAATCAATCAAAATATTATCAGCCACTGACTGGCATTCATCGCTTGTATCGCTGCTCCAGTTGCGAGCATGTATTTCCCCCTCCCAGCAATACAACTATAGCGGCGAAGATCCTGAAGCCAATATTATTGAGGTGCCCTCGCTGTAAAAGCAGGCGCCTAGAGCTGATTGATCTGTTGCAAAGTTAATGCCTCACGCAAGCAAATCTTCGACCCAGGGGCGCAAGTGAAATCAACAACGTTCAATATGACGGTTTAACTCCAAACCAGCCCAGCATCCCAAGGGGCGGTCTCAACTCCGAAGTGCAACACCCGCACCCGGGGTAATGTACGCAAATGGGATCGACATACACGCACTTGCAACCTGAAGAGAGAATGACGCTGGCATCGCTGCACCAGCAGGGCTGGAGCCTCAGGGCCATTGCCAAGCTGCAAGGGCGCAGCCCCAGCACCCTCAGCCGCGAGTTGCGGCGCAATGGCGGCGACAGCGGTTACGCCAGCGCCCCGGCGCAGCGCAAGAGTGTGCAGCGGCGCATCGACGCCCGGCCCTTGCCCAAACTGCATGGCGATGGCTGTCTGTGGCGCCTGGTCAGCACCATGCTCAGCTGGTTGTGGTCGCCCCAGCAAATTGCCCGCACACTCAAGCGCATGTATCCCCATGATTCGGCCATGCACGCCAGCCACGAGAGCATCTACACCGCCATCTATGCCTACCCGCGCGGGGAACTGCGCCGCCAGCTCATCTCGCTGTTGCGCCAGGCCAAGAGTACGCGCCGCCCCCGGTCGGCGGGTCAGGACAGGCGCGGGCAGATTCCCGACATGGTCTCCATCCACGTGCGGCCTCCCGAGGTCAACGATCGCCTGATGCCAGGCCACTGGGAGGGCGACTTGATCAAGGGAGCAGGCAACAAGTCGGCGGTGGGCGTGCTGGTCGAGCGCTCCACGCGTTTGGTACTGCTGTGCAAGATGCCCGACGCATCGGCCGAGAGTGCGCTCGCCGCGTTTACCCACAAGCTGCGCCAGATTGCCGAGCCTATGCGTCAGACGCTCACCTATGACCAAGGCAAGGAGATGGCGCGGCACAAAGAGCTTGCGGCAGCCACTGGGATGCGTGTGTACTTCTGCGACCCACACAGCCCGTGGCAAAAGGGCAGCTGCGAGAACACCAATGGGCTGCTGCGCCAGATGCTGCCCAAGGGCACGGACTTGAGCGTGCACGATCAGGACGCGCTGGACTCCATCGCTGACTTGATGAACAACCGGCCCAGGCAGACCCTGGATTGGGACTCGCCCTATCAGGCGTTCCAGAAATTCATGGCGGCCATCAGCGAGAAGAACTCCGCTACCATTCATTGAATATCAACCAGTAGTGTTGCACTTCGGAGTTGAGACCGCCGTTGTTTACAGTGGCATCACGGCATGCCGCCGCTCGCCGATTCATTTGCCGCCTATGTCCGGCAGCTCACCGGGCAGTCCCCCCAATGGCTTGCCTGGCCTGGGACGCCCTTGCCCAGCTACCTGAGCCAGCGCTACGAGCCGCTGTTGGCCGCCATTGCCGATCGCGCTTGGTTGGTATTGCTGCTGCGCCAACCTGCCCCCTGCCGCCCTTGCAGCTGACCCGCCAATTGCAGCAGTTGCTTGCCCGCGTGCAGCCCCGGCCTGCCGGGGTGTGCCTGGTGGCCGAGCAGTTGCCGCCCTATCTGCGCACGCGCCTGGTTGAGCTGGGCCAGCCTTTTGTGCTGCCGGGACGCCAGCTTTTCTGGCCTTCCCTGGACAGTGTGGAGACCGTTCAGCGTCCACAGCGCACGGCGCCCGGGCCGTGCAGGCCCTGGGGCCGGTGGCGCAGCAGTTGTTGATTGCGCTTTTGCTGGAGCGTCTGCTGGCCCCCGTCACGATTGCGGCGGCAGCGCAGCAGCTGGGGTGCAGCGCGGCCAGCGTGAGCCAGGCGGTCAAGGCTTTGGAGGGCTGTGCATTGGTGCAGTCCCACACCCAGGGGCGGGAGCGGGTGGTTGCGCTGCGCGACGCCCCCGCTTCCGTATGGGAGCGTGGCCGCAGCCTGCTGCAAACCCCGGTGCGCCAGCGCCTGCGCGTGCAGCGGGCGCTGCTGCCCCGTGAGCCCCTGGCCTGGCGCGCCGCAGAGACCGCGCTGGCCCAGCGCACCAGCCTGGCCGCAGCGGCCGAGCCGGTGTTTGCGCTGGGCAGTCGTCAATGGCGTGCCATGGCGGTAGACATCATCCCCGTGCCGGTGCCCGATGTTGGCACCTGCGTGCTGGAGCTGTGGCGCTACGCACCACAGGGCACGGCAGCGCCGGGCGTTGTCGATCCCTTGTCTTTGTATCTGAGCCTGCAGACCAGCCTGGATGAGCGCGTGCAACTCGCCTTGGATGAACTGCTGGAGACCCTGCCATGGTGAAAGGCCTGGATGTTTTCGCGCGCTTCTTTGCCGATGACGCATCGCGCTATGTGCTGATCGGCGGGGTGGCCACGCACCTGGTGTTGGGGGAGGCGGGCTTGGCCGCGCGTGCCACCAAGGATCTGGACATCGTGCTGTGCGTTGAGGCGCTGGATGCCGGGTTTGGCGCCAGGCTCTGGGACTTCATCCGGCTGGGCGGCTGTGAGGCCCGTCAGGCGGGTACAGCCGGTCGGTGCTTTTATCGCTTTGCCAAGCCCCGTGACAGCAGCTTTCCGGCCATGCTGGGGTTTTTTGCCCGTGAACCTGGCTTCATGCCACTGGCCAAAGGCGCGCACCTCACGCCCGTATCGTTTGAGCAGGAAGTTCAAAGCCTGTCGGCCATTCTTTTGGACAGCGACTACTACACCTTCCTGCATGCACACGCCGTGCAGCTGGCCGGCGTACATGTGGTGACAGAAAAGGTCTTGATTGCCTTGAAGGCCCGCGCCTGGCTGGATTTGTCGGCACCCAAGGCCGCCGATGCGAATGCCGTGGATGGCAGGCACATCACCAAACACCGCAACGATGTGCTGCGGCTGGCGCAGTTCACGCAGGCGGTGCAGGGTCGCTCAGGTCACTGCCGAGCTGCTCGGCCACCTGGATATTGCAGAAGCGCCCGCAGCACTGCTGGCAAGGTTACGGGCCTGCTACGCTGTCACCACGCCATGAAGATGGCAACGCCGGTATCTGCCTTGAGGGCCCTCTCCCATCGCGGTGCCCATGGGCGGCGTAGCCTGAAACCGCGTGCAAGTGGCAAGGAGGCAGGCCGCCATTTGCGCCAATCTCAGCTTATGCTTCCAACTGTCTCACCCTATGGTTCCAAGTCATCCGTAAGTCATTGATTCTTAAGGGGTGGAAATCTCGCATTTTGGTTCCAGCTACACCTGTGTGTAGCAAGACCCATAAGCTGAGATTTTGGGAAGCATCCATTGAGACATTGATCGATGGGCGCCTCTTGAGAGCCCCAGCCTATGGGGCGGCACTTGTGGGGCCGGGTTTCAGCGCTGACATGGGCAAGCAACTCGCTCTGGACGCGCACGGGGCTGGCGAAATCGTCTGCAGCCCCGGCCCCTTCAATCCCGCAGCGCGATGCCGTTGTCGGCGCACCATT
Source organism: Oryzisolibacter sp. LB2S (assembly GCF_040732315.1). Classification (NCBI taxonomy): domain Bacteria; kingdom Pseudomonadati; phylum Pseudomonadota; class Betaproteobacteria; order Burkholderiales; family Comamonadaceae; genus Alicycliphilus; species Alicycliphilus soli. The sequence goes on from NZ_CP160388.1 coordinate 24,173, forward strand.
GGCGCAGGCGCTGTTCCCTGGCCTGGCGCTCGTAGTCGTACCAGTGGTGGAGCTGGTTTCTGCGCTCCAGCAGTTCCTTGAAGCGGGCGTAGGCGCCGCGGCGGCGAAAGCAGTCCGCCACGCGGTGCGCGTCCTCGGGCGCCAGATGCTCATGCGCAAAATCCACGGCCAGGCGGGCGCCCAGGTGCAGGGCGTGGCGGTCGGGCAGCTCGAGGCAGAGGCCGCTGTCCAGCGCATCGGCCACGCCGTCCGGCATCTCCATGTCTTCGGCCACGCAGTACACCGTGCCCAGCTCGCGGTGGATGTAGGCGCTGTGCTGGCCTATGTTGCCGTCGAAGTCGGCAAATTCGTAGCCATCGACGATGTCGGTGATGGATGCGCGGTTCATGCCCCCTCCTTCTTCAAGCCGGTCTGCGTGGTTGCAAGATCTTGCGCCCACCGCGCGCGCCGGGCCTGGCGCGTGGCGTGCTGGTCGGCGGGATTGTGAATGACGAGTTTGTTGGGCCGGCCCGCACACGCTTCAAGGGAAAGGATGGCCTCAGGCCGCCCGCGCTGCCTGTCGCAGCTGCCGGTCCAGCGGCGCGAAGCGGCGCCGGTACTGCGCCGGCGACAGATGGACCTGGCGCTTGAACAGGCGGCCAAAGAAGCTCGCGTCCTGGTAGCCGACCTCGACCGCGATGGCCTCCACCGGCAGCGGGGTAGCCTCCAGCATCTGCTTGGCCTCCTCCAGCCTCAGGGTGTGCACATAGTCCAGCGGGCTCATGCCGGTGGCGAGGACGAAGCGGCGCTTGAAGGTGCGCTCGGCCAGGCCGGACATCTCCACCATCTGCGTCACCGGCGACGCGCTGCGGTAGTGGTCCGCCGCCCAGAGCTGGCAGCGCGCGATCAGCGGGTCGTCGGCGCGGCCGCCATGGGTCAGCGAGGCATAGGCCATCGGGCTGATGTCGTTGACGTTGAGCAGGTGGATGCGCGCCATGCGCATGGCGTCCTCGGGCGATGCGTAGCGCGCAATGAGCGCCAGCGCCAGCATGTGCCAGGACACGCCGCTGCCCGCCATGACCAGCCGCTGCTGCGGGCCGGTCACGACCAGCCCGCGGTCGGCGTTCCAGCGCGTGCGCGGATGCTCGCGGGCGAGATGGTCACAGTAGGCCCAGTGGGAGGTCGCCTCGCAACCGTCGAGCAGGCCCGTGGCCGCCAGCAGCATCGCCCCCGAACATGCCGAGGCCAGGGTTGCGCCATGCGCCCAGGCCGCTCGCAGCCAGGCGATCTCCTCGGCATAGAGGGCCTGCATGTCCGATCCCGGGGACAGCATGATGTCGGTGATGCAGACCACGTCGGGCCGCGGCAGCTCGGCGAACGAGGCCTCGGGCGCCATGCGGACGCCGTTGCCGGCCTGCAGCGGCTGGCCATCGCGGCTCACGACCACGGGTCTGAAGGGCGATTCGACCGGCGCGCCGCCGTGCAGCATCTGCCAGTCACGCCGAGTGCCGGCAAGCACCTCATGGATGCCGTACAGCGTGGCCGAGCTGACGTCCGGCATGGCCAGCAGGCCCACCGTGACCCGTTGTTGTGCGCGCGACATGGCCGATATGTCCGGTTTTTTGCAGGAATGGCTTTAGTGAAAGGGCGGCGCCCCCGCAAGAATTCTCCCGTCGGATGCGGCGAACGCCAACCCCGACTTTCCACCACTGACGAAAGCCCACCATGACACTGACCGACCCGGCCGGACACCATGTGTCCGGCGCCACCCCCGAAAGCCTCGCCGCGCTGGAGCAGGCGACCCATGAACTGCTGTGCATGGTGGACGATCCCGTCGCAAGCGTGGAACGCGCCCTGGCCGCCAGCCCCGAGATGACCATGGCCCATGTGCTCAAGGCCTGGCTGCACCTGCTGGGCACCGACCCCTCGGCCTTGCCGGTGGCTCGGGCCAGTTGCGCCAGCGCCGCCGCATTGCCCGCCGACGACCGCGAGCGCCGCCACATCGAAGCCGCCGCCGCGCTGAGCCAGGGCCGCTGGTGCGAAGCCTCGCTGCGGCTCGAAGACCTCAGCGCCCGCTACCCGCGCGACGTGCTGGCGCTGCAGGCAGGCCACCAGATCGACTTCTTTCGCGGCGACAGCCGCATGCTGCGCGATCGCATCGCCCGCGCGCTGCCGGCCTGGGGGCCCGACCTGCCCGGCTACCACGGCGTGCTGGGCATGTACGCCTTCGGGCTGGAGGAAACCGGCGACTGGGGCCAGGCAGAAAGGACGGGCCGGCGCGCCGTCGATCTGCAGCCGCGCGACAGCTGGGCCTGGCACGCGGTGGCGCATGTGCTGGAGATGCGCAACGCGCCGCGCGAAGGCATCGCCTGGCTGCACCCGTCGCGTGACACCTGGGCGAGCGGCAGCTTCCTGGCCGTGCACAACAGCTGGCACCTGGCGCTGTTCGAGCTGGAGCTCGACGAGCACGCGGCGGCGCTGCGACTGTTCGACGAAACCGTCGGCACCTCGGGCTCGACACTGGTCATGGACCTGATCGACGCCAGCGCCATGCTGTGGCGTCTGCGGCTGCGCGGGGTGGATGTCGGCGCACGCTGGGAGTCGGTGGCGGACCGCTGGCAGGAGGCGCTGGCAAGCAGCGGCAAGGACAGGTACGCATTCAACGATTTCCACGCCATGCTCGCCTATGTGTGCACCGGCCGGGTGCAGGCGCAGCGCGATCTGATCGAGGCCATGCGCGAGGCCGCCATCGCCCCCACCGACAACGGCGCCTTCACGCGCGAGGTCGGCCTGCCGGCGGCCGAGGCGGTGCGCGCACTGGCGCAGGACGAGGCGCAGCGCGCACTGGATCTGCTGCGGCCCATCCGCAGCGGCGCCCACCGCTTCGGCGGCAGCCATGCGCAGCGCGACCTGCTCGACCTGACCCTGATCGACGCGGCGCAGCGCGCGGGCGACGACGCCCTGTCGGCCGCGCTGGCCGCCGAGCGCGCGGCGATGCGCCCCCACAGCCCCCTGGCCCGGCGCCTGGTGCAGCGCTGCGCAGCGCCGCCAATGCAGCGCAACGGCACCGCGCGGGAACTCGTTCAGGCCTGCAGCGCGTAGATGCGCCGCACCGCCGCCGCATCACGCCAGATCTCGAGCGGCGGCCACGGTCTTGGCATGCGCGGCACAATGCGCGCCCCCAACCATTGCCGTTGTATGAGTTCCCTGACCATCCGCCCCGCCACCGTCGCGGACACCGACACCATCCTGCGCTTTGTGCGCGATCTCGCCATCTACGAGAAGGCCGAGCACGAGGTGCTGACCACGCCCGGCCATGTGCAGCGCACGCTGTTCTGTGCCGACCCCAAGGTCTTCGGCCTGATCTGCGAGCAGGACGGCCAGGCGCTGGGCTTTGCCGTGTACTTCTTCAACTACTCCACCTGGCAGGGCCGCCACGGCCTGTATCTGGAGGACCTGTACGTCGCGCCCGAGCACCGCGGCCGGGGCGCGGGCATGGCGCTGCTCAGGCACCTGGCACGCATCGCCGTGGAGCAGGACTGCGGCCGCTTCGAGTGGAGCGTGCTGGACTGGAACACGCCCTCCATCGCCTTCTACGAAAGCGTGGGCGCCAGGCCGCAGAGCGAGTGGATTCGCTACCGCCTCACGGGCGCCGAGCTGCGGGCGCTGGCCGCGGCGTGATCGCGGCCAGATCGCGCCCTGATGCCATGAGATCACCGATCGCCATCGTCGACGTGGACCGCCCGGAGAGCTGGACGCGCTGGCGCGCCGGCCTGTGCGCGGACTGCGCGGCCAACTGCTGCACCATGCCGCTCGAGGTGCAGCTGCCCGACCTGGTGCGCCTGGGTCTGGTCGACGCCTTCGAGGCCGAGCACGAGGAGCCGCGGCTGATTGCGCGCCGGCTGCAGAAGGCCCGGCTGATCGACCATTTCAACCACAAGCACCTGCTGTTCACGCTGGCGCGGCGCGCCAACGGCGACTGCCAGTACCTGCACCCGCAGACCCGGCTGTGCACGGTGTACGAACAGCGGCCCGAGACCTGCCGCCTGCACCCGCAGAAGAAAAGCCCCCGGCCGGGCTGGTGCGCCTACGGCGCGAAGGGCTTGCAGCGGCGCTGACGCCCGGCAGGGTTGCCCCTGCATCCCTAGAATGAACCGCAGACGCCCGTCTGCAGCCGGGCGCCCTGCACGCCATGCGACGCCTGTCTCCCGCCGAACCCCTGCTCATGCTGGCCACGGTCGCCCTGTGGCTGGTGCTGGCCATGCTCACCGGGGCGCTCGTGGGCACGGTGTGCAGCCTGTTCCTGCGCCTGCTGCACGTCAGCGAGGGGCATTTGTACGACGCGCCCTGGGCACTGATCGCGGCGCTGCTGCCGCTCGCGGGTCTGGCCAACGGACTGCTGCTGCACCATGGCCAGCGCCTGAACACGACCGGCCTCAAGGATGAGCCCATCGCCGCCGTCAACGAGCAGCATGGCCGCATGCCGCTGGCGATGCTGTGGATCAAGCCCGTGGCGGCGCTCATCACGCTGGGCTGCGGCGGCTCGGCGGGCAAGGAGGGGCCCTGCTCGCACATAGGCGCCGGCGTGGCCGCCGGCCTGGGCCAGGCCCTGCGCCTGAACGCCGAGCTGCGCAAGCGCCTCGTGGCCTGCGGCGTGAGCGCCGGCTTTGCCAGCGTCTTCGGCACGCCGGTCGCCGGCGCGATCTATGGCGTGGAGATGCTGGCCATCGGCCGCATACGCCATGACTTTCTGTTCCCGGGCATCGTGGCCGGCGTGACGGCGTTTGTCGTGAGCCGCTTCTGGGGCGTGCCCTACCCCGAGTACCACATCGGCTTTGAGCCGACGCTCACGCAATGGCTGTTCCTCAAGACGGTGCTCATCGGCGTGCTGTGCGGCGTGGCGGCGTCCTGGTTCGTCGAGGCCGTGGAGCTCGTGCGCCAGGGCTTTGCCTGGCTCGGCCGGCGGTTCACGCTGTGGCCGCCGCTGCTGCCGCTGGCCGGGGGCATGCTGCTCGCACTGCTGCTGACCGTGCTGCCGCGCGACTTCATGGGCCTGTCGCTGCCCATCATGGAGCGCGCGCTGCAGGGCGAGGCCATGCCCTGGCTGGGCTTTGTGTTCAAGATCGTGCTCGTGGCGCTGACCCTGGGCTCGGGCTTCTACGGCGGCATCGTCACGCCCCAGTTCGTCATCGGCGCGGTGCTGGGCGGGGCCGTGGCCCCGCTGCTGGGCATGCACCCGGCCCAGGGCGCGGCCGTGGGCATGGTGGCCGTGGTGGCATCGGCCTCGAACACGCCCGTGGCCGCGGTGTTCATGGGCGTGGAGCTGTTTGGCGGCGCCTCCACGCTCTACGTGGCCGGGGCCTGCGTGTCGGCCTATCTGATGATCGGCCACCGCAGCGTCTATCCGGCGCAGCATCTGGCCTACCCCAAGGCGGCCTGGTTCACGGCACCGGCCGATCAGCCCGTGGGGCACGAGAAGGTGCAACTGTCCTATGGGCTGCTGCGCTGGTGGAGCGAGGTCGTGCGGCCCCTGTGGCAGCGCCTGCGCGAGGCGGCCCGGCGCCGCTGAGTCACACGGTCTCGCGCCGGTGAAAGCCTTCGGGCAGGCCGGCCAGCTGCGCGACATCCATCTCCTGCACGTCGACGCGCTGCACCTGCGCCGCGGGCGGCCCGCGCCGCGCCCAGTCGATCAGCGCCTGCACGGCGCCCGCCGGGCCCAGGGCCAGCGCCTCCACGCTGCCATCGAGCCGGTTGCGCACCCAGCCCTGCAGGCCCAGGCGCTCGGCGGCCTCGATCATGGACTGGCGGTAGTACACGCCCTGCACGCGGCCGTGGATGTGCAGGTGTCTGGCGATGCGACTGGGGTCTTGGGACATGAGGACGCCACTGTAGCGCGCCGCGTGGCATGCTCGCCCCATGCACGCACCGCGCAAGGCCCTGCCCGCCATCGCCCTCGACCGCTGCACCGGCTGCGGCTGGTGCGTGGCCGTCTGCCCGCCGCATGTGCTGTCGCTGCAGGTGCAGGGCGACGCGCGCTTCGGCCCCAAGCGCTCGGTGCTGCACGACGCACCCGGCTGCACCGGCTGCGCGCTCTGCGCGCTGCGCTGCCCGTTCGACGCGATCCGCATGGTGCGCCACAGGACGCGCCAAAGAAATTCCAATGAAAATGGCCTCTAACGCTTGTACAGCAAGCGCTGACAGCTATGAAAATTGAATGACACTGCAGGCCGGCGGCGACTGCGCTACACTGCGGCCCATGTCATTCCTGCCCACCACAGCCATCCAGGTCGCCGCCCAGGCGCCCGGCGCGCTGCACGCACGAATGATTAGCACCATGACCACCGCGGCTGCCTAGCTCGCGCAGGTGGCCGCACTGGCGGCCCCCTGGTGTCTCATTCCCCCTCCGAACGAAACCCAGCCCCGGCCGCTGGGTTTTTTTGTTTCGGGCCACTGGCCCCTTGTTTGGAGAGAAGCATGTTTGCAGAACCCGAGCTCAGTCCCCTGCCCCAGGCCCGCGCCCACGCGCCGGCCCGCCCCCCTGCCCTGCGCGTGGGCCTGATCGGCATGGGCACGGTGGGCCGCGGCGTGTGGCAGGTGCTCGCGCGCAACCAGGGGCCGATCGCCGCGCGCGCGGGGCGTGCCATCACCATCGTCGCCGTGGCCACGCGCACGCCGGCGCGCGCCGCGGCCATGCTGGGCGATGCGCCCGGCGTGCGCCTGCTGGATGATCCCCTGCGGCTCGCCACCGACCCCGGCGTGGACGTGGTGCTCGAGCTCGCCGGCGGCACCCAAGCCGCGCGCGACTGGGTGCTGACGGCCCTGGCCCACGGCAAGCATGTGGTGACGGCCAACAAGGCGCTGCTGGCCACGCATGGCGAGGAGCTGGCCCGCGCCGCCGCGCGCCACGACCGCGTGCTGGCCTACGAGGCCGCGGTGGCCGGTGGCGTGCCCGTCATCAAGGCGCTGCGCGAGGGGCTGGCGGGCAACCGCATCGAATCGCTCACCGGCGTGCTCAACGGCACGAGCAACTACATCCTGACGCGCATGCAGGCCCATGGCCTGGGCTTTGCCGCGGCCCTCACCGAGGCCCAGGCCCTGGGCTATGCCGAGGCCGACCCGTCGCTCGACGTGGATGGCCACGACGCCGCGCACAAGCTCGCGCTGCTGGCCGCCAACGCCTTCGGCATGCCGCTGCGGCTCGATGCCGTGCATGTCGAGGGCATCACCGACCTGCAGCCCGGCGACCTGGCCGCGGCCGCGCAGCTCGGCTATGCCGTCAAGCCGCTGGCCGTGGCGCGCCGCCGCGCGCAGGGCGTGGAGATGCGCGTACACCCCGCCCTGGTGCCGCAGGGCCAGCCGCTCGCCCATCTGGACGGCGCGACCAACGGCCTGCTGGTGCGGGCCGACGCCGGGGGCGACATCTTTTGCAGCGGCGCGGGCGCGGGCGGCGAGCCCACGGCCTCGGCCGTGCTGGCCGATCTGGTGGACCTGGCGCGCCGGCCCGCGGGCGCCCACGTGCCCACGCTGGGCGTGCACGAGCGCGCGGCCGACCAGCCCGCGCCCCTACCCATGAGCGCGGTGCGCACCGGCCACCTGCTGCGCCTGCTGCCGGGCGCTGCGCTGAACGAGGCCGAGGTGCTGCGCCTGCTGGCGCGCGCCGGCGTCACGCTGCGGCGCCGCGCCTGGGGCCCTGCCCATGCGGGTGCGCCCACGCTGCTGCTGCTCACCGCGCCCGTGCCGGACGCCGTGGCCGCGCGCGCGGCCGAGCTGCTGCAGGCGCGCTGCGGCGCCCAGGTGCGGCGCCTGCGCGTGGAGGAATTTTCCCCCGACGATATTCAATGAAATCGGCATGTAGCGCCCACCCTGCAAGCGCAACCAGCTATTCTTGTTGTAGTAACCAAAGCCCCGCAAAAGGGCCGCCCGCGCGGCCGATCGGCTACCATCGCTGGATGAATAACCAGTGGCACCCCCGCCGCGGTTGACCCCCCTCCCCCTATGTCCGCACAGCAATGGGCCGATCAGGCCCTGCAATCCTTCGAGGCCGTGGTGCAGTCCACCGACGGATTTCGCCCGCGCGAGGGCCAGCGCAGCATGGCCGCGCTGGTGGCGCAGACCTTTGCGCGCGCGCAGCTGGGCAAGCAGGGCGAGGATGCCGACCCGCCCGAGCGCGCCATCGCCGTGGTGCAGGCCGGCACGGGCGTGGGCAAGTCGCTGGCCTACAGCGTGCCCGCGATTGCCATGGCGCTGGCGCGCGGCACGCGCGTGCTGATCTCCACGGCCACCGTGGCGCTGCAGGAGCAGCTGGTGCACAAGGACCTGCCGCAGCTGGCCGAGCGCATGGAGCAGCCGTTTGCCTTCGCGCTCGCCAAGGGGCGCGGGCGCTATGTCTGCAAGCTCAAGCTCGAGCGCCTGGCCGGCGGCGGCACGGGCGGTGACGACGATCTGCCCGACGACGACCTGTTCCCCGACGAGCTGGCCGCGCAGCGCCCACGCGCGCGCCACGACGGCGAGGCGCGCATGAAGTTCTACGCCAGCCTGGCCGACGCCCTGGCCACGGGCCTGTGGGACGGCGATCGCGACAACCTGGCGAGCCCGCCCGAGCCCGAGGTGTGGAGCCCCGTGGCGGCCGAGGCCAGCTCCTGCACGGGTCGGCATTGCCCGCTGTTCGGCCAATGCAGCTACTACGAGCGGCGCAAGCAGCTCGTCGCGGCCCAGGTCATCGTCGCCAACCACGACCTGCTGCTGTCGTCCCTCGGCGCGCGCCTCTTGCCCGAACTCGACAACTGCCTGCTCATCATCGACGAGGCGCACCACCTGCCGGCCACGGCGCTGGACCAGTTCGCCTGCGAGGCCGACCTCTCGCGCCTGACCTGGATAGACAGGCTGGCCAGCCGCGCGCTGCGCATAGGCCAGCTGGTCGAGGTCGAGGAGATTGCCGACATTCCCAACCACGCCGCGCGCCTGCGCGCCGCGCTGCAGGACGCCGCGCGCCTGGTCATGGATGTCTATGGCGAGCAGCTGCGCGCCCCCGTGCCCGGCCGGCGCCCGTTTGCCTCTGCCATGCCCACGCGTGCCCGCGTGGCGGGTGGTGTGCTGCCCGAGGCGCTGGTCGAGCCCTTTGCCCAGGCCGCGCACCACGCGGGCGGCTTTCTCGACGCGCTGCGCGCCATCGCCAAGGCGCTGCGCAGCGAGATGCGCGACAAGCCCGACGAGGCGCGGCGCCTGTCCCAGCTCTACGCCCAGATCGGCAGCCTGGCCCCGCGCCTGGAGGCCGTGCACGCGGCGGCCCAGCTGCTGCTGCAGGACGCGCCCGAGGGGGCGGTGCCGGCGGCCAAGTGGTTCACGCTCGAGGTCGATGGCGACTTCATCGTCGTGCGCGCGCACGCGAGCCCCGTGCTGCCCGGCGCCGCGCTGGCCGGCCGGCTGTGGTCGGCCGTGCGCGGCGCGGTGCTGACCTCGGCCACGCTCACGAGCTGCGGGCAGTTCGACTTCTTTCTGCGCGAAGCCGGCCTGCATGGCGACGCCGCCGTGACCACGCTGGCCGTGGACAGCCCGTTCGACTACGCGCGCCAGGGCACGCTGGTGGCCAGCGAGACGCGCGCCGAGCCGCGCGACGCCCAGGCCTTCACGGCCGAGATGGTGGACGCGCTGCTCAGCGACCTGGCCCTGGTCGAGGCCGGCGCGCTGGTGCTGTTCACCTCGCGCGAGCAGATGCGCCAGGCCGTGGACCTGCTGCCCACGGCCATGCGCGCCAGCGTGCTGGTGCAGAACACCCTGCCGCGCCAGCAGCTGCTCGCGCGCCACCGCGAGCGGGTGGCAGGCGGCCTGCCGTCCATCATCTTCGGCATGCAGTCCTTTGGCGAGGGCCTGGACCTGCCGGGCGCGCTGTGCGAATCGCTGTTCATCACCAAGCTGCCCTTCGCCCCGCCCGACGACCCCGTGGGCGAGGCGCGCGCCGAATGGCTGCGCGGCGCCGGGCGCGACCCGTTCAGCGAGCTCGTCGTGCCGGCCACGGCCATACGCCTGGCGCAATGGGTGGGCCGCGCCATACGCACCGAGGACGACCACGCCCATGTCTACTGCTACGACAAGCGCCTGGTGCGCACGGGCTATGGCCAGCGCCTGCTCAACGGCCTGCCGCCGTTTGCGCTGCAGCGGCGACAATCGGCCGCGTGAGGCGACAAGGGCGTGGTGCTTGACATTTGATAGCTGTCAGCGCCCGCCACACAAGCGCCAGAGGCCAAAACCACCCATATATTCATGCCCGAACCCATCGCCGTCATCGACTTCGAGACCACCGGCATGATGCCGCACCAGGGCGCGCGCGCCACCGAGGTGGCCATCGTGCTGCTGCAGGGCGAGCGCGTCGTGGACCGCTTCGACAGCCTGATGCACACGGGCGTGTGGATACCGCCCTTCATCACCGAGCTCACCGGCATCACCAACGCCATGGTGGCCGAGGCCCCGCCCGCGGCCGAGGTGATGCGCGCGGCCGCGCGCTTTGTCGGCGACGCGCCCATGGTGGCGCACAACGCATCGTTCGACAGCAAGTTCTGGCAGGCCGAGCTCGCGCACGCGGGCCTGACCGCGCCCCAGCCCTTTGCCTGCACGGTGCTGCTGTCGCGCCGCATCTTCCCCGACGCGCCCAGCCACAGCCTGGGGCGCATCACCGACCACCTGGGCCTGCCCCGCCCCGGCCGCGCCCACCGCGCGCTGGCCGACGCCGAGATGGCCGCCGCCCTGCTCGCGCGCATGCAGCGCGAGCTGTGCCTGCGCTACGGGCTTGACTGGCCCGACCACGCGCTGCTCATGCGGCTGCAGCGCATGGCGCGCCAGTCCATGGGGCGGCTGTTGCAGCAGCACGCCCAGCCCAGGCCCGACGCCACAATACACCGATGACCGCCATGCGCCGCCATGCACTCCCTACCCTGACGCTGGTGACCTGCCTGCTGCTGGCCGGCTGCGGCACAACGCCCGGTCCATCGCGCGGCCCGGCCTATTCGCGCCTGTCGGCCGAGCAGGCCAGCGACATCGCCATCCACGCGCTGGGCCTGGTGGGCACGCCCTACCGCTATGGCGGCAACACGCCCGACGGGGGCTTCGACTGCAGCGGCCTGATCGGCTATGTCTACAAGAGCCGCGCCGGCGTGGCGCCGCCGCGCACCGTGGCGCAGCTGAGCGGCTTCGGGCAGCCGGTGGACCAGGACGCGCTGCGCACCGGCGATCTGGTGGTCTTCGGCCGCGGCCGACCCACGCATGCCGGCATCTATGTGGGCCAGGGCCGCTTCGTGCATGCGCCATCGACAGGCGGCACGGTGCGCATGGATGACCTGCATGCGGGCTACTGGGCCAGGCAGAACCAGAGCTTCCGCCGGCCGTGATCTGCTGGCCCTGATCTGCGGGCCCAGCCAGGCGGGCGGACAATAGCGCCACCATGACCCATTGCGACCGCCCCACCAATCCACCCACTACCCAGGACACCACGCGCATCAATGACCTGCGCATCAAGGCCGTGCGCCCGCTGATCACGCCCGCCATCCTCGAGGAATGGCTGCCCGCACCCGAGGCCGCGCAGGCGCTGGTGGAGGCCAGCCGCGTTGCCATCTCGCGCGTGCTGCACGGTCAGGACGACCGACTCATCGTCGTCGTCGGGCCCTGCTCCATCCACGACCACGACCAGGCCATGGAGTACGCGCGCCTGCTCAAGCACGAGGCCGACGCGCTGGCCCGGGACCTGCTCGTCGTGATGCGCGTGTACTTCGAGAAGCCGCGCACCACCGTGGGCTGGAAGGGCTACATCAACGACCCGCACCTCGATGGCAGCTTCGCCATCAACGAGGGCCTGGAGAAGGCGCGCACCCTGCTGCTCGACGTGCTGGCCCTGGGCCTGCCCGTGGGCACGGAGTTTCTGGACCTGCTCTCGCCCCAGTACATCAGCGACCTCGTGAGCTGGGGCGCGATAGGCGCGCGCACCACCGAGAGCCAGAGCCACCGCCAGCTCGCCAGCGGCCTGTCCTGCCCCGTGGGCTTCAAGAACGGCACGGATGGCGGCGTGAAGGTGGCCGTGGACGCCATCCTCGCGGCGGAATCCGAGCACGCCTTCATGGGCATGACCAAGATGGGCCAGACCGCCATCTTCGAGACGCGCGGCAACCACGACTGTCATGTGATCCTGCGCGGCGGCAAGGCCCCCAACTACGGCGCAGACCATGTGCAGGCGGCCTGCGAGCTGCTCGAGAAGGCCGGCCAGCGCCCCCAGGTGATGATCGACCTGTCGCATGCCAACAGCAGCAAGCAGCATGCGCGCCAGATCCTCGTGGCCGAGGACGTGGCCGCGCAGATCGCCGCGGGCGACGCGCGCATCACCGGCGTGATGATCGAAAGCCATCTGCAGGAGGGCCGCCAGGACATCGTGCCCGGCCAGCCGCTCGCGCACGGCGTGTCGGTGACCGACGCCTGCATCAGCTATGCGCAGACGGTGCCGGTGCTCGAGCGGCTCGCCGCCGCGGTACGCGCGCGACGCACACATGTAACGCGCTGACACGCAAATTTCGGATGGGGCCCTCCAAGGGAGTGGCTGCATTCGTTCCATGACCGAAATTCCGGGCTCGAACCCCTGATCACTACCAACAATGGGGGCATCTGCGCGTAACATGCGGTAAAACGTCAACCGTCGCTCACCCAATGGGACAAGCAGTCATGCCATCCGAGGGCCATCCATCACCCGCCAGCGCTGCCCGCACGCAGCACCAGACAGGGACGCCGCGCGCATGACGGCGGACAAGGGCGCCCCCCCGCTGGCCGAGCGCCAGTACCGTGCGCTGTTCACCGAGCACCCCCAGCCCATGTGGGTGTGCGACCGGGACGACCTGTGCCTGCTGGCCGTCAACCACGCCATGGCCCGGCACTATGGCTATGCCGTGGACGAGCTGCTCGGCAAGGACATGCGTCTGCTCTGGCACAGGGACGAACAGTCCGTGGCCGACAGCGCCATGGCCATGTGCCGCGATGCGCGCGCCGGCAGCGCAGCCACGCCCATGGCCACCGTTTGGCACCATGTGCACCGCGACGGCCGGCGCATGGACATGGAGGTGTTCGTCGGCGAGACCGAGTTCGACGGCCACCCGGCGTGGCAGATCCTGGCCCACGACATCACCGAGCGCAATCGCATCGAGGCCGAGCTCGCGCGCCTGAGCCGTGCACAGCGCATGCGCAATGCCTGCAATCAGATGCTGGTGCGCGCCGGCTCGGAATCCGAGCTGTGGCATGCCGTGTGCGAGCTGGCCGTGCACATTGGCGGCTACCGCATGGGCTGGGTGGGCCTGGCACGCGACGAGGCCACCAGGCCCATCGACATCGTGGCAAGCGCGGGCGACCCCGGTGGCTACATCGATGAGCTGCGCCTGAGCTGGTCGCCCCACGAGCCGGGCGGCCGCGGCCCGTCGGCAACATGCGTGCGCAGCGGGCGCACCGTGATCATGTCCAACGCCCAGTACAGCCGAGTCTGCCCCGACCGCGCCCGGGGCCTGACTCGCCTGGGCTGTCACACCATTGCGTGCCTGCCGCTGCGCAATGCGCAGCAGACCTTTGGCGTGCTGTGCCTGTACGCGCCCGAGGTACTGCAACTCGGCTCACAGGAGACGCAGCTGCTCGAGTCCATGGCTGCGGACCTGACCCATGGCATGGAGAGTCTGCGCGCGCGCGCCGAGCAGCAGCGCCTGCAGGCCATCATGGTGAAGGTCGCCACAGCGGTGTCCGCGGACACCGGCGCCGCCTTCTTCGAGCATCTTGCCCAGAACATGGCCGATGCGCTGGGCGCACAGACGGCCTGCGTGGTGCGGCTGCAGCCGCCTGTGCAGGGCCGCTACCTGCACGCCGTGACGGTCTCGCATGTGATCGACGGCGTCGCTCAACCCCCGCATGAATATGCGCTGCAGGGTACGCCCAGCGCGCAGCTGCTCACCAAGACCACGCTGGAGATCAACGACCAGCTGGCCCGGTCGTTTCCCGAGCACCAGGCATTGCAGCGCGCCGGCATGCGCAGCTATGCCGGGCGCCAGCTCTGTGACAGCGACGGGGCGCCCATGGGCATGGTCATGGTCATGTACCGAGAGCCGCTCGCGCAGACGCCCTTCAGCGCCAGTGCCCTTCAGATCTTTGCCGTGCGCGCCGCATCCGAGCTGCAGCGCCAGATGGACGACACGCGCATACGCCAGCAGGCATCGCTGCTGGACAAGGCGCGCGACGCCATCATCGTGCGCGACCTGGAGCACCGCGTCACGTTCTGGAACGCGGGCGCCGAGCGCATGTATGGCTGGAGCCGCCAGGAAGTGCTGGGCCGCCCCGTCATCGACCTGCTCTACCACGATCCGCAGGACTTCGCGCTGGCCACCGAGAGGGTGCTGAGCCACGGCGAGTGGAGTGGAGAACTGCTGCATTGCACCCGCGATGGCCGGGTGATCGAGATCGAGGGACGCTGGACGCTGGTGCGCAACGAGGCGGGCGAGATCGACTCCATCCTCGCCATCAACTCCGACATAGGCGCGCGCAAGGCCGACGAACGCGAGATCGAGCGTCTGGCCTATTTCGATTCGCTCACGGGCCTGCCCAACCGTGCGCAGTTCATGCAGCGCATGACACGTGCCCTGGCCACGGCACAGCGCCGGCAGCAGGGCGGGGCGCTGCTGTTCATCGACATGGACAACTTCAAGACCCTGAACGACACATTGGGTCACGACCAGGGCGACCTGCTGCTGCAGACCGTCGCCCAGAGGCTGAGCAGCTGCGTGCGCGACGTGGATACCGTGGCGCGCCTCGGTGGCGACGAGTTCGTGGTGCTGATCGAGCACATCGGCGCGCAGCCAACGACCCTGGCCGAGAACGCCAACAAGGTCGGGGAAAAGATACTCGCCGCGCTCTCAGCGCCCTATGCGCTGACCGGCCATCAGTACCGCAGCACGCCGAGCATAGGCATCGCGCTGTTCGACCATGCCTGCCCGGCCGTGGGCGAACTGCTCAAGCAGGCCGACCTGGCCATGTACCAGGCAAAGCAGGCCGGGCGCAGCACGCTGCGCTTCTTCGACCCGAGCATGCAAAAGGCCGTGGACGAGCATGTGGCGCTGGAGGCGGACCTGCGCACCGCGCTGTCACGCCAGGAGTTCTTGCTGCACTTTCAGCCGCAGGTCGACGTGCATGGCGGCATTCTGGGCGTGGAGGCGCTGCTGCGCTGGCAGCACCCGCAGCGGGGCATGGTGCCACCGGCGCAGTTCATCGCCGCGGCCGAGGAGACCGGACTGATCCTGCCGCTGGGACGCTGGGTGCTGCACCAGGCCTGCGCGCTGCTCGCATCCTGGCAGGCCCAGCCCGCGCTGGCCCATCTGTCGATGGCCGTCAACGTGAGTTCGCGCCAGTTCCGCGATCCCTGCTTCGTCGACGATGTGGCGCGCGTGCTCGCCGTCACTGGTGCGCCCGCGGCGCAGCTCACGCTTGAGCTCACGGAAAGCCTGCTGGTGGAGGACATGGACACCACCATCGCCACCATGCAGGCGCTGCGCGCGCATGGCGTCGGCATTGCGCTCGACGACTTCGGCACGGGCTACTCGTCGCTGGCCTACCTCAGGCGCCTGCCGCTGTCGCAGCTCAAGATCGACCGCTGCTTTGTGCATGACCTGCTCAACGACGACAGCAGCTGCGCCATCGTGCGCACCATCCTCGCGCTGACCCACAGCCTCGGCCTCGGCGTGATCGCCGAAGGCGTGGAAACCGCGGAGCAGCGCGACTGGCTGGCGCGCGCGGGCTGCGAGCTCTACCAGGGCTATCTGTTCGGCAGGCCGCTGCCGCCGCAGGACCTGGCGCAGTTGCTGCAGGCCCATCTGGGCATGGCCGCCCAAGCTCCCACGGTTATTCCTTGAAGGTATTTATCAATACATAGTGGTAGTAGTAGAGGCCGCCCCTTGCTGTGGACAAGCAGCATTTGCGCAACGCCGACAACGACTTGCGACATGGCCAAGGATGTGTGCGGGATGCGGTGCAGGCCGCACCGCCAACGGGCACAACCTGGGCGCGGTGCCGGCTCGTGTGGACAAGGCGCATCTTGCGCATTCACCATCCCCAGCCTTGTCCACAGCGTGGCGCCTGGGCCGTCAGAAGTGCAGGGCGTAGCGCAGGCGCAGGAAGTTCAGGCCCGGGTTGGGCTCCTTGATTCCGGCGTTGGACACATGCTGCAGGCTCAGCAGCAACTCATGTTGGCGCCACGTGCCGAGGTTCAGACCCAGGCCCAGATGGGTCGAGAAGTTGAAGCGGGTGCTGAAGGTGCGACGGTTGACAAGGTAACGGCGATTGGCCATGGTGCCGCCCACACCCAACTCCCAGAACCAGGGCGCATGGCCCTGTTCCGGGCGCAGGCGCAAGGTGGGCACCACGCCCAGCACCCAGCTGTGGCTGTAGCCGGCCCGTCCATCGAAATGCCAGCGACTCAGATGGAGATCCCAATGCGCGCGCAGCTCGCCATTCCACAAGGGTCTGTGCCAGGCCCCCATGGGCAGGGTGATGCCCAGCGTGGGGGCGTCGGTATTGTGGCTGGCGTGACCGACCTGCAGATAGAGCGCCGGGGCATTCGTCAGCTCGTTGGCCGGCTCCTGCGCCATGGCCGGCGCCATGGCCACCAGCAGGCAGGCGGCGGCGCGCAGGATCGGCCGGCCACTGGCGGGCCCAGGGGACTGGCTGGAGCCGGGCGAAATCAGCGAGATCGGAAGCCACATGGTATCCCTCCGTGAGTTGCACGCCTGTGCGCGTAACAACTGTAGGGCCCATGTTTTCCCGCTTTTTGTAGGTCACGGCCGCATGCTGCGGCCGTGGCTCGGGTTCACTGCGCGGCCGGTGCCATGGGGCCCGGACCATGGCGGTGCATGCCATGCCGGTGGTCGTGGCGCGGGCCCTTGTGCTCATGCCAGTGGCCGCCACGCTTGCCCCACATGCGCCCACCCTCGGCATCAAAGGTCTTTTGCTGCGCGGGCGTCAGCTGGGCGTAGAAGGCCTTGACGGCGTCGCCGCGGCGGTCCATCTCGGCGTCGCGCTGGGCGCGCAGGGCGCGCATGCGGTCGATGCGCTCGGGCGTGGTGAGCTTGTCCATGCCCTGCATGTCCAGGCGTGCCTGCCTGTTAGGCTTCATGGCCTCCATGAAGCCGGACCAGGCCGGCTCCTGCGCGGGGGTGAGCTGCAGCTTCTGCTTGAAGGCCTCGGCACGCTTTTGCATGTATTGCTCGCGCTGTTCGGGCGTCATCTGGCGCTGGCGTGGGCGCTGGTCCTGCTCGGCCGCGGGCTTGGCACCCGGAGCGCCGCCGGGCCCGGGCTGGGCAAAGGCGGGGGCGGCAAGGCCGGCCAGGGCGGCGACCAGGGCGGTGCAGGCGAGGCGTTGGGTGAGGTGCAGTCGGGTCATGCGGAGTTCCTTTCTTGCGTGACAAAAACCATGGCCGCTACTGTGGGCCGCGCATGTATCGCCGCCATGTGGCAACGCTGCGGCTGTGTAAAGTTCTGCCCGGCGGCGCGTGGCGCGCGCCACCTTTTTATGCATCAAACATGCCTGTAGCGCCCGTCCATAAAGCGCTGACAGCTATCAAAACAGGAATCATCAATTGTTCAAGAATCTCATCGTCTACCGCATTGCCCCCGGCTGGCAGGCCGACCTGACCGCGCTCGAGGAGGCGCTGGCCAGGACGCCGTTCCAGGAATGCGGCGCCACGCAGGAACAATCGAGCGGCTGGGTGCCGCCGCGCGGCGAGGCCCATGGCCCGCTGGCCGAGAGCGTGGGCGGGCAGTGGATTCTGCGTTTCATGACCGAGGCCAAGATGCTCCCGGCCACGGTGCTCGCGCGCAAGGTCAAGGAAAAGGCTGCGCAGATCGAGCAGCAGACCGGCCGCAAGCCCGGCAAGAAGGAAACCAAGGAATTGAAGGACGAGGCCAAGCTCGACCTGCTGCCCATGGCCTTCACCAAACAGGGCTCGACCTGGGTCTGGATCGACCGCGAGGCGGGCCTGCTGGTGCTCGACACCGGCGCCCAGGGCCGTGCCGACGAGATCACCAGCCTGCTCGTGGAGCAGCTGCCCGGCCTGTCGCTGGCCCTTCTGGACACGCAGACCAGCCCGCAGGCGGCCATGGCCCATTGGCTCACGCAGCAGGAGGCGCCCGCGGGCTTTTCCATCGACCGCGAGTGCGAGCTCAAGGCCGCGGACGAGACCAAGGCCGTGGTGCGCTACGCGCGCCACCCGCTCGACATCGAAGAGGTGCAGGCCCATATCCAGGCCGGCAAGCTGCCGACCAAGCTGGCCATGAGCTGGGACGACCGCGTCTCCTTCGTGCTCACCGAGGGCCTGCAGATCAAGAAGCTGGCCTTCCAGGACACGGTGTTCGAGGGCCAGACGCAGGACGACGCGGGCTTTGACGCCGACGTGGCCATTGCCACGGGCGAACTGTGCAAGCTCATCCCCGACCTGATCGCCGCACTGGGCGGGGAAGGGCGCAGCGACATGGGTGCCTCTGCACCAGCCGCCACAGCCGCGGCCACGGGCGCGTTGCACGCGCCGGCCGCCGGCCCGGACGACGACGCGCCGTTCTGACGCCGAAATGCACAACGGCCCAGGCCGCCACTTGGGCGCCTGGGCCGTTGCCTTGATGCCGGGGCGGCCTTGGCGCCTCAGCCCGCCAGCGCCTCGGGCGCGGTTCTTGCGCCCTCACCATTGAGGGCGGCGTGCAGGCGCTCATGGTCCAGCGCCTTTTCCCAGCGCGAGACGACGACCGTGGCCACGGCGTTGCCGATGAAGTTGGTCAGCGAGCGGCACTCGCTCATGAAGCGGTCCACGCCCAGGATCAGCGCCATGCCGGCCACGGGCACCTCGGGCACCACGGCCAGTGTCGCCGCCAGCGTGATGAAGCCCGCGCCCGTGACGCCCGCAGCGCCCTTGGAGCTGAGCATGGCCACGAGCAGCAGCGCAATCTGGTGGCCCAGCGTCAGATCGGTATCGGTCGCCTGGGCGATGAACAGCGCGGCCAGCGTCATGTAGATGTTGGTGCCGTCGAGGTTGAACGAGTAGCCCGTGGGCACGACCAGGCCGACGACGGACTTGGCGCAGCCGGCCTTCTCCATCTTGTGCATCAGCGAGGGCAGGGCGGACTCGGACGAGGAGGTGCCCAGCACCAGCAGCAGCTCGTCCTTGAGGTAGCGGATCAGCTTGATGACCGAGAAGCCGCACAGGCGCGCCACGGCGCCCAGGATCACGAGCACGAACACGGCCGAGGTGATGTAGAAGGTCAGCACCAGCTCGGCCAGATTCACCAGCGAGCCCAGGCCGAACTTGCCGATGGTGAAGGCCATGGCGCCGAACGCGCCGATGGGGGCGGCCTTCATGACGATGTTCACGAGCTTGAACACGGGCCGGGTGAGCCCGTCGAGAAAGTCCACGATGGGCCGGCCGGCGTCGCCCACCATGGCCAGCGACACGCCGAACAGCACCGACACCAGCAGCACCTGCAGGATGTTGTCGCCCACGAAGGGGCTGATCAGCGTCTTGGGGATGATGTCCATGACGAAGCCGGTGAGCGTCATCTCGTGCGACTTGGCGACATAGCCCTTGACGGCGCTCTGGTCCAGGTCGGCCACGTTGATGTGCATGCCGGTGCCCGGCTGCATCACGTTGGCCACCACCAGGCCGACCACCAGCGCCAGCGTGGAGAAGGTCAGGAAGTAGGCCATGGCCTTGCCGAACACGCGGCCCACGGCGCTCAGGTGGCTCATGCCGGAGATGCCGGTGACGATGGTCAGAAAGATCACCGGCGCGATGATCATCTTGATGAGCTTGATGAAGGCGTCGCCAAACGGCTTCATCGCGGCGCCGTAGGCGGGCTCGAAATGGCCCAGCAGCACGCCGACGACGATGGCGAACACCACCTGGAAATACAGTTGACGGTAGAAGGGCGGGCGTTCGGGCGCGGCGGTCTCTGACAAGGGCAGGGCGTGCATTGCGGGTCTCCAGAAAAGGACGCGCTCGGGTGGCGCATCATGGCGGCCGCAATTGAACCGCGCCCGCCCGCTCTTGCCGATAACCTATTGGTATTAGCCGACGCCCCGCACATGGCCATCCAGCACCGCACTTTCACCCTCACGAGCAAGCGCCGGCGCCTGCTGTGGACGGTGCTGGCCGTGCTCGCGGGCATGGTCTGCTGCATGCTGCTGGCCGGCCATCTGGCCGAGCGGCGCGCGCTGCACCAGGAAAGCCGCGACGTGCAGCGCCAGCTCACGCTCTACGGCCAGACCATGGCCCAGCGCATAGACCGCTTTCGCACCCTGCCCGAGGTGCTGGCGCTGGACCCGCAGCTGCGCGACGCGCTCTCGCACCCGCTCACGGCGGCGCAGACACTGGCCATCAACCGCAAGCTCGAACAGGCCAACGGCGCCAGCCAGTCATCGACGCTGACGCTGATCGACCGCCAGGGCCGGGCCATCGCCGCGAGCAACTGGCGCGCCGAGCACAGCAACGTGGGCGAGAACTACGCCTTCCGTCCCTATGTGCAGCAGGCGCTGACGCAGGGCCAGGGGCGCTTCTACGGCATAGGGATGACCACGGGCGAGCCGGGATACTTCCTCTCCACCGCCATCCGCGACGAGCAGGGCCACACCCTGGGCCTGGTGGCGATCAAGATCGCGCTGTCCGAGCTCGAGCATGAATGGCTCATCAGCCCCGACATCGTGCTCGCCTCGGACGCGCATGGCGTGATCTTTCTGGCCAGCCGCGACGCCTGGCGCTACCGCCTGCTCGCGCCGCTGGACGAGCAGGGCCGCGAAGAGCTGTCCGCCACGCGCCAGTATGCGGACCAGCCGCTTGTGCCGCTCTCCTACCGCAGCGAGCGGCCGCTCTCCGACGGCGCCATGCTCGTGCGCCTGCACGACCCCGCCGAGCCCCAGCCCCTGCTGTGGCAGACCCTGGCCCTGCCCGGCAGCGACTGGAAGCTGCACCTGCTGCACAGCACGCGCGCCGTGGCCGAGGCCGGGCGGCTGGCCGCCATCGCCGCCGCGGCCCTGTGGCTGGCCCTGTCGCTGCTGGTGCTGTTCGTGCGCCAGCGCCAGCGCCTGACGCGCGTGCGCATGCAGAGCCGTCAGGAGCTCGAGACCGTGCTCCAGCAGCATGCCCAGGAGCTGCGCACGGCGCAGGACGCCATCGTGCAGGCCGCGCGCGCGGCCGAAACCGGGCTGTCGCGCAGCCTGCAGCACCTGCCCCAGGGCGTGGTGGTGATAGACCGCGATCTGAACCTCGTCGCCTGGAACTCGCGCTATGTGGAACTGTTTCGCTTTCCGGCCGAGCTCCTGCGCGTGGGCGCACCCGTGGAGGCCCTGCTGCGCCACAACGCGCGCCGCGGCCTGCTTGGCCCCGGGCCGACCGAGGACGCCATCGAGCGGCGCCTGCGCCACCTGCGCGAGGGCACGCCCCATCTGCACGAGAGCGCCAAGGGCGACGGCCAGGTGCTGGAGATACGCGGCAACCCGCTGCCCGATGGCGGCTTCGTCACGAGCTACGCCGACATCACCAGCTACAAGAACGCCGCGCGCGAGCTGCGCTCGCTGGCCGATGCGCTGGAGCTGCGCATCGCCGAGCGCACGCGTGACCTGGACGCCGCGCGGCGCGAGGCCGAGCAGGCCAACCGCTACAAGACGCGCTTCGTCGCCGCCGCCGTGCACGACCTGCTGCAGCCGCTGAACGCCGCGCGCATGTTCAGCTCACTGTTGCGCAACCACCTGCACGACGAGGCCGGGCGCCGCGTGGCCGACAGCATCGACGGCGCGCTGGCCGCGCAGGACGGCATCCTCAACAGCCTGCTGGACATCTCGCGCATGGAGTCGGGCCAGCTCGAGGTGCATGTGCGCGACTTCGCGATAGGGCCCTTGCTCCAGGTCTTGCAGCACAACTTCGGCATCATCGCCGCGAGCCGCGGCCTGCGCCTGACGACCGTGGGCTCGCGCTGCGTGGTGCGCAGCGACGAGGCGCTCCTGCGCCGCATCCTGCAGAACCTGCTGTCCAACGCCATCCGCTACACGCCGCACGGCCGCGTGCTGCTGGGCTGCCGGCGCCAGGGCCGGCAGCTGCGCATCGAGGTGCACGACCAGGGCCCGGGCATTCCCGAGAGCCTGCAGCGCGAAATCTTCGAGGAGTTCCGCCGCCTCGGCGAGGGCCATGACCAGGACAAGGGCGCGGGCCTGGGCCTGGCCATCGTCGAGCGCCTGGGCCGGCTGCTGGGCCACGAGATCGGCCTGCGCTCGGAGCTCGGACGCGGCAGCCGGTTCTGGGTCTGCGTGCCGCTGGTCGATGGCGCGCCCGATGCCGCCGATGCGCCGGCCCAGGCCGCGGCCAGCCCCGCGGCGGACGACCGGCCGCTTGCGGGCAGCAGCGCCTGGTACATCGACGACGACGCGCCCAGCTGCGAGGCCACGGGCGCGCTGCTGCGCCGCTGGGGCTGCGACGTGGCCCTGGCCGGCGGCCCCCAGGCGGCGCTGGACCTCGCTGCGCCGGGCCAGGCGCCGCAGCTGGTGCTGCTCGATGTGCGCATGGGCCCGTTCCACGGCCCCGAGCTCTACGAGCGGCTGTGCGCCCTCTGGGGCCAGCAGCCGCCGGTGGTGCTGGTCACGGCCGAGCGCGACCCGGCCCTGCGCCGCCAGGCGGCCGAGCGCGGCTGGGCCCTGCTGCTCAAGCCCGTGCGCCCGGCGGCGCTGCGCGCGCTGGTCAGCCAGCTGTTGTTGCGCCAGAGCGGCGCGTAGCCGTGCTGGCGCGCAAGGCCTGCCCGGTGCCGGTATTCACTCCCTCGCCCCCTTGGGGGAGAGGGCGGGGGTGAGGGGGTGGCGCAAGCCCCGCGCCCGCCAGCAAGCACCCTCACCCCGGCCCTCTCCCGCCAGCGGGAGAGGGAGCAAGCGCCGCTGCGGTTGCACAACACCAGGTCAATCGGCGCCCGCCTCCTGCTCCGGCTCCAGGCTCTTGACCAGCACGGCGGCCTGGGTGCGGCTGTAGCACTCGAGCTTCTTGAGGATGGCCGTCACATGCACCTTGACGGTGTTCTCGGCCAGGCCAAGCTCGTGCGCGATCTGCTTGTTCAGCAGCCCGTCGGCCAGGCACAGCAGCACGCGGAACTGCTGCGGCGTCAGGCGCGCCAGGCGCGCGGCCAGCGCCGCGTCGGCCTCGGAATGCTCGGCCGCCATGGCCGGGAACCAGCTGCCGCCGTCGAGCACCGTCTCGATCGCCGCCGCCATGTCCTCGGCCGCGGCCGACTTCGGGATGAAGCCCGCCGCGCCGAACTGCTGGGCGCGGCGGATCACGCGCGGATGGTCGTTGGAGGAGATCACCACCACCGGCACCTGCGGGTATTCGCCGCGCACATGCAGGAGCGCCGAGAAGCCGCGCGCGCCCGGCATGGCCAGGTCCAGCAGCACCAGCTCCACCTCGGCGTGCTCGGCCAGCGCCTGGCCGAGCGTGGTGGCGCTCGCGGCCTCGAGCGTGGCGTAGGCGGCAAAGCGCTCGCGCAGCAGCTGGATCAGCGCGGCGCGAAACAGCGGGTGGTCATCGGCAACGAGCAGGGCAGGGGCGGACATGGGCCGCAGTCTGCCACGGCCTGCGGGCGCCGCCGCACCATTACCATCGTGCGCCATGGCACTCAACTGGGTCTGGACGGGTTTCTTCATCGTGGCCTTTGTCACCGCCGCGGCGCGCTGGCTGCTGGGCGAGGCGGGCATCTTCCAGGCCTTGCTCACAGCGCTGTTCGACGGCGCGCGTGCCGGCTTCGAGATCTCGCTGGGCCTGGCCGGCATCATGGCCCTGTGGCTGGGCCTGATGCGCGTGGGCGAGCGCGCGGGCATGGTGGAGCTGCTGGCGCGCGTCGCGGGCCCGCTCTTGCGCCGACTGTTTCCCGGCGTGCCCGACGGCCACCCGGCCCAGGGCGCGATGACGCTCAACATCAGCGCCAACCTGCTCGGGCTGGACAACGCCGCCACGCCCCTGGGCCTCAAGGCCATGCAGGAGCTGCAGACGCTCAACCGCGAACCTGTGGGAACGGCCAGCAACGCGCAGATCATGTTCGTGGTCATGAACACGGCCGGGCTCACGCTGATACCGACCTCGGTCATCGCCATACGCCAGAGCGTGGCCCTCAAGCAGGGCCTGGGCGCGGGCTTCAACGCGGCCGACATCTTTCTGCCCACGCTGCTGGTCACCTTTGCCTCGCTGCTCGCGGGCGTGATCGCCGTGGCCGTGGCACAGCGCCTGCCGCTGTGGCGCGCGCGTCTGCTGCTGCCGATCCTGGCCGTGGGCGGCCTGCTGGCGGCGGCCGTGGCGGCACTCGCGCGCCTGCCGGCCGAGCGCGCGGCGCAGATCGCGGGCAGCACGGGCGCGGCCGTGATCCTGGGCATCGTGGCGCTGTTTCTGCTGGCCGGCACCTGGCGCCGCGTGAATCTGTACGACGCCTTCATCGACGGCGCCAAGGAGGGCTTTGGCGTGGCCGTGCAGATCATTCCCTACCTCATCGCCATCCTGGCCGCCATCGGCGTGTTCCGCGCCGCGGGCTGCATGGACGCGCTGCTCTCGGCCATAGGCGCGGGCGTGGCGGCGCTGGGCTGGAACACCGACTTTCTGCCGGCCCTGCCCGTGGGGCTGATGAAGGTGCTCTCGGGCGCGGGCGCGCGCGGGCTGATGATCGACGTGCTGCAGACGCATGGCGTGGACTCCTTCGTCGGGCGCCTCGCGGCCATCATCCAGGGCTCGACCGAGACCACCTTCTACGTGCTGGCCGTGTACTTCGGCAGCGTGGGCGTCAAGCACCACCGCCACGCCCTGGTCTGCGCGCTGCTGGCCGACGCCGTGGGGCTGGTTGCCGCCATCGGCGTGGGCTACGCCATGTTGCGCTGACCTCTCCGGGCCCATCCGGGCGCTTTTGATCGGCCGCCGTCCCACCCGCCATCCTCCCTGCGCAGGCGGTCCCCCTGATCCACTGAATCTGCAACCGCCCCGTCCTGCACGGGCAGGGCGCGGCGTATCCGCCCATGTGCTCCGGCCGGGCCTGCGCCACTACCGGTTGTTCATCAATACTGTTATTTCAAAATAGTCGTAGTAGTAGAGGCCGCCCCTCGCTGTGGACAAGCCCTGTTTTTGCTTGCAAATCAACCGGTTGAGCGCGGCCAAAGCATGGGGAGCGAAAGCTGCGCCCGCTGCACCCGAAATGGGGACAAGCGGGGCGGCGGGCGCCGGTCTGTGGACAACTGCCCGGTTGTGCCGGAACACTCCGCAGACTTGTCCACAGCCCACCTGTCATGGGGGAAATAACAGGTCAAAACCGCCTCCAGCGCTTTGTGGGTAAGCGCAAGCAGCTATCGTTTGAATAGTGAAAGTGGGAAGCTGGGCGGCACCCCGCCACGGATGCGGGACAATGCGGCCCCTGCCGTTTTCTTGCGAGATTTCCTGCCGTGACCGATTCCGCCAAACTCCCCCTGCCCGACCGCCTCGCCGTTGATCCGCGCAGCCCGCACCATGTGGCGGCGGTGTTTCAGCAGGAGGGCGACATCGGCATACGCTTCAACGGCCGCGAGCGCTTCGACGTCGAGGAGTACTGCATCAGCGAGGGCTGGATCAAGGTGCCCGCGGGCAAGACCGTGGACCGGCGCGGCCGGCCGCTGCTCATCACGCTCAAGGGGAGCGTGGAGGTGTTCTACAAGTAGCAGGCCGTCAGCGCCTGTTCAGCGCCCGAGCAGCGAGCGCGCCACGAGCTCCTTCATGATCTCGGAGGTGCCGCCGTAGATGCGCAGCACGCGCGCGTCGGTCCAGAAGCGCGCGATCGGGTATTCGGCCATGTAGCCGTAGCCGCCGAAGAGCTGCAGGCAGGCGTCGGCCACGCGGCCGAACATCTCGCTCGCGTGCAGCTTGATGGCGCTGGCCGCCTCGGGGGTGAGCAGGCCCTGGGCACAGGCGGCGATGCCGGCGTTCACGAAGGCCTCGGCCGCGGCGATGTCGGCCGCGCATTGCGCGAGCGCAAAGCGCGTGTTCTGGAACTGCGCCACGGGCTGGCCGAAGGCCTGGCGCTCCTGCACATAGCGCACGGTGGCGTCGAGCGCGCCGCGCGCGCCATGCACGGCCTGCACGCCGATGATGAGGCGCTCGCGCGGCAGCTCGCGCATCATCTGCACAAAGCCCTGGCCCTCCACGCCACCGAGCAGCGCATCGAGCGGCACGACCATGTCCTCGAAGAACAGCTCGGAGGTGTCGCCCGCATGCTGGCCTATCTTCTCGAGGTTCTGCCCGCGAGAGAAGCCGGGCGTGCGGGTGTCGACGAGGAACAGGCTCACGCCCTTGGCGCCCGCGGCCGGGTCGGTCTTGGCGGCGAGCACCAGCAGATCGCAATGCTGGCCGTTGCTGATGAAGATCTTGCTGCCGTTGATGACGTAGCCATCGCCCTCGCGCCGGGCCGTGGTGCGCAGGGCCTTGAGGTCGCTGCCCGCGCCGGGCTCGGTCATGCCGATGGCGGCCACCGCCTCGCCGCTGCACATGCGTGGCAGCCAATGCTGGCGCTGGGCCTCGGTGCCGCAATGCAGCAGGTAGGGCGGGACGATGTCGTTGTGCACCTGCAGCCCGCCGACGAAGCCGCCATAGCCGCGGCGCGAGAGCACCTGCACCACGGCAAACGAAAAGCGCACGCCCGCGCCCGGGCCGCCAAATCCTTCGGGCACGTCGGCGCACAGATAGCCCTGCGCGCCCATCTTGCGAAACAGCTCGCGCTCGACGATGCCGGCCTTCTCCCAGTCGCGGTAATGCGGCTCGATCTCGGTGTCGCAGAAGCGCTCCAGGGATGCGGTGAACAGGTCGAGCTCGGCCTGCTCGTCGGCGCTGAGAAAGGTGTTGGGCAGCATGGTGTTCATACCCTCTCGAAAATGGCCGCAATGCCCTGGCCGCCGCCTATGCACATGGTCACGAGGGCGTAGCGCCCGCCCGTGCGGTGCAGCTCGGCAATGGCCTTGGTGGTGATGATGGCGCCCGTGGCGCCCACGGGGTGGCCGAGCGAGATGCCCGAGCCGTTGGGGTTGACGCGGGCCGGGTCCAGGTCGAGCTGCTGCATGACGGCGCAGGCCTGGGCGGCGAAGGCCTCGTTGGCCTCGATCACGTCCATGTCCTGCGCCTTGAGGCCAGTGCGCGCCAGCACCTTTTGCGTTGCGGGCACGGGGCCTATACCCATGTAGGCTGGCTCCACGCCCGCATGCGCGTAGCCCACGAGGCGCGCCAGCGGTGTGACGCCCAGCGCGGCCAGGCGGTCGCCCGCGACCAGGGTCATGGCGGCCGCGCCGTCGTTGATGCCCGAGGCGTTGCCCGCGGTGACGGTGCCGCCTTCCTTTCTGAACGCGGGCTTCATGCCCGCGAGCTGCTCGAGCGTGGTGCCCGCGCGCACATGCTCGTCGGTGTCGAACAGCACCGTGCCCTTGCGCGTGGCGATCTCCACGGGGGTGATCTGCTCCTTGAAGTACCCGGCAGCGATGGCGGCGGCGGCGCGGCGCTGGCTTTCCAGCGCCAGGCTGTCCTGCATCTCGCGGCTGATGCCGTAGCGCTCGGCCACGTTCTCGGCCGTGATGCCCATGTGCATCTTCTGCCAGGGGTCGTGAAGAATGCCGAGCATGTAGTCGATGCTCTTGCTGTCGCCCATGCGCTGTCCCCAGCGCGCGCCCTGGTCGAAGTAGGGGCCGCGGCTCATGCTCTCGCTGCCGCCGGCCACGGCCACGTCGCAGTCGCCGTAGCCAATGGCCTGGGCGGCGCTGATGATGGCCTGCAGGCCCGAGCCGCACAGGCGGTTGACGTTCATGGCAGGCGTGTCGATGGCGCAGCCCGCGTCGATGGCGGCCACGCGCGCGAGGTAGGCGTCGCGCGTGTCGGTGGGGATGACGTTGCCCATGACCACATGGCCCACGGCGTCGGGCGCGAGGCCCGAGCGCGCGATGGCGGCCCTGACCACGGTGGTGGCGAGCTGGCTGTTGGGCATGTCCTTCAAGCTGCCGCCAAAGCTGCCGATGGCGGTGCGGGCGGTGCTGACGATGAAGATGTCTCGTGTGGTCATGGGGTTACCTTCCATTGAACTGCGGTTTGCGCTTGGCGAGGAAGGCGTCTATGCCGCCCTTCATGTCGGCCGTCTGCGCGCAGGCCTCGAAGGAGCGGGCCTCGGCCTGCAGCTGCGCGGCCAGGTCGTTGTCCAGCCCCGCGCGCAGCAGGCGGCGCATGTGGCCGTAGGCGATGGTGGGGCCGGCGGCCAGGCGCTCGGCAAAGGCCTGGGCCGCGGCCTCGAGCTCGGCGGCGGGCAGCACGCGGTTGACCAGGCCCAGGCGCAGCGCCTCGTCGGCGCCGAAGGTCTCGCCGAGCATGGCGATCTCCAGCGCGCGGCGCAGGCCCACGAGGCGCGGCAGCGCCCAGCTCGCGCCCACGTCGCAGCTGGTGCCGAGGTTGATGTAGGCGAGGTTGAACTTCGTGCCCTCGGCCGCGAGCACGAAGTCGCACATCAGCATCAGCGACAGGCCCGCGCCCGCGGCCGCGCCATGCACCTGGGCGATGACCGGGGCGTCGAGGTTCTGCAGCAGCAGCAGGGCCTCGTTGAGCGGGCCGAGCAGGGCGCGCGCGCCCTGCACCGGGTCGGCCGCGAGCAGGGCCAGGTCGCCACCTGCGACGAAGGCGCGGCCCGCGCCCTTGAGCAGCACGGCGCGCACGCTGGCGTCACCGGCGATGTCTTGCACGGCCGCGAGCAGCGCCCGGGCCGTGGCCACGTCGAGCGCGTTCATGGCCTCGGGGCGGTTGAACTGCAGCGTGACGATGGCGCCCTGGCGGGTGATGAGCAATGGGGTGGTGGTCATGTGATTACTCTCGATTCAATAGCTGGTTGCGCTTGATGGGCGGGCGCTGAAGGCTTGTTTCATGCTTGTTTTTGGATGAACCTCTGCAAGTCTGCCGTCATCCCCGCGCAGGCGGGGATCCAGCGACCGGCTGCGCCCCGGAGGCAGGCATGGATTCCCGCCTTCGCGGGAATGACGGGTGCCGTCTCATGCATACAAGGCCTCGATCTCCGCCGCATAGGTCTTGTAGATGCTCGAGCGCCGCACCTTCATGGTGGCCGTGACCTCGCCGTCGTCGTGGTCCAGCTCCTTGGTGAGCAGGTGGAATTTGCGGATCTGCGCCACCTGGGCGAGCCTGGCGTTGCCCGCAGCGATCTCCTCGTCGATGAGGCGGCGCACCTCGGGCGTCTCGACCAGCGAGCGGAAATGCGTGAACGCGATGCGCCGCGCCTCGGCCCATTTGCCCACGGTCTCGTAGTCGATCATGACCAGGGCCGCAACGTACTTGCGCGCCTCGGCCACGATGACGCATTCCTTGATGAAGGGGCTGGCCTTCATGGTGTTCTCGATCTCCGACGGCGTGAGGTTCTTGCCGCCGGCGGTGATCATGATGTCCTTCAAGCGGTCGACGATCTTGATCTGACCTTGCTCCTCGCGCACCACGTCGCCCGTGTGCAGCCAGCCGTCCACAATGCTTTGCGCCGTGGCCTCGGGGTTCTTGTAGTAGCCCGCGAACACCATGTCGCCGCGCAGCTGCAGCTCGCCCGTGTCGGCAATGCGGTGCTGCACGCCCTGGGTGACCGGGCCCACGGTGCCCACGGTGACCCGGTCGAGGTCCTGGCCCGTGACCATGCCGGTGGATTCGGTCAGCCCATAGACCTCGATGAGCGGCACGCCGATGGTGCGGAAAAAGCGCACCACGTCGGGCGCAATGGGCGCCGCGCCCGTCAGCGCCACCTTGGCCTCGCGCAGGCCTATGAAGTTCTGCAGTGCGCGCAGCACCAGCCAGTAGTACGCGCCGTAGCGCAGGCGCTCGGCCAGGCTCCATTGGCCGCGCGGCTTTTCCGCCAGCGGCGCGCAGGCGGCCAGGGCGCGCTCGTACAGGCGGCGGCGCAGCGCGCCGGTTTCCTGCATCTTGATGCTGATGGACGAGTGCAGCTTTTCCCAGATGCGCGGCACGCCCAGGAACATGCTGGGCGCGACCTCGCGCAGGTCTTCCTGCACGGTGCGTATCGACTCGCCGAAGTTGACGGTGGAGCCCAGGTAGAGCGGCACAAAGGTGGTGAGCATCTGCTCGGCCACATGGCACAGCGGCAGATAGGACAGATGCGAGGTGCCCGCGGCGAGCCGCAGGCGCTCGACGATGCCGGGCGTGACGCCGCGCATGTTGCGCCAGGAGATCATCGCGCCCTTGGGCTTGCCCGTGGAGCCCGAGGTGTAGATCATGAGACCGATGTCGTCCAGCGTTTGCTGCGCCAGCAGCGCGTCTATGCGCGTCTGGCTGTGCGCCTTGCGGCCCATGTGCTCGACCTCGTCGAACGTGGCGATCAGGGCGCGCTGCGCGGGCGTGAAGCTGCGCAGGCCCTTGGTTTCCATGACGATGATTTTTTTGAGCAGCGGCAACTGGTCGAGCGCGTCCAGCACCTTGTCGGTCTGCTCCTGATCCTCACAGACCATGATGGAGATGTCGGCGTGGCCCACGACATAGGCCACCTCGGGGCTGGGGCTGGTGGGGTAGACGCCCACGGTGATGCCGCCCACCAGGCCCGCGCCCATCTGCGCCAGCACCCATTCGATGCGGTTTTCGGCAATCACGCCCACATGGCCGCCGGGCTCAAGGCCCAGCTCCAGCAGGCCCTGGCCGAAATGCGCGGCGCGTTCGTAGTACTGGGCCCAGGTGAAGGGCTTCCAGATGCCGAAGTCCTTTTGCCTTATGGCGATGCGCTGGCCGTCCTGCAGCGCGCGCCGGCGCAGCATCTGGGGCAGGGTGAGTTCGGGGAGATTCATGACAGCCATCTCTTGCGCCGCTTGTAATGCTTGATCTCTTTGAAGCTCTTGGCCTCGCCGCTGCTGCCCATGCCAAGGTAGAACTCGCGCACGTCGGGGTCGCTGGCCAGGCGCTCTGCCGTTCCGTCGATGACGATCTTGCCGCTTTCCATGATGTAGCCGCTGTGCGCCACGGCCAGGGCCACGGTGGCGTTCTGCTCCACGAGCAGCATGCTGGTAGCGCGTTCGGCATTGATGCGCGCGATGATGGCGAAGATGTCCTCGGTGAGTTTGGGCGAGAGGCCCAGCGAGGGCTCGTCGAGCAGCATCAGCTCAGGTCTCGCGATGAGCGCGCGGCCAATCGCGAGCATCTGCTGCTCGCCGCCCGACAGGTAGCCGGCCAGGCCCTTGCGGCGCTCGTGCAGGCGCGGAAAGTATTCGTAGACCAGGTCGAAGTCGGGCTTGTCCGCGTTGCTGCGCCCGGTGAGCGCGTAGCTTGCGGCGACGAGGTTTTCCTCTATCGTCAGGTCCTCGAAGATGCGCCGCCCCTCCATCACATGCGACAGCCCGCGGCGCACGAGCTGCTGGGGCGCCACGGCAGCGATGTCCTGCCCCGCAAAGCGGATGCTGCCCGAGGCGAGCAGGCCGTTCTCCAGCGGCAGCAGGTTCGATATGGCCTTGAGCGTGGTGCTCTTGCCCGCGCCGTTGCTGCCCAGGAGCGCCACGATCTGCCCGCGCGGCACAGAGAGCGACAGCCCGCGCAGGGCCTGCACGGCCTTGTTGTAGATGACCTCGATGTTGTTGACCTCGAGGACGTTGGTGGAGGCCTGCTGGGTCATGTCACTGGTTCATGGTGCTGTGTATGGGGCATGTGCGATGAAACTGGCGCAACCCAGGTCAGGGCCACCGCGCAAGGGCCGCCCCGCCGCGCTGGTGGCGTCCCCCTTCCCACGCGCAGCGTGAGAGAAGGGGGAAGGCGCGAAGCGCCACAGGGGGTTGTTCACAGCTTGATCCAATCGGACGCCGCAACCATCTTCTGCGCCTTCATGTCCGCCTTGTAGACCCGGCCCACGGGGATCGAGTTGCCGCTGATGGTGATGGGCACGCCGATCAGACCGCCGGTGTCGAAGTCGCGAATGGTGTTGAGCGCGGCCTTGAGGTTGGCGCCCGTGAGCGGCTTGTTGCCGTCCAGGCAGCGCTTGGCCGATTCGAGGAACAGCATGGCCGCGAGAAAGCCCTGCATGTAGGCCGTGCTCTGGTATTCCGGGCGCAGCGCGCGGATCTTGTCGAGCATCGGGGCCTTCTCGGTGTCGTAGTAGTAGCGGTAGGGCATCACGCCCATGAAGCCGTCGCCGGCCTCGCCCATCTTCATGACGGTGGAGCTGTCCATGGTCCAGAAGGTGCCCATCCATTTGCTCTTCATGCCCTGCTGCTTGCCTTGGGTGATGAACTCGGGGATGGGCGCGAGGATGTAGCCGTGGAAGATGGTGTAGTCGGGTGCGGCGCGGCGCAGCTTGATGACCTCGGTGGACACGTCCACGCTGCCCGCGGGCGTCATGATCTTGATGGGCACGGACAGGCCCAGGGCCTTGGCGGCGGCCTCGCTCTTCTCGATCGGGTCGCGGCCGAACTCCGAGTCCGAGTACACGAAGGCCACCTTGGCGCCGGGCTTTTCCTTGGCGATGTGTTTCAGAAGGATGCCGAACATCTCCGTGTAGTCCGGCCCGACGAGGAACTGCTGCGGGTATTTCTTGGGATCGTTGAGCTCGCTCGCGAACGAGGCGCCTGCCATGAGGATGTTGCCGTTGCGCTCGAGCTCGGGGTTGATGGTCTTGGAAAAGCCCGTGGAGTCGCCGTAGTAGAGGTTGACCTTGTTCTGGCTGGTGATCTTCTTGAAGGTGGCCACCGACACGTCGACCTTGTAGCCCGTGTCCTCGGGCACGTAGCGCACCTTGCGCCCGGCAATGCCGCCGGCGTCGTTGACGATCTTCACGTAGTCCTGGATGCCGGCGTTGATGCCCACGCCGGCAAAGGCGAACACCCCGGTCATGGGGATGGAGCCGCCGATGACGATGTCCTCCGCGCCCTGCGCCAGCACCGACAGCGGCTGGGTGAGTGCGGCGGCGCCCGCGGCGGCCGCACCCAGCATGAGCTGGCGGCGACGGGTGGAAATGCGTTGCTGTGCCATGTCTTGTCTCCTAGGGGTTTAGTTACGGAAGGGCCACAGATGGAAGAAGCGGCGCGTGCGGCGCCACATTTCGGCGAGCCCCAGGGGCTCGAACACCAGAAATCCGATGATGAGAGCGCCAAACACCACGAGGCGCACGGGCGAGAGGAACACCGCGAGGTCCGCTCCGCCGGGCAGCAGGTCGAAGGCGAACTTGAGCAGCTCGGGCACCATGGTCATGAACGCCGCGCCCAGAATGCCGCCGAGGATGGAGCCCATGCCGCCGACGATGATGGCCGCGAGGAAGAAGATGGACATGGACAGCGGAAAGCTCTCGGGCGTGACCACGCGAAAGAAATACGCCCACAGCCCGCCGGCCACGCCCGCGTAGAACGAGGACAGGCCGAACGACAGCAGCTTGTAGCGCAAGAGCGGTATGCCCAGCACCTCGGCCGAGATGTCGCGGTCGCGGATCGCGATGAAGGCCCGGCCTATGCGCGTGCGAAACAGGTTGGCCGCACCGACGAGCATGAGCAGCGTGACCGGCACGATGAGCCAGTACAGGCGAAACGACGTGTCCAGGTCGATGCCGAAAAAATGCGCCGGCGGCAGCGACAGCCCGGCCGTGCCGCCCGTGAAGTCGAAGTTGGCAAACAGGAAATGCGCGATGAACGAGGCCGCAATCGTGGCGATGGCCAGGTACAGCCCCTTGACGCGCAGCGAGGGGATGCCGACCACGATGCCGCCTGCCATGGCCACGACGCCGCCGGCCAGCAGGTTGAGCAGAAACGGCGTGCCCCAGCGCGTCTGCAGAATCGCCACGGTGTAGGCGCCCAGGCCCATGAAGGCCGCCTGCCCCAGGCTGACCAGGCCGGTGTAGCCCGTGAGGATGTTCAGCCCCGTGCTGCTGGCCACGTTGATGGCCACCAGGCAGGCCATGTAGAGCCAGTAGTCGCTGGCCATGAAGGGAAACAGCAGCAGCAGCGCCGCGCCCAGCGCGAGCCACACATGCTGGGTGCGCGAGTCGAACAGCGCGGCGTCCGCGACATAGCTTTGCTTGAGGGTTCCGATACGCATCGATCACTTCTCCAGAACGCCGTGGGCCTGTGACATCGCCAGTCCATGCGCAAAAACACCACGGTGCGGAAGGCCGCGGAGCAGGCCATGCCAGTGACCGCCGTGGAGCCGGCTTTGCCGGGCCAGTGGCGGTGTCCCCCTGGAGGGGGAAGACGCGCAGCGGCTCAGGGGGTGTTTCATAGTCTTTCGATTTCGCGCGTGCCGTACAGGCCGTAGGGGCGCAGCATGAGGATGGCCACCAGCACCACAAAGGTCGCCAGCAGCTTGTATTCGCCGCCCAGATACGCCCCGGCCAGGGCCTCGACCAGGCCGATGAGCACGCCGCCCACGAGCGCGCCGAGCACACTGTCAAGGCCGCCCACGATGACGACGACCAGCACCGACAGGCCGAACACGCCCATGCTGCTGGAGATCCCGCCGATGGAGCCGACGATGATTCCCGAGATGGCCGCGAGCATGCTGGAGGCCACCCAGGCCAGCGAGAACACGCGCGGCACGTTGATGCCCACCGAGTACGCGGCCGCCTGGTCACTGGCCGTGGCGCGCAGCGCCACGCCGCCGCGCCAGTAGCGGAACACCAGCAGCACGGCGGCGATGAACACGGCCGCCACGACCGCGCCCCAGAACACCTTGGGCGCGAGGAAGGCGTCGCCCACCATGATGGGGTCGCCGGGCATGAACTCGGGCAGGCGGCGCTGGTCGGCCGTCCAGATCATCTCCACGAGGCCTATGAGCACCGAGGACAGACCCACGGTCACCATGAAGACGGAGATCTCCGGCTCGCCGAGCAGCGGGCGGATCACGGTGCGCTCTATCACCGCGCCCAGGAGGCCACAGGCGAGCACGGCCGCGGGGATGGCCAGCCACAGCGGCAGCGCCCACATGGCGGCAAAGGTGAAGAACAGGTAGCCGCCGGCCATGAGCATCTCGCCGATGGCGATGTTGACCACGCGCGTGGCCTTGTAGACCATGACGAAGGCCAGCGCCGCGAGCGCGTACAGCCCGCCGCTGGCAATGCCGGTGAGGCTGATCTCGAATAGATAGGCCCAGTCCATCATGCGGCTCCTGCGGCGGCGGTCGTGGTGTGGACGGGTGCGGCGACGGCCGCACCGGGGCGGGGCCGGGCGGCGGCCTGCAGCCGCGCGCGCAGCTCGTCGACATTGCCCGAACCCAGGTAGGCGCGGCCCACCTCGGGGTCGGCCTGCACCACGGCGGGCACGCCCTGGGCGATGACCTGGCCGAAGTTCAGCACCACCACATGGTCCGACAGGTCCATCACCATGCCCATGTCGTGCTCCACCATGAGTACCGTCACGCCCCATTCGGCGCGCACGTCGAGGATGAAGCGCGCCATGTCCTCGGTCTCCTCGCGGTTCATGCCGGCCACGGGCTCGTCGAGCATCAGCACCTCGGGCTGCATGGCCAGGGCGCGCGCCATCTCCACGCGCTTTTGCAGGCCGTAGGACAGGGCCGAGACGGGGGCGTGGCGGATGTGGTCGATCTCGAGGAAGTCGATGATGCGCTCCTCGATGTCGCGGCGGAGCTCGGCCTCCTCGCGGCGCGCGCGGCCCAGATAGAGGAGCGCGTCGAACACATTCGTCTTGAGGTGCGCGTGGCGCCCGAGCTTGATGTTGTCGAGCACCGTCATGCCGCGAAACAGCGCAATGTTCTGAAAGCTGCGCCCCAGACCCATGCGCGCGCGCTGCGGCGCGTGCAGGCGCGTGATGTCCTGGCCACGGAAGCGGATGCGGCCCTCGGTGGGGCGGTAAAAGCCCGAGATGGTGTTGAACAGCGAGGTCTTGCCCGCGCCATTGGGGCCAATGACGGCGGTGATCGAGCCCGGCTGCACGCCAAAGCTCACGCCCGAGAGCGCGCGCACGCCGCCAAAGGCGAGCGTGACCCCGTCGACCTGCAGCAGGGGCGGGGCGCTGGGCGCTGCGTGATCTGTCTCCATCGGCATGCTGGGCATCCTCTACGGGTTTGTGCGAACCGGCCGTGCTCTACTTTTACGTAGACTGGTTACTTGAAAGTAGATTTTTGGATGCAATGGGTCGTCCGGACATCAGGACTAACCCGGGAGACGCAGGAGCAACGGCATGGGCACATCACCCGCAGCTTCCAAGGCCAAGGCGGCCAGGCCCGCCGCCAAGCGCGTGGCGCGCACGGGCCGGCAGGAATCCCCCTGGGCGAGCGCCGCCGCGCGCGAGCAACAGCGCGAGGCCAAGCGCAACGCCGTGCTGTCCACGGCCGCGCAGATGTTCAACGAGCGCGGCTTTCACGCCACCTCGCTCGACGACATCGCCGCGCGCCTGCATGTCAGCAAGCCCACGCTGTACTACTACGTGAAGAACAAGGACGACATCCTGCTGCAATGCGTGAACCAGGGCCTGAGGATGACGCTCGACGGCATCGAGGCCTCGCGCGCGGCCGGCGGCAACGCCGTGGACCAGCTGCGCGCCTGCATGCAGGTTTATGCCGACATCGTCATGCAGCCCTTTGGCATGTGCCTGATCCGCGTGGGCGACGAGGAGGTGCCCGAGCCCAGCCGCACCGAGCTGCGCCGCATGAAGAGCGAGATCGACCAGGCCTTCCGGCGCCTCGTCGCGCAGGGCGTGCAGGAGGGCTCGCTTGCGCCCTGCGACCCCAAGATCACAGCCTTTGTGATCGCCGGCGCCCTGAGCTGGATAGGGCGCTGGTACCAGCCCGGGGGCGCGTACACACCCGAGCAGCTGGCCGAGCAGTGCATTGGCACGCTGCTGTCGGGGGTGGTGAACCGGTAGCGGGCGAGGCGGTTGTCACCGTTGGTTGAGGTGAAAATCGCTGGTAGCCTGCGTCAGGCAAGCGCAGTCAGCTATAAAAATATTGAGTTTGCGACGTTATCCATCGATTCATCCCTCCAGCGCACGCGAGCTGCGCGAAGCCCGTCATCCCCGCGAAGGCGGGGATCCAGATTCCACCACCACGCCCATGCGGCGCACCTGTGATGGGCCTGGAATGCTCACAGACTCTCACGCCTGCCTGAGCTCCAGCTGTTCGAGCGCCTGGAACAGCTGCTCCACCTTGGCTTCCTCGAACACTCCATCGGGCCCCTGGGCGTGGATGTCGGTGAAAGGCGAGCGGTACAGGCGCTCGGCCGGCATGGCGCCATGCTCGGTCAGGTGCTGCACGATCTCGTCGATGAACTGCAATTGGCTGGCGCTGGCCGTGCCGGGGGCGATGAGGCTGGCAAAGGCGGCGCTGGCGGCCTCGCGGTCCAGGCCGACCAGGGAGCGGATGAAGGCCGCCAGGCTGGTGTGCAGCTGGCGCGCGCGGGCGATGTCGCCGTCGCTGCCACCCGCTTCATGGAGCAGAGCCTCCAGTTCGGCCAGGTCCGTGGCCGTCAGCGGCAGGTTGCGCCGCAGTCTGTGCAGCGCCAGCCGGTCGTCGTGGGCGCGCAGAAAGGCGCGCGCCTTGGCGCGAAAGCGCTCGAAGTCCACGGCGCCCGCCACCAGGGGCAGATCGACCTCGGTGGCCTCGCCCAGCGCGTCGGCAAAGTCGGTATAGACCGGCTTGCGGCCGGATTTCTCGATGAGCCTGATGAGGCCGCGCAGCCTGCGCCGCGCCTGCTCCAGCATGCTGAGGGTCACGCCCTGCCACCACTCGTCGCCGGCCACGGACTCGATCAGCACCAGGTGCTCGCGCACGCTGGGCAGGTGGGCCAGCTCCAGCAGCGCATTGGCCAGCTGTTGCACGCGCGTCTGCAGGCGCGCCAGCGCGGGCTCGGCGCGCAGCAGGGCCAGCTGCGTGCCCAGCAGCAGGGCGTCAAAGCGCTTGGCGTCCTCGTCGTCGTCGCGCACGCTGCTGGGCAGGCCGGAGAGGTGCTCGGCCACCTCGGCCAGCTGCTCGGGCGTGGGCCGCTGCCAGGCGTCGGCCTGGGCCCAGGTCTCGACCCAGCGGCGCTGCGGGCGCACGACGAAGTTGGTGAGCGACATGCCCGCCACCACACCCTGCAGCAGCGCGGCGATGTCGCTGCGCATGGCTTGCTCGGTCAGCGCGTAGGCGGGGGGCGTGGCCTCGGCGACTGCGCTTGCGGCCAGGCGCCGATCCAGCAGGCCCAGGAGCTCCAGCCGCGCATTGAACAGGCGCTGCGACAGTGGCTGGGCCAGCGCGCCCTCGCTGCCCTCCAGGTTCTGGCTGAAAAACTCCAGGTTCTGGCAGAAGTCGAAGATGAAGAAGTCGCGCTTGTCCTGCCCGGGCCCGAACAGATCCGGGCACAGCCGCGTGCCGCGCCCGAGCATCTGCCAGAACTTGGCCTTGGAGCGCACGATCTTGAAGAACACCAGGTTGACCACCTCGGGCACGTCGATGCCGGTGTCCAGCATGTCCACCGAGATGGCGATGTGCGGCGCGCTGTCCTTGCGCGCAAAGGCGTCGATGAGCGACTGCGCGTGTTCGGTCTGGAAGGTGATGATGCGCGCGAAATCGCCCCGGTACTCGGGGTAGTTGGCGTTGAAGCGTTCGGCGATGAACTCCGCGTGCGGCTGGTTGCGGGCAAAGATGATGGTCTTGCCCAGCCGGTCGCCGCCCGCCACCTTGTGGCCGCGCGCCATCAGCAGGGCCAGCATCTTGTCCGCCGTGTCCTGGTTGAACAGCCACTGGTTCACTGCGTCGGCACTCACGGCATCGGGGGGCTCGCTGCCTTCTTCGTCCCATTCCAGCGCATCCCACTGCTCTTTTTCCGCCTCGCTCAGGTCGGCGTAGCGAATGCCCTCGCGCTGGAACTTGAGCGGCACCGAGATGGCGCGCGGCGGCGC
The DNA here is from genome assembly GCF_040732315.1 of Oryzisolibacter sp. LB2S. Taxonomy (NCBI): domain Bacteria; kingdom Pseudomonadati; phylum Pseudomonadota; class Betaproteobacteria; order Burkholderiales; family Comamonadaceae; genus Alicycliphilus; species Alicycliphilus soli. Next base: position 63,057 of record NZ_CP160388.1, read on the forward strand.
CAGGTAGCCCTCGGCAATCGCGTCGTCCAGGCCGTAGGCGTCGGTGGGCACGCCGCTCTCCAGCCCGAAAAGACCGTAGGTGTTGCGGTCGATCTCGTCCTTGGGCGTGGCCGTCAGGCCCACCAGCAGCGCGTCGAAGTAGGCAAAGATGGCGCGGTACTTCTGGTAGATGGAGCGGTGCGCTTCGTCCACCACGATCAGGTCAAAGTGGCCTACGCCAAAGCGGCGCTGGCCTTCGGCGGCACTCTCGTTGATCAGCCCCATCATCGTCGGGTAGGTGCTGACGTACACGCGCCCCTCGGTGGTGCGGTCGGTCACCAGGTTCACGGGCGCCGCATCGGGCAAATGCGCCTTGAAGGCATTCACGGCCTGGTTCACCAGCGCCACGCGGTCGGCCAGAAACAGCACGCGCTTGACCCAGCCGGCGCGCATCAGCAGATCGACCAGCGCAATCACCGTGCGCGTCTTGCCCGCGCCCGTGGCCATCACCAGCAGCGCCTTGCGCTGGTGCTCGCGCTCGAAGGCCTCGGCCACGCGGCGAATGGCGCGCTGCTGGTAGTGGCGCTCCACGATGCCGGGCGCAATCGACAGGCTGGCCAGGGGCTTGCGGCAGGTGCGCCGCTGGGCCATCAGCTCCAGCTCGTCTTTGGTGTGAAAGCCCTGCACCGGGCGCGGCGCGCTGGTGGTGTCGTCCCACAGCCAATGCTCGTAGCCGTTGCTGCCATAGATCACGGGGCGGTGGCCGGTGCTTTTCTCCAGGCAATCGGCATACAGGCGGGCCTGCTGCTCGCCCTCTTTGGCACTGCGGCGGCTGCGCTTGGCTTCGACGATGGCCAGGGGAATTTCGCCACTCCACAGCACGTAATCGACAAAGCCCTTGCCTTGGCCATTGCCCGTGGCGCTGGGCATGCCCCGCACCTCAAATTCGCGGTCGCGGGCGTCAGAAAGTGTCCAGCCCGCTTCCTTGAGCAGCAGGTCGATGAACAGGTCGCGCGTGGCGGCCTCGTTGTAGTCGTGCTCGGTCGCGGGCTGTGCGGCGTTGGCTGCCTTGGCGGCGGCGATCTCGGCGCGGTACTGGGCCAGTTCGGCATCCAGCGCTGCATTGCGTGCGGCGGCTTCGCGCAGGGCCGCGTCGCGCTCTGCCAGGGCCTGGGCTTGCTTGGCCAGTACCTCTTGCGCCGCCACCTGGGCGGCGCGGCTGGCGGCTTGCTCTTGCGCCGCTGCCGTGCTGGCAGGCGGTGGCAGCAGGTCCGCGCGAAACTGCAGCCCCGCCGCAGGGCGGTCGCTCACCCGCCGCGCATAGTGCTGCGCCAGCCAGAAGGCCACGTGGAACAGCTCGCGCAGGGCGGCCAGCGCATCCTGCGCGGCCACGGGGCGCGCATCGTGCACCGCCTTGTTGCCCAGGCGGCGAATCACATCCATCTTGGCGTGTACCGCTGGCCCCACCAGCTGCTGAAAGCTGGGCTCGAACAGCAGCGCCGACAAATCCACCTTGTACGGCAGGCGCAGGCTACCGTCCTTGCCGCCCTCGGCCCGGTAGAGCCAGGCCACGGCCAGCTCCAGCGTGCGCCGGGCGTAGAAGCAGGCGGTGCGTGGGTCGGCATGGGCGGCGGCCTCGGCGCGGCGGGCCTCCATCAGCAGGGCGGGCCAGTCGGGTTGCAGAAAGGTGAAGTTGCTGATCGTCATCCATTCCCTCCCAGCATGGACATCACATGGCCCTGGTGCAGCCGGAACACTGCCGTCATCTTTTCCAGCACGGCGCGTTCCGCGTCGGTGGGCTGGTTGTGCCTGTCGATATGCGCGCGCACCTTGTCCCAGGCCGGGAGCAGGGCCGTGGCCATGGCCTGCAATTCCATCAGAGTCTCCCGCGTGGCAAAGCCGCAGTCCTGGCAGAAGGCCTCCCAGGAATGCAGGCCCACGGCGTCGAACCTGTCCTCGTCGCCAATGAAAAGTGCCAGCCCCGTGTCGCCATAGGCGCGCACACAGACCAAGTCGTAGAAAGGCGCCAGCCGGTAGCCAGGCCGTCCGCCGTCGATCAGCACCGAGAGGTTTTTTGCGTGCGCGTCGGCATTGCCGATGAGGTAGTTGAACATCACCCAGCGCTGAAAGGCCAGCATGTCCTTGCCGCGTACTCCCAGCGCGCGCAGGGCATGGGCCAGCTTCTCCAGGCTGACCAGCGCGCCGCTGCGCTGGTACTTCCAGGCCGCGCCATGCCCGAGCAACTGGCAGCCATCCATCTGGTGCAGGCATGCGATGTCCCCGTGCGCGGGCACTTGGCGGTCGTAGCGCTCGACCACATAGGCCGCCTCGGGCACCCGCAGCAGCCACACCTTGGGCACGGGCAGCTTGAGGGCGCGCGCCAGCGTCATGCAGGCGTATTCGTTGATGGCGCTGGGTGTGTAGCGCTGCTGGCGCGTGTCGGGCTTGAGGATGTGCGTGGTGGGCGACTGCCCCACGCTGTCCCACAGCCGCTTCTTTCGACTGTCAAAACGCAGGCCCACCTTGTCCTGCGCTCCGGCCAGTGACATGGTGGCCCGCTCGTTGGCCACCAGCAGCGGCACCTGCTCGCGCGCAGCGATGCGCTGGCTCAATGCGGCCAGCGGCAGCGGCTCGTAAGCCTGCTGCTGCGCGCGCACCTGGTTGTCGGGCAACAGGCTGAGCACGCCCGGCAGTTCCCGGCCCAGCGCGCCCAGCACGTCGAACGGCGAGGCATCGCGCAACTGGATGGCCGCCAGCACATCCTCCAGCACCTGGCCCTCGGGCAGCAGGTTTTCAAAGAAATTGCGCACCAGCACACCCTGGAAGCGCTGCGGCGAGAGCGCAAAGTGCGGCGCCAGCACATAGCCACCCGGCTGCTCCAGCCATTGCGGGTCGTACTCGAAGAAGAACTCGCCCGCCGCGTGGCCAAACCAGCCCATGGGCCGGGCATTCGCCCAGACGCGCAGGCGGATCATGCGGGGCCCGGCCCTGCGCCCACCGCCACCACCTGGGCAGGCGGCGGCTCATCCGACCAGCCCTCGGCCTGCAGGCCCAGGCCCAGGCCGCGCATCAGCAGCAGCAGCTTGCCCAGAGAGCAGCGCGCAGGATCGCTTTCCGCATCGCGGATGAACGAGGTGCTGACATTGCACACGGCGGCCGCTTGCTCGCGCGAGAGCTTCTGGCGCTTGCGCTCGGCCATCAGCCGAGCGGCCAGGGCGGGGAGTGACTCGGTGGTGAGGTGCATAAAAGTGTCCTTGGCGGGACATTTTGGAGGTCTATTGGCCTGAAGTCCAGAAAATTGCTCTTGAAAGAACAGAATTCTGCGGCGCACCGTGCGGCACAGTGAATCACAGCGCAACGCTGAGTCTGGGCGCTCTCATAGGGTCAAATTGATCGAATTTGGGGCAAATCTGGTACGAATTGCTCTTGTAGGGGCAAATTCAGGGGCCGCTGCAAATGGCTGCTGTTTCTAGGTTGAAAGCGCCCCGGCAAACGCCCGCTGCTGCAGCGAGGCAAACAGTTCATCGAGCGCGGCCAGGGCGCGGCGGTGGGTGGCCTTGAGGGCTTCGATGGCGGCGATGCGGGTGGCGAAGGATTGTTGGAGGGGGAGGGGGGGGAGTGCAATCGGTGTTTCTCGCACGTTTGAAACGCTGATCGTGTTGAGGCCCGAAGTTGACTTACCTGCCCGAAGCAGATGTTGCCGCCCTCCCGGTGAATTCACGTACTCGCTGGCGAAAACCGGCTCAACTTTTGTGCAGTCAAAGCGCGCACGGATAAGGTGGTTCTGGTGAACGCACTGCTCGATTTCCCCGTTCCATAGCGCAGCTCGTCCGATTTCGTTGGGGTTGCCGTGGCCTTCGACGACCAGCAGATCGTTATTCACCAGCGTCGTCCGCTGCATCTCCGCTGGCGTTGCGCGAATGGTTTTGATCTCTGAAAGGTCAAGCACTCCACGGTACACATTCGCAACCCGCAGATAAGGCACCTCAACAGGCAGGTTCTTACGGGCGCTGGTGACTTGCAGGCCCCCTTGTACTTCGGCCAGATCGCCAATCGTTGACATGCCCCACCCCTTCGGATTTGCCACCGGGTCCCCAAACATCTCAAGAAAGAGGGACTGGGTGAGGCTGTCGAGCAGGGCCAGGGCGCTGCGGCGTTGGGTGCGCAGGGTTTCGGCCTGGTCGAGAATGGCGGCGATGCGGCGTTGTTCTTCCAGCGGGGGAACACGCACAGGCTCGTGATGAACTAAGTTGCGGTTGAGTGTGGGAACTCCTGCCCCTTGTGCATATTTCTCCAGTCCAAATGACTGCAGCATGTAGTAAACCCATTTAGGGTGATTTCCGTGGAAATCAGTTACGTACAAAGAGGTGTTTAACGGCCAGTAGTCACCTTCAACGAATTGGACCTTTCCAATCGTGCCGCTGCGACCTGTGACGACTCCGGGGCCTTTGCATTTCGCAGTGTCATGAAAACCCACGGGGCCGTTGGCAGCAAAGATGGGGAACGAACCTACATTCCGGTCTTGAACGGGTAGGTCATAGCCACGTTGCAATGTGGCCACCTCAATAAGAGGATGGGAAGTCCACTGATCGGATTTGAAGAGCTTGTTCATGCCAGCAGGTTCTCCAACACCCCCATCCCCCGCGCTATCTCCCCCTCCAGCGCGCGCAGCTCGGCCAGTATCTCGCCGGGCGGGCGGTGCGCTACCACCTCGTGCACCACTTCCTTGTAGCGGTTGATGCTCAGGTCATAGCCATTGGCCTCGATTTCCGCCTTGGGCACGCAAAAGCTTTGCGCGGTGCGGGGGCGGTCGCGTTCGGGGCTGGGGGAGCCCTCACCCCTGCCCTCTCCCAGAGGGAGAGGGTGTGAATGCAGGGAGCGCCAGCGCGCCAGGATGTCGGGCAGGTTGTTCTTGGCGTGCTCTTCTTCTGATAGCTGCTCGCGCTTGTCCAGCACGGGCTGGATGCCCAAAAGGCTTGAATCCAGCAGCGGCTGGCGTTTGTCGTCCAGGCTCCAGCCGTCGGCCTGCATGTCGTAGAACCACACGTGGTCGGTGCCGCCGCTCATGGTTTTGGTGAAGAGCAGGATGGCGGTGCTGACACCCGCGTAGGGCTTGAACACGCCGCCGGGCAGGCTGATGACGGCGTCGAGCTTTTGCTCTTCCACCAGCTTGCGGCGCAGCTCCTTGTGGGCGCGGCTGGAGCCAAACAGCACGCCGTCGGGCACGATGACGGCCGCGCGCCCGCCGGTCTTGAGCAGGCGCAGGAACAGGGCCAGAAACAGCAGCTCGGTCTTCTTGGTTTTGACGGTTTGCTGCAAGTCCTTGGCGGTGGTCTCAATGTCCAGGCTGCCCGCAAAGGGTGGGTTGGCCAGGATGAGGCTGTAGGCCTCGGCATCGCCCGCCGCACCCTGGGCCAGCGAGTCGCGGTACTCGATGGCGGGGTGTTCCACGCCGTGCAGCAGCATGTTCATGCTGCCGATGCGCAGCATGGTGTTGTCAAAGTCGTAGCCGTGGAACATGCCGCTGTGGAAGTGCTGGTTTTGCGCGGGCACGCGCAGCATGTCGGGGTAGGTGCGGCGCAGGTATTCGCCTGCAGCCACGAGGAAGCCGCAGGTGCCCGAGGCTGGGTCGCAAATGGTGTCTTGCGGTGTGGGGGCCGTGAGAGCCACCATCAAATCAATGATGTGGCGCGGGGTGCGGAACTGGCCGTTTTGCCCGGCGGCGGCGATCTTGCCGAGCATGTATTCGTACAGGTCGCCCTTGGTGTCGCGGTCCTCCATGGGAATGGTGTCGAGCAAGTCCACCACCTTGGCCAGTAGGTTGGGCGTGGGGATGGTGAAGCGGGCACCCTGCATGTGGTGCGCAAAGGCGCTTTCAGCCGCTGGGCCGCCCGAGGCCTGCAGCCCGCGCAGGAAGGGGAAGACCTGGTTGCTGAGCACATCGAACATCTCGGCCGGGGCCATGTTCTTGAAGCGCGACCAGCGCATGTTGTCGTGCGGGCGCTCTTGCGCGTCCACGCCTGCGGGTATCAGGCGCACGGGCTGGGTCTTGAGGCGCAGGGCCTTGTTGTCTTCGCGCGTCTGGTCGCTGTCGAGCGCGCGCAGAAAGAGCAGGTAGGTGATCTGCTCTATGACTTCGATGGGGTTGGCGATGCCGCCGGACCAGAAGGCATTCCAGATTTGATCCACTTTGTTGCGCAGGTCGCCGGTGAGCATGTGGGGAGGCAGGGGGTTTGGGAGGAGGAAAGCCCGCAAGTCTGCCACGCTGGCCCTGCCCCCTATCTTTATTGTCTTGGTAGTTCTATTGAAGATTGATAGTAGTAGTAGGCCCCGCCCCAGGCTGTGGACAAGCCCGCAATGCTCTTGAAGATCAATGGCTTGCGTGGCCCGCAAGCATGGGGATGGGGCGGGGCGCCGGCCATGGCGGAAATGGGGACAAACGGCGCGCGGGCCTCGTGCCTGTGGACAAGGGCCGGGTTGTGCCAGCGCATTTCGCAACCTTGTCCACAGGGTGGGCGATGCCGCGTCATTCTGGCGTGGGCCGGATTGCAAGCGGTGGGGGCGGCGAGGGTTCTGGATTCCGGCCCCGGATCGGAGTCCGGGGTGACGTTCTTGCGCAGGAACGGCGGTGAAGTATGGAATTTTTTGGCCTGCAGGCCTTGCCAGGCAAGCGCGACCAGCTATAAAAAATAGCTTCAGAAGGCTGGCGGCCCGGCCAGGTCGTCGAGGATGGGGCAGTCGGGCCGCTCGTCGCCGTGGCAGCAGCCGACGAGTGCCTGCAGGCTGCGCTGCATGGCCTGCATGGCGGCGATGCGTTCGCTCAAGTTGGCGATGTGTCTTTGCGCGATCTGCTTGACCTGGCTGCTCGCGCGCGCCTTGTCCTGCCACAGGCCGAGCAGCTGGGCGATCTCGTCCATGGAAAAGCCCAGGTCGCGCGCGCGGCGGATGAAGCGCAGGGTGTGCACGTCGGCCTCGGTGTATTGGCGGTAGCCGCTGTCGGTGCGCGCCACGCCGGCGAGCAGGCCCAGGCCCTCGTAGTGGCGCACCATGCGCGCGGAAACGCCGGCGCGCTCTGCGGCCGTGCCTATCGACACGGGCCAGTGCTGCGCGGCGGCGGGCGTCATGCGGCGACCTTGTAGCCTTCTTCGGTAATGGCGTTGGCGATGACTTCGCGTGCCTTGTCGCTCTCCACGCTGACCTGCTTGGTGGCCAGGTCGACCTTGACGACGGCCTCGGTGTCGACCTCGCGCACGGCGTGAACCACGGCGCGCTCGCAGTGGCCGCAGGTCATGCCTTCGACGGTGAATTGGTATTGCATGCTGATGCTCCTGGGGGTGATGAATGGCGCTATCTTGAACCCTGACACGGTGTCAAAGTCAAGCGTGGGCCGGGGCTTGACTTTGACATGATGGCAGGGTTTAGCCTAGCCCCCATCTCCCATGAACGAACGAAGGCACAGCATGACTTCCTTGAACGCAACCCCCGCCGGCCAGCTCGACCTGGGCGTGGGCGGCATGACCTGCGCGAGCTGCGTGGCCCGGGTGGAGCGCGCACTGCGCAAGGTGCCCGGTGTGCAGGACGCGGCGGTGAATCTGGCGACCGAGTCCGTGCACCTGACGTTCGACGCGGGTCGCGCCGACATGGAGCAGCTCGCGCGCCGCGCCGTGCGCAACGCGGGCTACGAGCCGCGCAGCCTGGCCGAGCAGGAGGCCGAGCAGGACGCCCAGGGCCCCTGGGCGGGCTTTCTGCCCGTGGCCGTGGGCCTGGTGCTCTCCATGCCGCTGGTGCTGCCCATGCTGGGCGACCTGTTCGGCCGGCACTGGATGCTGCCGGCCTGGGCGCAGTGGCTGCTGGCCACGCCGGTGCAGTTCTGGCTAGGCGCGCGCTTCTACAAGGCGGGCTGGCATGCGGCGCGCGCGCTGACCGGCAACATGGATCTGCTGGTGGCCCTGGGCACGAGCGCGGGCTATGGCCTGTCGCTGTGGCTCTGGCTCACCGCCGCGCCGGGCCATGCGCCGCATCTGTACTTCGAGGCCTCGGCCGTGGTCATCACGCTGGTGCTGCTGGGCAAGTGGCTGGAGGCCCGTGCCAAGCGCCAGACCACGGAGGCCATCCGCGCGCTGCACGCGCTGCGCCCCGAGGTGGCGCATCTGCTGGGCCGTGACGGCGAGGTGGATGTGCCGATCGCCGAGGTCATGGCCGGCGACCGCCTTGTGGTGCGCCCGGGCGAGCGCATTCCGGTGGACGGCCTGGTGCAGGAGGGCCAGACGCAGGTGGACGAGTCCATGCTGACGGGCGAGCCCCTGCCCGTGCCGCGCGAGGCCGGCGGGCAGCTCACGGGCGGCTCGATCAACGGCGACGGGCGCATCGTGATGCAGGTCACGGCCGTGGGCGGCGAGACGGTGCTCGCGCGCATCATCCGCCTGGTGGAGGAGGCGCAGGCCGCCAAGGCGCCGATACAGCGCCTGGTGGACAAGGTGTCGGCCGTGTTCGTGCCCACGGTGATGGCGATCGCGCTCGTCACGCTGCTGGCCTGGCTCTGGGCCGGCGTGGGACTCGAGACGGCGCTGATACGCGCCGTGGCGGTGCTGGTCATCGCCTGCCCCTGCGCGCTGGGCCTGGCCACGCCCGCGGCCATCATGGCCGGCACGGGTGTGGCGGCCAGGCACGGCATTCTGATCAAGGACGCCGAGGCGCTGGAGCTGGCGCACCGCGTGAGCACCGTGGCCTTCGACAAGACCGGCACGCTGACCGTGGGCCGGCCGCGCCTGACGGGCCTGCAGGTCGCGCCGGGCGTGGATGAGCCGGCGCTGCTGGCCGCCGTGGCCGCCGTGCAGAGCGGCAGCGAGCACCCGCTCGCGCGCGCCGTGGTGGCCGCGGCCCAGGCGCGCGGCCTGAGCGTGGCCCAGCCCGAGGGCGTGCGCGCCGTGCCCGGCCGCGGCACCGAGGGCGAGGTCGCGGGGCGCAGCTATCTCGTGGGCAGCCTGCGCTGGATGCAGGAGCTGGGCGTGGAGCTGGGCGCGCTGGCAACGGAAGCCGCCGTGCTGCAGGGGCAGGGCGCCACCGTCTCGGCCGTGGCCGAGCGCGTCACGGATGGTTTGGCTGCGCGCGCCCTGCTGGCCTTTGGCGACGAACCCAAGCCCGGCGCGCGCGAGGCGCTGGCTGCGCTCAAGGCCCAGGGCGTGCGCTGCGTGATGATCTCGGGCGACAACCGCGGCGCGGCAGAGGCCATGGCGCGCCGCCTGGGGCTGGACCCGGCCGCCGGCGAGGTCATGGCCGAGGTGCTGCCCGGCGACAAGGCCGCGGCGGTGATGGCGTTGAAGAAGGACGGCCAGATCGTGTCCATGGTGGGCGACGGCGTGAACGACGCGCCGGCGCTGGCCGCGGCCGACGTGGGCATGGCCATGGGCAATGGCACGGACGTGGCCATGCACGCGGCCGGCATCACGCTGATGCGTGGAGACCCGGCCCTGGTGGCGGCGGCGCTGGACATCTCGCACCGCACCGTGGCCAAGATCCGGCAGAACCTGTTCTGGGCCTTTGCCTACAACGTGGCCGGCATTCCGCTGGCGGCCCTGGGCTATCTGAACCCCGTGGTGGCCGGCGCGGCCATGGCGCTGAGCTCGGTGAGCGTGATGACGAATGCGCTGCTGCTCAAGCGCTGGCGCGTCAAGTAAGTAATCTCCACAAGCAATAATTGTCAACAAAATGTCTTTCCATTGCTGGTAGATTGCAGCACTTTGTTGCATATTTACGCGTGGCGCCCGTGGAGCGCCGCCACAGAAGACAAAGGAAGACGGTAATGACGATTTACGCGCTCATGCGCTGGTTCTCGATTCGCGTGCGCATGCTCGGCGCGATTGCGGTGGTGCTGTCGCTGCTGGCCCTGCTGGGCGGGGCGGGCATGCTGGGCATGTTCCGCATCCATGGGGCCAGCCAGGACTTCATTGCACAGCCCCATGCGGCCATGCGCCTGCTCGGTGAGCTGCGCGGCGGGATGGGGCAGGTCCGCCAGGCCGAGAAGGACATGATCATCCACTACGAGAAGCCCGACGCCGTGCGCGCCGCGCACCAGCGCTGGCTGGCGGCGCTGGACGGCGCCAAGGCCGCGGCGGCGGGCATTGGGCGTCTGCCGCTGCAGGAGGAACTGGCCCTGGCGCGCGACATTGCCACCGCGCTGGACGCCTACCGCGACCAGTTCGCCCATGTGGCGCGCCAGCTGGAGCTGGGCGGTTACGACTCGGCCACCGTGGCCAACCGCATGAGCACGCGCGCCGTGGCGCAGTTCGATGCCGCGGCGGAAAAGCTCCAGGCGCTGGACAAGGCGCTGGTCGCCGAGGTGGACGAGGCCATCGCGCACCAGGAGCACATCGCGGCGCAGACGCGCTGGCTGTTCGGCCTGGCCGTGCTCATCACCGTGGTGGTGGTGGTGCCGCTCACGTTGCTGAACATGGTGTCCATCTGCCGGCCGCTCGAGGCCGCGCGCGCGCTCGCGCAGTCGATTGCGGGCGGCGATCTGTCGCAGCGCATGCGCGTCGATGGCCGCGACGAGGTGGCGGAACTGCAGCGCGCGCTGCTGGAGATGCAGGGCAACCTGTCGGCCATGGTGGCCCAGGTGCGCGATGCCGGCGGCAGCATCACCGTGGCCAGCCAGGAGATCGCCACGGGCAACCAGGACCTGTCGGCGCGCACCGAGCAGACCGCGAGTCACGCCCAGCAGGCCGTGGCCTCGCTGTCGCAGCTCACGGCCACGGTGCAGCAGACGGCATCGTCCTCGCAGGTGGCGAACCAGCTCGTGGCATCGGCCTCGGGCCAGGCCATGCGCGGCGGACAGGTGGTGCAGCAGGCCGTGGCCAGCATGCACGAGATCGAGAGCACCAGCCGCAGGATTGGCGACATCATCGGCCTGATCGACTCCATCGCCTTCCAGACCAACATCCTCGCGCTCAACGCCGCCGTGGAGGCCGCGCGCGCGGGCGAGCAGGGGCGCGGCTTTGCCGTGGTTGCTGGCGAGGTGCGCCAGCTGGCCCAGCGCAGCGCCGGCGCGGCCAGCGAGATCAAGGGCCTGATCCAGTCCAGCGTGCGCGCCGTCGATGGCGGCGTGCGCCATGTCGAGGACGCGGGCGCGGCCATGCAGGAGATCGTCACCAGCGTGCAGCGCGTGACCGACATGATCGGCGAGATCCATTCGGCCGCCACCGAGCAGGCCACGGGCATTGGCGAGATGAATGCCGCGGTGGCCGAGATCGACCGCATGACGCAGCAGAACGCCGCGCTCGTGGAGGAATCGGCCGCGGCCGCCGAGTCGCTGCATGAGCAGGCCCGGCGTCTGTCGCAGGCGGTGCAGCAGTTCAGGCTGGCCGATGGGCCGCAGGCCGCCGACCTGCCCGCCCATGCCATGCGGCCGCGCGCCGCGCTCGCGGCCGACACGCCCATGCTGCGCCTGGGCCGGGCCTGAATCGGCTCTGAATCGGCCCCCGGCCGATGGCGCAGGTCACGCCGGGTTGTGACCTTTGGCACTGTGCGCCGGCGCCTCGCGGTCCTATCGTGTGCTCCATGCCCGCTGGTGAGCGGGACAAGGAGTCGATCATGAACGCACGCGCAATGCATATCACCCTGGCACGCGGTGCCACGCTGGCATTGGTCATGGCCATGGGGGGCGCGGTGGCGCTGCCGGCCTGGGCGGCCGGCGCGGCCGCGGCTTCGGCCGCGGGCCCGGCGGCCGCAGCGCCGGCCAACGGAGGCGGCCAGGCCAAGGCCGACCAACCCAGGGCCGACCAGCCTGTGGCGGTGGAGGAGGATGTGACGGTGTTCGAGCTCGTGCCCGGCACCGTGTACCTCAATGGCGGCATCGGCAAGGACGAGCAGGCGCGCATGCACAAGGATGCGCACCACTGGCCGCTGCGCATGACCTTCTCCGACCGCTCGAACAACGAGTTCGTCGCGGACGTGAAGCTCAAGATCTTCGACAGGAACGGCCGCGCCGTGCTGCGCCTCAAGGACGCCGGTCCCATGACCTATGTGCAGCTGCCACAGGGTGAGTACCGCATCACGGCCAGCTACAAGAACGACATGCTCACGCGCATGGTCCATGTAGGCCCCAAGGGGCTGGACGCCAACTTCCACTGGGCCATCTGACCGGGCGCGCGCAGGGCATGAGGAGCAGCCACCATGGCAGTCCACACCAAGGCGCAGCGCGAGGGCCGCTCGATCAACGCGCTCGTGCTGCAGGGCGGCGGCGCGCTCGGCGCCTACCAGGCCGGCGCGTATGAGGCCTTGTCGGCCTGGCCCGAGCCGCTGGACTGGGTGACGGGCATCTCGATCGGCTCGATCAACGCGGCGCTGATCGCGGGCAACCCGCCGCAGCGGCGCGTGCAGCGGCTGCATGCGTTCTGGGAGCAGGTCAGCCTCGCGCTGCTGCCCTCGCCCTCGGCGGGCGAGCATCTCGGCGCGATGCGCGGCTGGTGGGACAACGCCATGGCGCTGCTGGGCGCCTGGCAGGGCGTGCCGGGCTTCTTCCGGCCGCGCCCGCCCTGGGCCTGGTGGCCGCAGCCGCCCGAGAGCCTGTACGACACGACGCCGCTGCGCGAGACGCTGCTCGAGCTCGTGGACTTTGACCTGCTCAACGATGGGCCCATGCGCTTCTCGGTGGGCGCCGTCGATGTGCAGAGCGGCAACTTCACCTATTTCGACAACCGGGTCGAGCGCATCGGCCCCGAACACATCATGGCCAGCGGCGCGCTGCCGCCGGGCTTTGCCGCCGTGCCCGTGGACGGGCGCTGGTACTGGGACGGGGGCCTGGTGTCGAACACGCCGCTGGCGCATGTGATGCGCCACCTCGACGGCGCGGCCGACCGGCCCGTGAACCTGTTCCAGGTGGATTTGTTTGGCGCGCGCGGTGCCTTGCCGCACACGCTCGCCGATGTGGCCGAGCGGCAGAAGGACATCCAGTACTCGAGCCGCACGCGCATGGTGAGCGACCATGTGCGCGAGCGCCACGCGCTGCACCGGCGCCTGCGCGCGCTGGCCGAGCATGTGCCGCCGGCGCAGCGCCATAGCGCGGCCGTGCAGGCGCTGCTGGCCGACACCAGCGATCCGCCGATCACGCTGGTGCACGTGATCCACCGGCGCAAGCCCTACGAGACGCAGACCAAGGATTACGAGTTCTCGCGCCTGTCCATGGTCGAGCATTGGGCCGCGGGCGAGGCCGACATGGCGGCCTCGCTGCGGCTGCTGGCGCAGAGCGGCCCGGCGCGTCCCGGTGAGTTTCGCGTGCTCGACTACCGGCCCGACGCCAGCGTGGCCCGCGTCGTGCGCCGGAAGTGATATTGATTTGATAGCTGCTGGCGCTTGATGGACAAGGGCTGGCAATGGTTTTTACTTGCAATGGAGGTCATCATGCACAACGCGGAAGTTCATGCGGGCACAAGGCTCAGCCTCGCGGGCAGGACGGCGCTGGTCACGGGGGCGGCCAGCGGTCTGGGCAAACGCATTGCCGAGGTCTTCGCCGATGCGGGCGCGAGCGTGGTGATTGCCGATCTCCGGCTTGCCGACGCCCAGGCCACGGCCGACGCCATCGGCGCCAAGGGCGCCAGGACCCTGGCCGTTGCGATGGACGTGACCGACGAGGAGTCCGTGGACATGGGCTTTGCGCTGGCGCAGCAGCGGCTCGGCGCCGTGGACATCCTGGTGAGCAACGCCGGCATACAGATCGTCGCGCCGCTGCAGGACTTCCGCTTCGGAGATTGGAAGCGGCTGCTGGCCGTGCACCTCGATGGCGGCTTTCTGACCGCGCGCGCGGCCATGCGCCAGATGATGGCCTCGGGGCGCGGGGGCAGCATCATCTTCATGGGCTCGGTGCATTCCAAGGAGGCCTCCAGGCTCAAGGCGCCCTATGTCACGGCCAAGCATGGCCTGGAGGGCCTGGCCAAGGTCATCGCCAAGGAGGGCGCGGCCTGCAACATCCGCAGCAACGTCATCTGCCCCGGCTTCGTGCGCACGCCGCTCGTGGAAAAGCAGATTCCCGAGCAGGCGCAGGAGCTCGGCATCAGCGAGGAGGAGGTGATCCGCAACGTGATGCTCAGGGACACGGTGGACGGCGAGTTCACCACCGTGGACGATGTGGCCCAGGCGGCGCTGACCTTTGCGGCCTGGCCGAGCAATGCGCTCACGGGCCAGTCGCTGGTCGTCAGCCATGGCTGGTTCATGCAGTGAGGGCGGTCCCGTTTCCCGCGCAAGGAGGCATGTCATGAGCGAATCCGGACTCCAGACCGCCGCGGCCAGCCACATCGTCGTGGCCCTGTTCTCCACCCATGCGCTGGCGGATGCCTGCGTGCGCCGGCTCGATGCCGGCGGCGTGCCGCTGTCCGCCATCTCGGTCGTGGGGCGCAACTACCACAGCGAGGAGCAGCCCCTGGGCTATTTCAACGTCGGCGAGCGTGCGCTGTTCTACGGCAAATGGGGCGCCTTCTGGGGCGGCCTCGCGGGGCTGCTGCTGGGCTCGGGCTTCTTCTTCGTGCCCGCGGTCGGGCCCATGGTGGTGCTGGGGCCGCTGACCTCGAGCATCGTCGGCGGGATAGAGGGCGCGGTGCTCGCGGGCGGGGCCTCGGCCCTGACGGGCGCGCTCATGGCCCTGGGACTGCCGCGCAATACCGTGCTGCGCTACGACACCGCGCTCAAGGCCGACCAGTTCCTGGTCAGCGTGCACGCGCAGGAGCAGGACGTGGCGCGCATCCGCGCGCTGCTGGCCGAGGCCGGCGGCAGCGACATCGAGGACCAGGCCCTGAAGTGACGGCCCGTTCGACCATCTTGTCCGACCCCGCGCCATGCAGACCGCGCCATCGACCGACAGCGCCGGCGCCGGCACCGGCCTGAGCATGTCCCAGGCCCGCGAGGCGCTGGCGCGCGTGGGCCCCAACGAGATCGCCCAGCCGCGCGAGGGCCTGGCGCGCCGCGCCCTGGGCAAGCTCTGGGCGCCCGTGCCGTGGATGCTCGAGGCTGCCGTGCTGCTCGAGCTGGCGCTGGGCAAGCAGGCCGAGGCGGCCATCATCGCCGCGCTGGTGCTGCTCAACGCCGTGGTGGCGCTGGCCCAGGAGGGGCGGGCGCAGCAGGCGCTGGCGGCGCTCAGATCGCGCCTGGCGCTCAACGCCTCGGTGCGGCGCGACGGCGCCTGGGTCACGCTGCCCGCGCGCGAGCTGGTGCCGGGCGACCTGGTCAAGCTGTCGCTGGGCGCCGTGGTGCCGGCCGACGCACGGCTGACCACGGGGGATGTGCTGCTCGACCAGTCCATGCTGACGGGCGAATCGGTGCCCGTGGACCTGGGCGCGGGCGCGAGCGCCCATGCCGGCGCGCTGGTCTGCCGCGGCGAGGCCGAGGCGCTGGTGACGGCCACGGGCGAGCGCACGCGCTTTGGCCGCACCGCCGAGCTGGTGCGATCGGCCCATGCGCAGGGCACGCAGCAGAAGGCCGTGCTGCATGTGGTGCGCAACCTGGCGCTGTTCAACGGCGCCGTGATCGCGCTGCTGGTGCTGTATGCCTGGCACCAGGGGCTGGGCCTGCGGGCCATAGAGCCGCTGGTGCTCACGGCGTTCCTGGCCTCCATTCCCGTCTCGCTGCCCGCGACGTTCACGATGGCGGCGGCGCTGTCGGCCCATGCGCTGGCCGGGCGTGGCGTGCTGGCTACGCGGCTGTCGGCGCTGGACGAGGCGGGCAGCATGGACCTGCTGTGCTCGGACAAGACCGGCACGCTCACGCGCAACGCGCTGCAGGTGGCGCGCGTGCAGCCCTTCGACGGCTTTGACGAGGCGCGCCTGCTGGCCCTTGCGGCGCTGGCCAGCTCGGACGGCGGCAGCGACCCCGTGGACGCCGCCATACGCGCGGCCGCCGGGCCGTCTGTGCCCTGGCCCAGGCGGCTGGACTTCCAGGCCTTCGACCCCCAGACCCGGCGCGCCCAGGCACGCGTGGTCGATGCCCAGGGGCGCGAGATGCGCGTCATGAAGGGCGCGTTTGCGACCATTGCCGCGGCCGTGGGCAGCGCGGAAGGGCAGAGCCGCGCGGCCGAGGCGCTCGAGGCCCAGGGCCACCGGGTGCTGGCGGTGGCGCTGCAGGACGGCGCGGGCGGCCGCATGGCGGGCCTGGTCGCGCTTGGCGACCCGCCGCGCGAGGATGCCGCGCAGATCGTCGCGCGCCTGCACGACCATGGCGTGCGCGTGCTCATGGTGACGGGAGATGCACCGGCCACGGCGGCCGCGGTGGCGCGCAGGGTGGGCATAGAGGGGCCGGTCTGCACGCCCGACGATGCGGCGGCCATGGCGCGGCCCGAGCGCTGCGCCGTGCTCGCCGGCGTGCTGCCGCAGGACAAATACCGGCTGGTGCAGGGCCTGCAGGCTGCGGGCCATACGGTGGGCATGTGCGGCGACGGCGCCAACGACGCGCCGGCCCTGCGCCAGGCGCACATGGGCATCGCCGTCGCCCAGGCCACCGATGTGGCCAAGGCCGCGGCCGGGCTGGTGCTGACCGAGCCGGGCCTGGGCGGCATCATGAGCGCCATCGAGGAGGGGCGGCGCACGTTCGGGCGCGTGCAGACCTATGCGCTCAACTCCATCATCAAGAAGGTGGCGACGGTGCTGTTCATCGCCGCGGGCTTCATGATGACGGGGCAGGCGATTCTGAGCCCCCTGCTCATGATCGTGCTGCTCGTGGTGGGCGACCTGCTGTCCATGGCCCTCACGACGGACCGCGTCACGCCCGCGCGCCTGCCCAATGTCTGGCGCATTGGCGCGCTCACGGCGGTGGCGGTGGTGCTGGGCCTGGCGCAGCTGCTGTTTGCCCTGGGCGTGCTCGCGGCCGGCGCGTTCTGGCTGCACCTGGCGCCCGAGGCCCTCATGACGCTGGCCTTTCTGACCCTGGTCTGTGCCGGTCAGGCGACGATCTACGCGATCCGCGTGCGTGGCTGGCTCTGGGAGACGCCCCCGGGCCGCTGGCTCGTCGCGGCCAGCGTGGCGGACCTGCTCATAGGCGTGGGCGTGGCACTGGGCGGCGCGATCACCGCGCCCCTGCCTGGCGCCGTGGTGCTGGGCGTGTTGGCCGCGTCGGCGCTGCTGGCGCCGGCGCTCAATGGCCTGCGCCGTCTGGCGAGTGCCCGCCTGGGGCTGTGACGGGGCCGCGCCGCGCCGCGCTTCGCACGGCGAGCTCAGTGCGGTTGCGGGCATGGAGCTTTTCCATGATGCGGCTGACGTAGTTCTTGACCGTGCCCTCGGCCAGAAAGACGCGGGCCGCGATCTGCCGGTTGGACAGGCCCTCGGCCAGCAGGGCCAGCACCTGCTCCTCCCTGTCGCTCAGGGCCTCGTCGGGGGGCGTGGCGCGATCGCCGCCGCGGGCCGGCGCCGCGCCCGGTGCGGCCGCCCATCCCGCGGCCAGGTCGCGAAACTGCTGCAGCAGCTTGCGCGCCACGGTGGGCGACAGGCGCGATTCGCCGCGGTGCACGGCGCGCACGGTCTCGAGCACGAGCTCCTCGGCCGCGTCCTTGAGCAGATAGGCCTGGGCGCCGGCCTGTATGGCCTCGAACACGAGCTCGTCGTCGTCGAACGTGGTCAGCACCACCACATGCGTGTGCGGCAGCCGCGCGGTGAGCTCGCGCGTGGCTGCCACGCCGCCCAGGCGCGGCATCTGCAGGTCCATGAGCACCACGTCGGGCGCGAGCGTCAGCGCCAGGTCCAGCGCCTCCTGGCCATCGCCGGCCTGGCCCACGACCTCGATGCCGGGCTCGGCGCCGAGCATCAGCGCCAGGCCGCGGCGGATGATGGGCTGGTCATCGACGATCAGCAGCCGCAGCGACGGGGCGGCCATGCCGCCGGCGTTGGGCGCATTCATGGCCGCGGCACTCCCGCCGCGGCGCTGCCGCACAATGGCCCGATCGAATGAGGCGTGATCCGCATGCGCACCAGCTTACCCCAGCAGCACGATTCACCGAAGGGGCCGCCGCGCGAGCACTGGTGGCAGCGCCTGAACCCCTGGCGACATTTCGCCGCGGCGCTGGGCTGGGCCATGTTTGCCCTTGTTGTCGCGGGCGCCGTGGTGGCCGCCGAATGGGCCGCGAGCGAGGCCGAGCGCCATGTGGCCATGAGCGCACGCGCGCGCCTGCAGCAGACCGCCAACCAGACGGCCGACGCGTTGCTGGCCCAGCTGCAGACGCGCCTGGCCGCGATGCGCGCCACGGCCGCGCAATGGGCCCTGTCTCCGGGTGATACGCCGGCCGCGCTGCTGCTGCGCCTGCAGGCCCTGCAGGTGCAGCAGCCCGAGCTCGGCTGGATAGGGGTGCTCGATGCGACGGACCGCTGGCTTGCCGCCACGGGGCCCTGGCCGCAGGCCCGGGCGCTGCAGGGTCAGCCCTGGCTTGCGCGCGCCCGGCGCAATCCGCTGGTGGTGCTGCACCGCGGCCAGGGCGAGGACAGGGTCGATGCGCTGGTGCTGGCCGTTCCGCTGGTGCGCGAGGGGGGCGGCGCCGCGGGCGTGCTGGTCGCGCAACTGCCCTGGCTGTGGCTGCAGGCCGAGCTCGATGCGAGGCTGCGTGCCATCGGCGGCGGCCTGCCCATGGAGCTGCTGCTCACGGGGGCGGGCGGGCGGGTGCTGGCCGGGCCGCCGGCGCTGCAGGGCCTGGCGGCCGACGCCGATCTGGCCGAGGGCGGGCACTATCTGGTGGCGCGCTCCGATGCCCCCGGCGCCTACGAGGAGGCGCAGGACGCGGGCTTCGCGGCCGCATCCTGGCGGCTGTGGGTGCGCGAGGATGCGCGCCAGGCGCTCGCGCCCGCGCGCCAGACGCATCGCGCCGTGCTCGTCGGCGTGCTCGCCGTGGGCCTGCTGGCGGCGCTGGCGGCCGTGCTGGTGGCGCGCCGGCTGCTGCGTCGGCTCAACCTGCTCGCCGAGCAGGCCAGGGCGGTGCGTGCCGGCACGCGCGATGCCGTGGACCTACCCGCGGGGCGCGACGAGGTGCATGGCATAGGCGTGACGCTGGCGCAGCTCATCGGCCATTGGCAGGAGGAGAAGGCGGCGCTGACGCGGCTCAATGCCGAGCTCGACATGCGCGTGGCGGCACGCACCGCCCATATCGAGCGGCTGGCCCAGGACGCACGGCGCGCCGCCGTCACGCGCGAGCGCCTGCGCCTGGCGCGCGGCCTGCACGACACGCTGGCGCAGTCGCTCATGGCGCTGCTCACGCAGGTGCGCCTGATGCGCAAGCTCGGTGCGCAGTGGAGCCGCGAACGGCTTGACGCCGAGCTGCGCGACGCCGAGAAGCTGGCCGCCGACGGCCTGGCCGAGGCGCGCGCGGTCATAGGCCAGATGCGCGACAGCGAAGTGCACGACAGCGGCCTGGGGCCCGCGCTGCAGGCCCTGCTGCACAGGTTTTCCGAGGACAGCGGCGTGCATGTCCGGGCGCTTGTGGACCCGGCGAGCGCGGATCTTGTGAGCGAGCGCGCCGCCACGGTGCTGAACATGGTGCGCGAGCTGCTGCGCAATGTGCGCCGGCATGCGGGGGCGAGCACGCTCGCGCTCAGCCTGCAGCCCGAGGAGGGGGGCGATGCCGACGCGGACATGTGCTGGCGCCTGACGCTGACCGACGATGGCCGGGGGTTCGACCCCGCGGCCGTGCCGCCGGGCCACTATGGCCTGCAGGGCCTGCGCGAGCAGGCGCAGCAGATCGGTGCGCAGTTGGCGCTGGACAGCGCGCCCGGCCAGGGATGCCGGGTGCGGCTGCGGTTTGCGGCCTGATCAGTCCAGGCTCGGATAATCGATGTAGCCCTTCTCGCCGCCGCCGTAGAAGGTGGCGCGGTCCCAGGCGTTGAGCTCCGCGTTGCGCCGCAGGCGGGTCACGAGGTCGGGGTTGGAGATGAAGGCGCGGCCGAAGGCCACCATGTCGGCCTGGCCGCTGGCCACGGCCTGCTGGGCCATGTCGCGGTCGTAGCCGTTGTTGACCATCCAGGCGCCGCGCCCGCCGGCGTCGCGGTAGGCGGCCTTGAAGGCGGCGTAGTCGAAGGGCCGGCCCTCGACCTCGCGCGGGCCACCCGTCGAACCCTCGATGACGTGGATGTAGGCGAGGGACAGCGGCGCCAGGTGGCGCGCCAGGTACTCGAACAGCGGCTGGGGGTGGCTGTCGTGAATGTCGTTGGCCGGCGTGACGGGAGACAAACGAACGCCCACGCGACCGCCGCCGATGGCGTCCGCCACGGCGCGCACGACCTCGAGCATGAAGCGGGTGCGGCGCGGGATGGTGCCGCCATAGTCGTCCGTGCGGTGGTTGGCGCCGTCCTTGAGGAACTGGTCCAGCAGATAGCCGTTGGCACCATGGAGCTCCACGCCGTCGAAGCCGGCCGTCTGCACCGCGTTGCGCGCGGCGGTGGCGAAGGTGCGCACAATGCCCGGGAGCTCCTGCACCTCGAGCGCCCGCGGCATGCAGGTGTGCACGAACTGCCCCGTGCCGCTGTCCGAATCCACGACATAGGTCTTGGCATGGGCCTGCACGGCCGAGGGCGCCACGGGTGCGGCCCGGCCCGGTTGCAGCAGGGAATGCGACACCCGCCCCACATGCCACAGCTGCGTGACGATCTTTCCGCCGGCCGCGTGCACGGCGCGCGTGACCTTCTTCCAGCCGTCGAGCTGCTCGCTGCCGTACAGGCCGGGCACATCGGAGTAGCCCTGGGCCTGCGGGCTGATGGCCGTGCCCTCGGTGATCAAGAGACCGGCACCGGCGCGCTGGGCGTAGTAGGTGGCGGTGATGTCCTGCGGAATGGCCTGGGGAGAGCGGTTGCGCGTGAGCGGCGCCATCGCGATGCGATTGGCCAGATGCAGGTCGCCAGCCTGGATGGGGTCGAACAGGGAAGTCATGTTGCGAGGCCCGTGGAAATGGTCGAAATCACCCTGTTTCACGTGAAACAGAGGTGTCGCGGCACTTGGCCGATGGCGCCTACTTGAGCAGGCCTTCTGCCTTCATGGCGGCCTGCACTGCCGGGCGGGCGGCGATGCGCGCGCGGTAGGCGGCCAAGTTCTTCAGTTCCGAAATGTCCGGGCCCACATATTGCGCCCAATTGCTGACGGTGAACAGGTAGGCGTCGGCCACGCTGAACTGGTCGCCCATCAGGTACTGCCTGTTCGCGAGTTCGCCGTCGAGCCATTGCAGGCGTGCCAGCACACGCTGCTGGACCACGGGCTTGTAGTCCTCGGGCGTTGTCGGCACCCACAGTGGACCGAAGCCCTTGTGTACCTCGGAACTGATGAAGCTCAGCCACTCCTGCAGACGGTAGCGCGCCAGCGTGCCGTTGGCCGGTGCCAAGTTCTTCTGCGGTGCCTGATCGGCCAGGTACTGCAATATGGCCTGGCATTCGCGCAGACGCGTGCCGTCGTCCAGCTCCAGCACCGGCACATAGCCCAGCGGGTTGATGCTGTAGAAGTCGGTGCCGTCAGGCAGCTTGTGCGTCTTGGTGCTGGCCAGCACGGGTTCATGGGCCAGGGCGGCCTCGTGCAGCACGATATGGGGAGCCAGGGAGCAGGCGCCGGTGGAGTAGTACAGCTTCATGGTCGGGGGTCCTCGTTGATGAGGCTCCAATGCTATGCCTTGTGCGCCGCCTTTGCACCCCGGGGGGCGGTCATGCGCTCGAGCCGCGTGAGCATGTCCATGGCTTGCTGGCGCGAGCCGCCGCACATCGACGGGTGGGGCCGGAGCGAGGCGCATACCGCGGGCCGGTCAGGGTGGCCAAAGATGCGGCAGCGCAAATCCTCGTCCAGCTGCACGCAGGGCACGCCCGCGGGCTTGCCCTGGGGCATGCCGGGTATGGGGCTGCTGATCGACGGCGCGGTGCAGCAGGCGCCGCAGCGCGGGCGGCAATCCATGGGGAGGCCCCTCAGGCGGTCAGGCGCTGCGCGGCCCAGAGCACCTGCTCGACCACGCCGCGCACCTGATCGCGCTGCCCGGCGTCGATGAGATGGCCGGCGTCATCGAAGGCGGTTGCGGCACGCGCCAGCGCGTAGTTGCGCGGCGCAAGCCAGCAGCCCAGCAGCACCAGCAGCGGCGCCAGATGGCTTTGCGAGCGCAGGCCGCCCAGGGCGCCGTTGGAGGCGCTGAGCACGCCCACCACCTTGCCGGCGAAGGGCCGGCTCATGTCGGTCCAGACCGGGTGGCCGGCCACGGGGCTCGAGGCCCAGTCGATGGTGTTCTTGAGCAGGCCGGTGTAGCTGCCGTTGTACTCGGGCGAGCAGATGATCCAGGCCGGGTGGGCGTCCATGATTTCCTTGAGGCGGATCACGTCCGGCGGCGTGCCGCGCGCCTCGAGGTCGGCGTTGTACATGGGGATGTCGAGCTCGGAGAGCTCCAGCAGCGTAACCTCGGCGCCGGCCTCGCGCCCGAGGTCGGCCGCAATGCGCGCCAGGCGCCGGTTGAACGATTGTTGGCGGGTGCTGCCCGCAAAGACGAGTAGTTTCATGGCTGCGGATTGGAGCACAGCGGCGGCGCAACAATCCTGCATGGGTTTCACGTGAAACATGGGCCGGCACGACGGGCAAAGGCAAAGATGGGAAAATTGCAGGTTTCCCCTTGCACAGTACGCCCATGCTTTACCCCCAGGAATTTGACGTCATCGTCGTCGGCGGCGGCCATGCCGGTACCGAGGCCGCGCTGGCGGCCGCGCGCATGGGTTGCCGCACGCTGCTGCTGACCCACAACATCGAGACCCTGGGCCAGATGAGCTGCAACCCCAGCATAGGGGGCATTGGCAAGGGCCATCTGGTGAAAGAGGTGGACGCGCTCGGCGGCGCCATGGCGCTGGCCACGGACGAGGGCGGCATCCAGTTCCGCATCCTCAACAGCAGCAAGGGACCGGCCGTGCGCGCCACACGTGCCCAGGCCGACCGCATCCTGTACAAGGCCGCCATCCGGCGCATGCTGGAGAACCAGCCGAACCTGTGGCTGTTCCAGCAGGCCGTGGACGACCTGATGGTGGAGGGCGACCGCGTGGTCGGCGCCGTGACGCAGATCGGCCTTGCGTTTCGCGCGCGTGCCGTGGTGCTCACGGCCGGCACCTTTCTCGACGGCAAGATCCATGTGGGCCTGAACAACTACGCCGCCGGCCGGGCAGGGGACCCGCCCGCCGTGAGCCTCTCTGGCAGGCTCAAGGAGCTGAAGCTGCCCCAGGGGCGGCTCAAGACCGGCACGCCGCCGCGCATCGACGGGCGCAGCATCGACTTTTCAAAATGCGAGGAGCAGCCCGGCGACGGCATGCCCGGCGGCGTGAACGAGGGGCAGCTGCCGGTGTTCAGTTTCATGGGCTCGGCGACCATGCACCCGCGCCAGGTGCCGTGCTGGATCACGCACACCAACGCGCGCACGCACGAGATCATCAAGAGCGGCTTTGACCGCAGCCCCATGTTCACCGGCAAGATCGAGGGCGTGGGCCCGCGCTACTGCCCGAGCGTGGAGGACAAGATCAACCGCTTTGCTGACAAGGAGAGCCACCAGATTTTTCTGGAGCCCGAGGGCCTGACCACGCACGAGTTCTACCCCAACGGCATCTCCACCAGCCTGCCGTTCGACATCCAGTACGCACTGGTGCGCAGCATGCGCGGGCTGGAGAACGCCCATATCCTGCGCCCCGGCTACGCCATCGAGTACGACTACTTCGATCCGCGCGCGCTCAAGAGCAGCTTCGAGACGCGGCAGATCCAGGGTCTGTTCTTTGCCGGCCAGATCAACGGCACCACGGGCTACGAGGAGGCAGCGGCCCAGGGCCTGTTTGCCGGCATCAACGCCGCGCTGCAATGCCGCGGCGAGGCGCCCTGGCTGCCGCGCCGTGACGAGGCCTACCTGGGCGTGCTGGTCGACGACCTGGTGACCAAGGGCGTGACCGAGCCCTACCGCATGTTCACCAGCCGCGCCGAGTTCCGCCTGCAGCTGCGCGAGGACAACGCCGACATGCGTCTGACCGAGGCCGGGCGCCGCATGGGCCTGATTGATGACGCGCGCTGGGACGCCTTCAGCCGCAAACGTGATGCCGTTTCACGTGAAACAGAACGCCTGAAGAGCACCTGGGTGAACCCGCGCATCCTCGCCGCGGCCGAGTCCGAGCGCGTGCTGGGCAAGGCCATAGAGCGTGAATACAACCTGTTCGACCTGCTGCGCCGGCCCGATGTGAGTTACGACAGCCTCATGAGCCTGGACGGCGGCCGCTACGCGAGCGCCGATGTTTCACGTGAAACCCTGGGCGCGCTGAGCGAGCCCGTGATCGAGCAGGTGGAGATCGCCGCCAAGTATTCGGGCTACATCGACCGGCAGAAGGACGAGGTGCAGCGCGCCGCGCACTACGAGCAGCTGCGCCTGCCGGCCGAGCTCGATTACATGCAGGTCGCGGCCCTGTCCATCGAGGTGCGGCAGAAGCTGCAGAAGCACCGGCCCGAGACCCTGGGCCAGGCCTCGCGCATCTCGGGCGTGACGCCCGCGGCCATCTCGCTGCTGCTCGTGCACCTGAAGAAGGGCGGCTTCAAGGGCTTTGCCGCGGAGGCCGCGGCATGACGACCGCGCTGGCGGACCGCCTGCGTGCCGGTGTGCGGCAGCTGGGCCTGGCGCTCGACGAGGGCCAGATCACGCGCCTGATCGACTTCATGGCGCTGCTGCAGAAGTGGAACAAGGTCTACAACCTCACGGCCGTGCGCGATCCCGAGGAAATGCTCACGCACCACCTGCTCGACAGCCTCGCGGCCGTGGTGCCGCTCGAGCGCCATCTGGCCGGCGGGGCAGGGCGGCGCCTGCTGGACGTGGGCAGCGGCGGCGGTCTGCCGGGCGTGGTGTTTGCCATCTGCTGCCCGGATCTGGATGTGAGCTGCGTGGACACCGTGGCCAAGAAGGCGGCCTTCATCCAGCAGGCGGCCGCCGCCCTGGGGCTGAAGAATCTGCATGGCATCCACGCGCGGGTGGAGACGCTGACCGGCCCCTACGACGTGGTGAGCTGCCGCGCCTTCGCCGCACTCGCGGACTTCACGGCCTGGTCGCGCCGGGCGCTCGCGCCGCAGGGCGTGTGGCTGGCGATGAAGGGCCGCCATCCGCAGGACGAGATCGCCGCGCTGCCCGCCCAAGTGGAGCTGTTTCACGTGGAACAGCTGCACGTGCCGGGGCTCGATGCCGAGCGCTGCATCTGCTGGCTGCGGCCCGTGGCTTAAACTCGGAGTCTCTCCCTCCCGCTTTCCGTCCGGTTCGGCATCGCGGGCAGCGGAACATCAGTTGCCGGCATAGCGCTGGCCCATTCCAAGCAAGACCAGCGCATGGCCAAGATTTTCTGCATTGCCAACCAGAAGGGTGGCGTAGGCAAGACCACCACCGCCGTCAACCTCGCCGCCGGCCTCGCAACGATAGGCCAACGCGTGCTGCTCGTGGACCTGGACCCGCAGGGCAATGCCACCATGGGCTCGGGCGTGGACAAGCGCGCGCTGGAGCTGTCCGTGTATGACGTGCTGCTCGAGTCCGCATCTGTCAAGGAGGCCGCCGTGCTTGCCGAGCAATGTGGCTACCACGTGCTCGGCGCGAACCGCGAGCTCGCCGGCGCCGAGGTCGAGCTCGTGCCGCTTGAGCAGCGTGAGCGGCGCCTCAAGGCGGCACTTGCCGAGGTCGATGGCGACTACGACTTCGTGCTCATCGACTGTCCGCCGTCCCTGTCCATGCTGACCCTGAATGGGCTGTGCAGCGCGCATGGCGTGATCGTGCCCATGCAGTGCGAGTACTTCGCGCTCGAGGGTCTGACGGACCTGGTCAATACCATCAAGCAGGTGCACGCCAACCTGAACCGCGAGCTGCAGATCATCGGCCTGCTGCGCGTCATGTTCGACCCGCGCATCACGCTGCAAAGCCAGGTCAGCGCCCAGCTCAAGGACCATTTTGGCGACAAGGTGTTCGACACCGTGATCCCGCGCAACGTACGCCTGGCCGAGGCGCCCAGTTACGGCCTGCCCGGCGTGGTGTTCGACCCATCGGCCAAGGGCAGCCAGGCCTTCGTGGGGTTTGCGCGCGAGATGGTGGAGCGCATCAAGCGCATGTGATGCCGACGATCGCTATGAGCAAAAAACGGTTCCAGCGCCCTCCCATCAAGCGCGAGCAGCTATATAAATTATAGTAATGAAGCAACCCAGCGTACTCCTCCTGCCCGGCTGGCAGAACTCCGGCCCCGGCCATTGGCAGAGCGAATGGGAGCGGCTGCACGGCGACCTGCGCGTGCAGCAGCATGACTGGATGCGTCCGCTGCGCGGCGACTGGAGCGCGCGGCTCGAGGAGGTCGTGGCCGACACGCAGGCTCCGGTGCTGCTGGCCGCGCACAGCCTGGGCTGCATTCTGGTCGCGTGGTGGGCCGCGCACACGCGCCACGCAGACAAGGTGGCGGGGGCGCTGCTCGTGGCGCCGGGGGATGTGGAGCGGCCCGACCTGTCGGCGCAGATCCGTGGCTGGGCGCCCGTCGCGCGCCGGCCGCTGCCCTTTCCCTCCGTGGTCGTGGGCAGCCAGGACGACCCGTACTGCAGCCCCGAGCGCGCACGCGCCCTGGCCGAGGACTGGGGCGCGCGCTTCGTCGATCTGGGCCGGCGCGGCCATATCAACGCCGAATCGGGGCTGGGCGAATGGACCGAGGGCAGGGCGCTGCTGCTCTCACTGACGAACAAGGATTGAACGACATGGTCACCAAGAAACCCAAGGGCCTGGGACGCGGCCTCGAGGCCCTGCTGGGCCCCAAGGTCGAGGACAGGGTGGAGCAGGCCGCTGCTGCGGCCCAGGGCCTGCCCAGCACGCTGGCGCTGGAGCAGCTCGTGCCCGGCGTCTACCAGCCGCGCACGCGCATGGACGAGGGTGCGCTCTACGAGCTGGCCGAATCCATCAAGGCCCAGGGGGTGATGCAACCCATCCTGGTGCGGCGCCTGGCCGGTGGCGAGCATGCGGGCAAGTACGAGATCATCGCGGGCGAGCGGCGCTTTCGGGCCTCGCGCCTGGCGGGTCTCAGCGAGGTGCCGGTGCTGGTGCGCGACGTGCCCGACGAGTCCGCCGCCGCCATGGCGCTCATAGAGAACATCCAGCGCGAGGATCTGAACCCGCTCGAGGAGGCCCAGGGCCTGCAACGCCTGGTGCGCGAGTTCGGCCTCACGCACGAGCAGGCGGCCCAGGCCGTGGGCCGATCGCGCAGCGCGGCCAGCAACCTGCTGCGGCTGCTCAACCTGGCCGAGCCGGTGCAGACCATGCTCATGGCCGGCGACATCGACATGGGCCATGCGCGCGCGCTGCTGTCGCTGGACCGCGCCACGCAGATCACGGCGGGCAACCAGATCGCGGCCAGGAAGCTCTCGGTGCGCGAGGCCGAGGGCCTGGTGAAGAAGCTGGGCGCCGAGTTCAATCTGACGCCGCAAAAGCCCAAGAAGGACAAGTCGCGCGACGTCAGGCGCATCGAGGAGGAACTGTCGGACCTGCTCATGGCCGAGGTCGAGGTGCGCGTGAAAAAGCGCGTCAAGCGCGGCAGCCGCGTGGACGAGATGGGCGAGCTGGCCATAGGCTTCGGCTCGCTCGAGGAGCTCAACGGCCTCATCGAGCGTCTGAGCAGGTCATGAACGGTGGATTTGGCCGGTAGCCGACAAGAAAAATGCCAGTCAGCGTTGGGCTGACTGGCATTGCAGCGGGGGAGGCTCTGCGCCTCGCCGGGCGGTTGGTCCGAATTAGTTGCCGACCTTGAGCTGGCCGCCGCGGCCCAGGCCGCCCTTGACTTCCTGCGCCTTGTAGTTGCGCAGCGAGATCACCATGTTGTTGTAGGCATCCATGAAGGCGGCCACGGTGGCCTTGCCTTCGGGAGAGCGCGAGAAGCCGCCCAGGCCGCCCGCAGCGCCACCGCCGAAGGCACCCATGGCTGCGCCGAAGTTGGTGGCCGTGGCGTTGCCTTCGGAGATCGAGATCTGCACGCCCGAGCGGATGTCGAACATGCTCAGCGTCACGACCGAGGCCTTGCTCTGCATGGCACCGCCGATCAGCGCGCCAGCCCGGCCGAACAGGCCGCCCACCCCGGCTGCCATCTGGCCCGTGGCGTCGTTGTCGATGATGATGGAGGGCTCCATGAAGTAGTCGGCCGCCACGCGCTGGCCCTTTTGCTGCTTGGAGCCCGCGCGGAATTCACCGGAGTTGCGCTGCTTGTCGGTGATGGCGCTGAGCTTGCTCTCGGTGCGGTTGTTGCCGATGGAGGTGATCACGAAGCAGTTGGATTGCTGCACGGCCAGGCGGATCAGCGGCTCGATGGTGGTGATCTTGGTGGCGGCGCCAAAGCTGGCATACCACTCCTTGCCCCGGCCGTCATCCACGGCCAGCGTGCCCAAGGGGGCGTCGCAGCGCTCCAGCGAGGGATTGGCATCCACGCTGGCGGCGCCACCGGCCGCGCCCGTGGCGGCCGTGGGTGCCGTGCCGGTGTTGACGATGCCGCCGCCAGGAGTGACGCAGCCGGCCAGAGCCAGGGTGGCCGCCAGGGCAATGAAGGTTTTCTTGGTCATGAAAGTGCTTTCAATGGTGATGAGGGTTGGGATAAGGAGGCGTTGCAGCACGCATCAACGCAGGTACCAGCCCGATGGACCCCAGACCCAGTAATAGGGCGCGTGGATGTACCAGCCGTACCAGGAGTCACGCAGTTCCTTGCGCGCCTGGTAGTTGCCCTGGGCGTCTCGTTTGGCGGCCTGTGCCTGGGGCAAAAGGCGTGCAGCCTCCTTGTTGCCCTGTGCGGCGGCGAGGGTGAGCCAGGATTCGGCCTCTGCCGGATCGGGGCCCATCTCCTCGATTCCCACCAGATACATGCGGCCGAGCTCGAACTGGGCGGCGCCATGGCCGCGGCCGCCCGCTTTGCGCATCCATTCGATGGCCTGGTGGGTGTTGCGCTCCACGCCGTCCCCGCGCAGCAGGCGCAGGCCCAGATCGTATGCGGCCTTGGGGTCGCGTTCGGCCAGCGCGGTCAGGGCTGCCATGCGGCGCTCGGATTCGGCGTTGACTGGCTCGCCCCGGAAGGTGGCGATGTCACGTGGCTGATCCGAACATTGGTTGCCGCCAACGCAAAGGCGTACGGTGGGCGCTCGATTGATCTGTTCCGCAGGGGTCTGGCTGGCACAGCCCGCCAATGCCACGACCGTCAGGGACAGGCAGGTGATAACGACGCGCATGGGAGACTCCTTGGGATTCTTGATGCAAATTGATGCAAAAGTATATCGTGCAGATTTTTCGTCTGCGAGTGGGAGATGGCCTCCGAACTCCTTGTGTGCCGCGTGAGCGGGCCACAGCTTTCACGCGCCCTGCAACGCACCGCTGTGCATGCCGACGAATCGTGCCGGGGGCATGCCGACCGTGCGCCGCACCATGGCGCTGAAGGCGCTCGGGCTGTTGTAGCCCAGCTCGGCCGCGATCTGGTTGATGGGCCGCCGGCCCGCGGCCAGGGCCACGGCGCGCGCGAGGATGACCTGCTGGCGCCACTGAGTGAAGGTGCAGCCTAGCTCCTGACGGAACAGCCGCGCCACGGTGCGCGGGCTCGCGCCGGTGTCCTGCGCCCAGTCGGCCAGCGTCTCGTGCAGCGTGGGGTCGGCAATCACCGCCTCGCACAGCAGGCGCAGGCGCTTGTCGCGCGGCAGATCGACGCCAAGGCGCACGCTTTGGGCGCGGCGCAGCTCGTCCTGGATCAGGGCGCTCAGGTGGCGCTCGCGCTCAAGCGCCTCGGGCGGCAGCGGCGCGCCGTCGTCGGGTTCGGTGGGCATCTCGCGCACCAGGGCGCGCAGCAGGTCGGACACCTCCAGCACGCGGCATTGGCGCCACGGATCCTCCTGCTCGCGCGCCACGCCGGGGCCGCAGCGCCCGGGCGGCTGGTGGAAGTAGAGCGTGCGCAGGTCGGCGTCCTCGACCATGGTCACGGCATGTTCCACGCCGGGCGGAATCCACAGCGCGCGCGAGGGCGGCACGATGTAGGCGCCATGCGGCACCGTCAGGCGCAGCACGCCGCTGGTGGAGATGGCCACCTGCGCCCAGGGGTGGCTGTGCGGGCGCACATGGGTGTCGGCGCGCAGCTCGCGGTGCTTGGCGCGCACCGGGCGCGCACGGCTGGGCACGAACAGGTGCGGCGTGAGCGACTCCACATAGGACAGCACGCGTGTCGCACGCGGCGCCTGGGCCTGGGTCTGTGCCTGGGCGGCCACGGCGTCGGCAGATTGGTGCGGTGCAGTATGGGTTGGCATGATCGCGACAGCAATTGGCCGACTATCGTATATCGGACTCGGTCGCCTTGCCTAACATCAGCCACCATGACGACCGCCACCCCCTCCCTGCGCCAGGACGCGCGCACCATCGGCCTGATCGGCCTGGCGCATGGCTCCTCGCATTTCTTTCACATGTTGCTGCCGCCGCTGTTCCCGTTCCTGATCGCGGACTTCGGCTACAGCTATTCGGAGCTCGGCCTGCTGCTCTCGGTGTTCTTCGTGGTTTCGGGCACGGGGCAGGCGCTGTCGGGCTTTCTGGTGGACAAGGTGGGCGCGCGCCCGGTGCTGTTCGCGGCGCTGACCAGCTTTGCCACGGCCGGGCTGGTGGCGGGCAGCGCCGGCGGCTACACGGGCCTGGTGCTGGCGGCGGTGCTCGCGGGCCTGGGCAATGCGCCGTTTCACCCGGTGGACTTCACCATTCTCAACAAGCGCGTGTCGCCCGCGCGGCTGGGCCATGGCTTCTCGGTGCACGGCATCTCGGGCAACCTGGGCTGGGCCACGGCGCCGGTGTTCATGGCCGGCATCGCCACGGCCACGGGCTCTTGGCGCATGGCCTGCTTCAGCGGCGCGCTGCTGGCGCTGCTGGTGCTGGCCATCATGGTCTGGCACCGCGACGCGCTCGACGACCGCCAGGGCGCCTGGGCGCACCAGGCCAAGGGCGTGGCGGGCGGCACGGCGGCGCCCGAGCATCCCATGGCCTTCCTCAAGCTGCCGGCCGTGTGGCTGTGCTTCTCGTTCTTCTTCTGGAGCACCTGCTCGCTCAGCGCCATCCAGAGCTTTGCCGCGCCGTCGCTGCAGAACCTCTATGGCCTGCCGCTGTCGCTGACCACCATGGTCGTCACCGGTTACATGCTCTGCGGCGCCGCGGGCATGGTCATCGGCGGCTTCCTCGTGGGCCGCGTGGAGCGGCTCGAGAAGACCATCAGCATCTGCCTCTTGGCCTCGGCCACGCTGCTGGTGCTGGTGGGCCTGGGCGTGCTGCCGGGCATGGTGGCGCTGGTGGTGGCCTCGCTCGCGGGCATGGGCATAGGCATTGCGGGCCCCTCGCGCGACATGCTCATCAAGCGCGCCGCGCCGCCCGGCGCCACGGGGCGCGTCTATGGCACGGTGTATTCGGGGCTGGACCTGGGCTTTTGCCTGGCGGCGCCGGTGTTCGGCGCCATGCTGGACGCGCAGATGAATGCCAGCATCTTCCATGGCTCGGCCCTGGCCCTGGTGCTGAGCGTGGTCTCGGCCGGCTTCGTGGGCGCGGGCGTGGCGGCGCGGCGGCTGCGGGCAGCCTGAACCTGGGGGGCGGAAGGCCCCTGTCTCCTTTGGGGTGCGCGCGCGTGCCGCGTCAACCATTCGCATGGGCTATCGATCGGTCCGTGGATTGAATTGGACGCGGACGGTCAATCGTCGAAGAATGGCGCGCACAGCCATCACAACATCGGAGACAAACCATGAAGACTGTGCTTCGCGGCGCCCTGGCCGCCTGCGCGCTGGCATGCGCGGCCGCAGCGGCCCTGGCTCAGACCTACCCCAGCGGCCCCGTCACCCTGGTCGTTCCGTTTGCGGCCGGCAGCGGCACCGACTCGGTGGCGCGCGCCGTGGCCGCGGGGCTGGCCGATCGGCTCGGCCACCCGGTGATCGTGGACAACAAGCCCGGCGCCAATGCCCAGGTGGCGGCGCAGTTCGTCACCAAGGCCAAACCGGACGGCTACACGCTGTTCATGACGACCAACACCTCGCATTCGGCCAACCCGGCGCTGTACAAGAACCTCAAGTACGACCCGATCAAGGACTTCACGCCCGTGGCGCGCGTGGGCGAGCTGCCGTTCGCGCTGGCCGTGCACCCGTCGCTGCCCGTGAAGACGCTGGCCGAGCTGCTCGACTACGCGCGCGCCCACCCGGGCCAGCTGAGCTACGCCACGCCCAACAGCACCTCGCTGGTGGCCATGGAGAGCATCAAGCACATCACCGGGATCGACGTGCTCGGCGTGCCCTACAAGTCCAGCCCTCAGGCCATGACGGATCTGGTCGGCGGACAGGTGCAGGTGTATGTGGCCGACCTGGGCTCGGGCATGGGCATGCTCAAGACCGACAAGGTGCGCACGCTGGGCATCACCACGGCCGAGCCCACGCCGCTGCTGCCGGGCGTGCCGCCCATAGGCCAGACGGTCAAGGGCTTTGACCTGACCTCGTGGAACGGCATCTTCGGCCCCGCGGGCCTGCCGCCGGCCGTGGTGCAGCGCCTGAACACCGAGCTGCAGGCCGTGCTGGCCGACAGGGCGCTGCAGGACAAGCTCGCGCAGATCGGCTTTCGTGTCTGGCCCAGCAAGACGCCCGATGAGTTTGCGCAGTACGTGGCCGGGCAACTCACGCACTGGCGCACGCTGATCCAGCAGGCCGGCATTCAGCCCGAGTGAAGAATGCGACAACCCCCTGAGCGGCTGTGCCGCTTCCCCCTTCTCTCACGCTTCGCGTGGGAAGGGGGACGCCACCGGTGCTGCGGGGCGGCCCTTGCACGGTGGCCCTCGCATGGGCGCGCCTGTTTCATCGACTGCTGACAGTGCGCGACGCAATGGAGAAAGACCCCACATGACTACATCCCGCTACCTGGTGCGCGCCGCCGAGGTACCCAGCTACCAGCCCGCCAACCACCACCACACGCATAACCAGCGCCTGATCGGCCCCGAGACCGTGGGCGCGCGGCAGATGGAGGTGTTGCTGGGCACGCTGCACAAGGGCGGCGGCGCGCTGCCCCATGCGCATCCGGGCATAGAGCAGGCCTGCTATCTGCTCGAGGGCACGGCCCGCGCCGAAGTCGCGGGCGAGGCCTTCGACATGGTGCCGGGCGACATGTGCTTCTTCCCGGCCGACCAGATGCATGTCTTCACCGTCACCAGCGAGCAGCCCGTGAAGCTGCTCGTCATCTACAGCCCGCCCTATGGCGAATCCCCCGACAAGGTCATACGCCCATGAACTTCGCACTCAGCCCCGAGCAGGAACAGATCCGCGCCGCCATCGAGCGCGTCTGCGCGCCCTTTGATGCCGATTACTGGCTCAGGAAGGACATGGAGGGCGGCTTCCCGCATGACTTTCACCAGGCGCTGGCCAAATCGGGCTGGCTGGGCATCGCCATGCCCGAGGAATATGGCGGCGCGGGCCTGGGCATCAGCGAGGCGGCGCTGATGATGCACACCATCTCGGCCACGGGCGCGGGCCTGTCGGGCGCGTCGGCCGTGCACATGAACATCTTTGGCCTGCACCCCGCCGTGGTGTTCGGCACCGACGCGCAGAAGAAACGCTGGCTGCCGCCGCTGATCCAGGGCCGGGACAAGGCCTGCTTCGGCGTGACCGAGCCCAATGCGGGCCTGAACACGCTCAAGTTGCAGACGCGCGCGGTGCGCGAGGGCGACCACTACGTCGTGCATGGGCAGAAGGTGTTCATCTCCACGGCCCAGGTGGCCAACAAGATTCTGCTGCTCACGCGCACCAAGCCCGTGGAGGAATGCAAGGGCACGGAGGGGCTGACGCTGTTCTACACGGACCTCGACCGCAGCAAGGTCGAGGTGCGCGAGATCGAAAAGCTCGGCCGCAAATGCGTGGACACCAACCAGCTCTTCATCGACGGCCTGCGCATCCCCGTGGAGGACCGCGTGGGCGAGGAGGGCAAGGGCTTTTCCTACATCCTGCACGGCATGAATCCCGAGCGCATCCTGATCGCCGCCGAGGCTGTGGGCCTGGGCCGCGCGGCCCTTGCGCGCGCCGCGGGCTACGCGGCCGAGCGCGAGGTCTTCGGCCGCCCGATCGGCAAGAACCAGGGCATACAGCACCCGCTGGCCGAGGCCTGGATGGATCTGGAGGCCGCGCACCTCATGGTGCACAAGGCCGCCTGGCTCTACGACCAGGGGCAGAACTGCGGCGCCGAGGCCAACGCCGCCAAGTACCTGGCCGCCGAGGCCGGCTACCGCGCCTGCGAGCGCGCCATCTTCACGCATGGCGGCATGGGCTACGCCAAGGAATACCACGTGGAGCGCTACCTGCGCGAGTCCTGGATCCCACGCCTGGCACCGGTGAGCCCGCAGCTCATCCTGTGCTTCATTGCCGAGAAGGTGCTGGGGCTGCCCAAGTCGTACTGAGCCGCGTACTGAGCCGCGCCCAGCCGCCCCCCCCGACCCGTCATCCCCGCGAACGCGGGGATCCAGTCCCGGCGCAGGCGCAGGGCAACACGGTGGATTCCCGCATGCGCGGGAATGACGGCACAGGTGGCGCAGCGCCATGCAACAGACAACGAACCCAACCACCGCCGACCCGTCATCCCCGCGAACGCGGGGATCCAGTCCCGGCGCGGTGGCAGTGCGGCACGGTGGATTCCCGCATGCGCGGGAATGACGAAGAGGGCAGCGCGCTGCAGCTGCGCGACGCCTTCCTACAATCGGCCCCATGACTCTGCCCCGCTACACCCGTGCCCAGGCGCTGCCCGCCATCCTCGAACAACGCATCGCCATCCTCGACGGCGCCATGGGCACCATGATCCAGCGCTTCAGGCTCACCGAGGCGCAGTACCGGGGCGAGCGCTTTGCCGATTTCCCGCGCGACGTGAAGGGCAACAACGAGCTCCTGAGCCTCACGCGCCCCGACGTGATCCGCGACATCCACGAGGGGTATCTGGCCGCCGGCGCCGACCTGGTCGAGACCAACACCTTTGGCGCCACATCAATAGCCCAGGACGACTACGGCATGGGCGAGCTGGCCTACGAGATGAATGTGGAGAGCGCAAAAATCGCGCGCGCGGCCTGCGACAAATTCTCCACGCCAGACAAGCCGCGCTTCGTCGCGGGCGCGCTCGGCCCCACGCCCAAGACCGCCAGCATCAGCCCCGACGTGAACGACCCCGGCGCGCGCAACATCACCTTCGAGCAGCTGCGCGCGGCCTATCTGGAGCAGACCCTGGGTCTGATCGCGGGCGGCGCCGACGTGCTGCTGGTCGAGACCATCTTCGACACCTTGAACGCCAAGGCCGCGCTGTTCGCCATCGACGAGGCCTTCGAGCAGACCGGCGAGGTTCTTCCCATCATGATCAGCGGCACGGTCACCGACGCCTCGGGCCGCATCCTCTCGGGCCAGACGGTGACGGCCTTCTGGCACAGCGTGCGCCATGCCAATCCGCTGTCGATCGGCCTCAACTGCGCGCTCGGCGCGGCGCTGATGCGGCCCTACATCCAGGAACTCAACCGCGCGGCGCCCGACACCTTCATCAGCTGCTACCCCAACGCCGGCCTGCCCAACCCCATGAGCGACACCGGCTTCGACGAGACGCCCGAGGTCACGAGCCGCCTGGTGCATGAGTTTGCCGCCGAGGGGCTGGTGAACATCGTGGGCGGCTGCTGCGGCACCACGCCGGACCATATCGGCGCCATCGCGCGCGCCGTCGCGCCCGTGGGCACGCGCCGGCTGTTCCAGCCGCAGCCCGCGTGATGCTAGTTTGTTTATAGCTACCTGCGCTTGATACAAGCGCGCCAGCGGCCAATTTGGCCTGAAAAGGAGTTGCGGCATGCCATGGCACACCCATCAGGTCTTCAACCAGTACCCCGATCTGGCCGACTACGACCCGCTGGCCACCGACGCCGCGCTGTGCGAGGCGCTCGCGCGCGCCGGCGCTGCCTGGGCGCGCCCGGCGCTCGATGCCT
Source organism: Oryzisolibacter sp. LB2S (assembly GCF_040732315.1). Classification (NCBI taxonomy): domain Bacteria; kingdom Pseudomonadati; phylum Pseudomonadota; class Betaproteobacteria; order Burkholderiales; family Comamonadaceae; genus Alicycliphilus; species Alicycliphilus soli. The sequence goes on from NZ_CP160388.1 coordinate 98,987, forward strand.
ACGCCCAGCGCCTGGGACGCGCCGAAACCTATGCGCTGGCCGCCCAGGCCAACCGCCATGGGCCCGAGCTGCACCGCTATGACAGCCGCGGACGGCGCATCGACGCGCTGGACTTTCACCCCGCCTGGCACGAACTGATGGCGCTGTACCGCGCCCAGGGCCTGGTCAGCCTGCCGTTCAAGGAGCGGCGCGCGGGCCGCTGGGCCGCCTGGGCCGCGGGCTTTTATCTGCACGGCCAGGTGGAGCAGGGCACGCTGTGCCCCGCAACCATGACCCAGGCCGCGATACCGCTGCTGCAGAAAGAGGGCGCGCTCTGGGCCGAGCTCGGCGCAAGGCTTTACAGCGACGCCTACGACGCGCGCGATCTGCCCGCGGCGCACAAGGCCAGCGTCTGGCTCGGCATGGGCATGACCGAGAAGCAGGGCGGCTCGGACGTGCGCGCCAACACCACCGTGGCCAGCGCGCTGGGCGCGGGCGGGCGCGGCGGCGAATACCTGCTGCGCGGCCACAAGTGGTTCTTCTCGGCGCCGCAGTGCGACGCGCATCTGGTCACGGCGCGCGTGGGGGCGGATGGGCCGTTCGCTTGCTTCTACGTACCGCGCTGGCGCCCCGACGGCAGCAGGAACGCCGTGCGCGTGCAGCGCCTCAAGGACAAGCTGGGCAACCGCAGCAACGCCAGCGGCGAGGTGGAGTTCGAGGACGCCTGGGGCGTGCTCATGGGCGAGGAGGGCCGCGGCATTCCCACCATCATCGAGATGGCGGGCTACACGCGCCTCAACTGCGTGGTGGGCAGCGCCGCCATGCTGCGCCAGGCCACGGTGCAGGCGCTGGCCTATGCGCGCCGGCGCCAGGCCTTTGGCCGGCCGCTGGCCGATCACCCCCTGATGCGCGCCGTGCTCGCCGACCTGGCGCTCGAGAGCGAGGCCGCGCTGCTGCTGTTGATGCGCCTGGCCCAGGCCTTCGAGCGCGAGGCCGAGGATGGCGCCGAGCGCGCCTGGAAGCGCATCATGACGCCGGCCGCCAAGTTCTGGGTCTGCAAGCGCGCCGTGGAGCTCACGGGCGAGGCCATGGAGGTGCTGGGCGGCAACGGCTATGTCGAGGACGGCGTGCTCGCGCGGCTGTACCGCGAGGCGCCGGTCAACTCCATCTGGGAGGGCTCGGGCAACGTCATGTGCCTGGACCTGTTGCGCGCCCTCGCGCGCGAGCGCGATGCGGCCGCGGCGCTGCTGGCCGAGCTGCGTGCCGTGGCCGCGGGCGAGCCGCCGCTGGCCGCGGCCCTTGAGGAGCTGATCGCATGGCTGACCCTGCCGCCCGAGGAGCTCGAGCCCCTGGGCCGCCTGCTGGCCCAGCGCCTGGTGCTGCTGGCCCAGGCCTGCCTGCTGCGCCGGCACGCGCCCGCGGCCGTGGCCGACGCCTTCATTTCCACGCGCCTGGGGCCGATTGCCGCAGGCCGGGTCGCCGGGGCCGTGGACCTGCGCGGCATGAACGTGGCGGCCATCCTCGGCCGGGCCTATCCCGGTTGAACAAAGAAATCACAGTCAAAACAGGCTTTGACGCAAGCGTATAAAGCGCAAGCAGCTCACTTATTCATAGTAAACACCATGCTCACCCTCCAAGACATCCAGGACGCCGCGGCGCGGCTGCGCGGCCAGGTGCTCGACACGCCCTGCGTGGAGTCGCGCACGCTCTCGCAGATCGTGGGCGCGCAGGTCTTTCTCAAGTTCGAGAACCTGCAGTTCACCGCCTCGTTCAAGGAGCGCGGCGCCTGCAACAAGCTGGCGCTGCTCACGCCCGAGGAGCGCGCGCATGGCGTCGTCGCCATGAGTGCGGGCAACCACGCCCAGGGCGTGGCCTACCACGCCCAGCGCCTGGGGCTGCGCGCGGTCATCGTCATGCCGCGCTTCACGCCCGGCGTGAAGGTCGAGCGCACGCGCGGCTTCGGCGCCGAGGTCGTGCTGCACGGCGACACGCTGGAGGAGGCGCGCGCGCACGCCTACCAGCTGGCGGAGCAGCAACGCCTGACCTTTGTCCACCCCTATGACGACGAGGCCATCGCCGCGGGCCAGGGCACGATCGCGCTGGAGATGCTGGCCGAGCAGCCGGACCTCGACGCGCTCGTGGTCGCCATCGGCGGCGGCGGGCTGCTCGCGGGCATCGCCACGGCGGCGCGCGCGCTCAAGCCCGACCTGGACATCGTGGGCGTGCAGGCGGCGCGCTTTCCGTCCATGGTCAACGCCATCCAGGGCACGCAGCACCCGCAGGGCCAATCGACCATCGCCGAGGGCATTGCCGTGGGCCAGCCCGGCGAGATGACGCGCGACGCCATCGCGCGCCTGGTCAATGAGCTGGTGCTGGTGCAGGAGGGCGACATCGAGCAGGCCGTGCTCATGCTGCTCGAGATCGAAAAAACCCTGGTCGAGGGCGCGGGCGCCGCGGGCCTGGCGGCGCTCTTGCGCTACCCCGAGCGCTTTCGCGGCAAAAAGGTCGGGCTGGTGCTCTCGGGCGGCAACATCGACCCGCTGCTGCTGGCCGCCATCATCGAGCGCGGCATGGTGCGCTCCGGGCGCCTGGCGCGCATCCTGGTGAGCGCACGCGACGTGCCCGGCGTGCTCGCGCGCATCACCGCCACCGTGGCCGACGCAGGCGCCAACATCGAGGAGGTGCACCACCAGCGCGCCTTCACCATGCTGGCTGCGCAGAACGTGGAGATCGAGCTCGTGCTGCAGACGCGCGGCAAGGAACATGTGCAGCAGGTGCTGGAGCGGCTGCGCGCGGCCCACATGGAGGCCGAGCTGCGCTGATGCGGGTAAGGCCCGGGCGCCGCGCCGCATGCATTGCCGCTACACTGGTCCGCAAACCCCATTCAGGAGACAAGCCCGTGACCCATCACCCCATAGCGCCCAATGCGGCAGATGTCGAAGTGGCCACCGCGACCGACCCCATCGAGACCGTGGTGAACGTGATCCCCGTGGTGATTCCCGCCGTGGGCGCGATCATGATCTTTCTGCTCGCCATGATCGCCGTGTTCATGGCCTGACAACCTTCGACGCAGCACAGTCGGGGCCCCGCATCGCGGGGCCTCGTCGTTTCGGGCGGTCGCATCGACAGGCCTCATTGCGCGCATAAAGTCATGTTATTTTTGCATTGATTTGCCGCCGGCCCTGAAGACAAATTCGGGGCACCTTCATAGAATCGTCGGTTCGGTCGCCGCGCGACATGCATGCACCTGCCCCGGCCCATGCTCCACCCGCGAGCCGGCCGCCATGCCAAGCCGTTTTTTCAAAGGCAGCGTCCAGTGCGCGGGGCGAGCGACGAGTCCGCGGTGCGCTTTCTTTGAAAAAACTGCTTTTCAACTTAGGAAGCCCACCATGAACGCTCCCACCGCACAAGGTCTGAACATCCAGGCCCCCGCCTACGTCAAGAACGCCAAGCTGATCGCCTGGGTCGCCGAAATGGCCGCCCTGTGCAAGCCCGCCAGGATCCACTGGTGCGACGGCAGCCAGGAGGAGTACGACCAGCTGTGCCAGCAGCTCGTCGATGCCGGCACCTTCAAGAAGCTCAACCCCGCCAAGCGCCCCGGCAGCTACCTCGCCTGGTCCGACCCGTCGGACGTGGCGCGCGTCGAAGACCGCACCTTCATCTGCTCCGAGAAGAAGGAAGACGCCGGCCCGACCAACAACTGGATGCCCCCGGCCGAGATGCGCGCCACGCTGCAGCCGCTGTTCGACGGCTGCATGGCCGGCCGCACCATGTACGTCGTGCCGTTCTCCATGGGCCCGCTGGGCTCGCCCATCGCCCATGTGGGTGTGGAGCTGTCCGACAGCGCCTATGTGGCCGTGAACATGAAGATCATGACGCGCATGGGCCGCGCCGTGTACGACGTGATCGGCGCCGACGGCGAGTTCGTGCCCTGCATGCACACCGTGGGCGCGCCGCTGGCCGCCGGCCAGAAGGACGAGACCAGCTGGCCCTGCAACCCCACGACCAAGTACATCGTGCACTACCCCGAGACGCGCGAGATCTGGTCCTACGGCTCGGGCTACGGCGGCAACGCCCTCCTGGGCAAGAAATGCCTGGCGCTGCGCATCGCCTCCAACATGGGGCGCGACCAGGGCTGGCTTGCCGAGCACATGCTGATCCTGGGCGTGACCAGCCCCCAGGGCAAGAAGTACCACGTGGCCGCCGCCTTCCCGAGCGCCTGCGGCAAGACCAACTTCTCCATGCTCGTGCCCCCGAAGGCCTTCGACGGCTGGAAGGTCACGACGATTGGCGACGACATCGCCTGGATCAAGCCTCAGGCCGACGGCAGCTTGCGCGCCATCAACCCCGAGGCCGGCTACTTCGGCGTGGCCCCGGGCACGAACTACCACACCAACCCGAACTGCATGGCCAGCCTGGACAAGAACGTGATCTTCACGAACGTCGCGCTGACCGATGACGGCGACGTGTGGTGGGAAGGCATGGAAAAGGACACGGGCGTGGTGCCCGCCCACCTGATCGACTGGCAGGGCAAGGACTGGACGCCCGAGGACGGCAAGGCCGGCCGCAAGGCGGCGCACGCCAACGCACGCTTTACCGTCGCCGCCACCAACAACCCGGCGCTGGACGAGGCCTGGGACGATCCGGCCGGCGTGAAGATCGACGCCTTCATCTTCGGCGGCCGCCGCTCGACCACCGTGCCGCTCGTGACCGAGGCGCGCAACTGGACCGAGGGCGTGTACATGGCCGCCACCATGGGCAGCGAGACCACGGCCGCCGCCTTCGGCGCCCAGGGCGTGGTGCGCCGCGACCCGTTTGCCATGCTGCCCTTCTGTGGCTACAACATGAGCCACTACTTCCAGCACTGGCTGAACATGGGCGCCAGGATCGCCGGCCAGGGTGCCAGCCTGCCCAAGATCTTCACCACCAACTGGTTCCGCAAAAACGCCGAGGGCAAGTTCGTCTGGCCCGGCTATGGCGACAACATGCGCGTGCTCAAGTGGATGATCGACCGCATCGAGGGCGGCGCCCAGGGCCAGGAGACGGCCTTCGGCATCGCCCCGCAATATGCCGAGATCAACTGGACCGGCCTCGAATTCAGCCCCGCCCAGTTCGAGAGCGTGACCAGCATCGACAAGGCCGCCTGGGCCGAGGAGCTGAAGCTGCACGCCGAGCATTTCGACAAGCTGGCCCAGGGCCTGCCCCAGGAGCTGCTGGCCACCAAGGCCGAGCTGGAAAAGCGCCTGGCCGCCTGACGTGCCAACCCGCAGCACCGGGCACCCTGCCCGGTGCCGCGCGCCGCACCCAGCAAGCCCGCCCTTGCCGTGGCGGGCTTTTCTTTGCCTGCCGGCATGGGCCGGGAGTCCACGCGACCCACCGGCAACAACAAGGGCAACAAAAAGGGCACCCGAAGGTGCCCTCTGGTTCGCGCGCGGCCCGGGGGCCATGGCGCATCAGCGATAGCGGCGGATGTCCTCGACGGCGATGCCATTCATCGCGCGGCTCAGGTCGGCCATGAGGCGGGCGTCCTGCAGGGCGGCGTTCCACGTGGCCTCGTCCTCGGCATGGCGGCGGCGAGCCTCCGACCAGGCCCGCAGGGCCCCGCGCAGGGCCACCAGAGCGCGGCGCACCGGCGTGGCCAGCAGCGCCATGCTGACAAAGGCGACGAGCCACATCAGCGTCCAGCTGGCCAGCAGATGGCCATCGCTCCAGCTGTCCATGAACTGGTTGGCCAGGGCCATCAGCGCCGCCACCAGGGCAGCCAACAGAAGAGGGGTGCCGCTGCGCACGGCATCGAAACGGGTGGCGCTGTCGCGCAGGTGGTGGATCGCGCCTTCGATGCGGGCAACGCCGCGATGCTCAAGGGGAAGGTCGATAGCAACAAATTGGGTCATGATCAAAAGCCTTGTCGCCGCGGATGGCGGAACTGCCCTGGCGACAGGGGTGATACTAGGGTTAACCCTAGGCTATGTCCAATGGATAGTTTGAATCTCCGATATTCATGTGGGTGATATGTATGCCATGATTCGGCATGCCGCCCCTGAACTTCCGTACGTTGGATCTGAACCTGCTGCGCGTCTTCGACGAGGTCATGGCCGAGCGCAACCTCACGCGTGCGGCGGAGAAGCTGGCCATCACCCAACCGGCCGTGAGCAATGCGCTGCGCCGCCTGCGCGAGTCCGTCGGCGACGAACTGCTGGTGCGTGCCGGCCATGGCGTGGAGCCCACGCCGCGCGCCCTGGCCCTGTGGCCCTCGGTGCGCCAGGCCCTGGCGCAGCTGCAGGAAAGCCTGGCGCCAGGGGACTTCGACGCGGCCGCGGCGCACACCGACTTCGTGCTGGCCATGTCCGATGCGACCGCTGCCACGCTGATGCCGCGGCTCATCGAGCTCGTGGAACGCGAGGCGCCGGGCATCTCCCTGCGCGTCGTGCCCCTGACCACGCGCGACCCGCGCCCGCTGCTCGACGACGAGAGCGTCGATCTGGCCGTGGGCTACTTTCCCGCGGCGCTGGCCGACCTCACGGCGCGTGCCCAGACCGACACCGTGGTCACGCATGACAGCACGCGCCTGTACACCACCGAATATGTCTGCGTGATGCGCGCCGGCCACCCGCTGGCCCAGGGGCCGCTCACGCTCGACGACTATTGCGCCGCACGCCATCTGCTGGTGAGCTTTTCCGGCAAGCCCTATGGCTTCATCGACGGAGCCCTCACGGCCCTGGGGCGCGAGCGGCGCATCGTGCTCACGGTGAACCAGTTCTTCACGGCCGGCCGCGTCGTCGCCACGAGCGATCTGCTGACCATATTGCCGCGCCACTTCGTGGGGCTGGCCAACGTGGACGACCACCTCGTCTGGCGCCCCCTGCCCCTGCAGCTGCCCGCGGTGCATGTGGATGCACTCTGGCATGGCCGGCGCAGCCATGACCCGGCGCACCGCTGGCTGCGCGCGACCATTGCGCGTGCCGTCGGCATCGCCGCGCCCGCATGAGCACCACCACCGGCCCCATGAAGCTGCAACTGCTGTCCGACCTGCACCTGGAGACCCACCCGGGCTTCATGCCCGACCCCGCCCCGGGTGCCGACCTGCTGGTGCTCGCCGGAGACATAGGTTCGTACCAACATGGCTCCCTGCTCACGGACGAGGACTTCGGCCTGGCGCGCTTTTCGCCGCTGCCGCAATATGCCGGCTGGCCCACGCCCGTGGTCTTCGTGCCCGGCAACCACGAGTACGACGCCCAGGACTTCGACGCCGCGCACGCGCGCCTGCGCCGCACCTGCGACCGGCTCGGGCTGATCTGGCTGGAGCGCGAGACCGTCGTGCACCAGGGCGTGCGCCTGCTGGGCACCACGCTGTGGAGCGACTTCGACGCGCTTGCCGTGCACCATGGCGAGACCGATCCGGCCCGGCGCCTGCAGCGCCGCGAGAAGGCCTTTCGGGCAGCCAACTTCTATCTCGCCAAGACGGGTGGCACGCGCCGGGGCGAGCCCTTTCTGGCCGCACAGCTGCGCGAGCAGGGCCTGGCCTGCCAGGCCTGGCTGCGCGAGGCCTTGGCCCGGCCCTTTTCCGGCCCCACGGTGGTGGTCACGCATTTCGCCCCCAGCCTGCGCAGTGCCGACCCGCGCTATGGCCTGAGCCCCGGCACGGCCGGCTTCTGCAACGCCATCGATGAGCTGCTGCCCCAAGCGCGGCTGTGGCTGCATGGCCATCTGCATGCGCCCAGCGACTACATGGTCCAGGGCAGGCATGGCGATGGCCGGCCCTGGCGCTGTCGCGTGGTCGCCAATCCCCTGGGCTACGCGCGCAAGGGGGAGCAGGATGCGTTTCGGCACCACTGCGTGCTCACCGTATGATGACAAGGCTTGGAGCATGCCCATGCTCCAGGGCTCATGCCCCTACCGCACGACAAAGATGACCCAGGTCAAGACAACAGGCGCAGGCGCGAATTAGTCTGAAACACCGCTGATGGAGTAACCACTCATGAATATTCTGCTTGCCGTCGACGGCAGTCCCTACACCAAGAAGATGCTGGCCTATCTGGCCGCGCACGACGAGATGCTGGGCACCACGCACAGCTACACGGCCATCACCGTGCAGCCCCCGCTGCCGCCGCGCGCGCGCGCCGCGCTGGGCAAGGAGACCGTGGACAGCTACTACGCCGAGGAGGGCGAAAAGGTGGTGTCTCCCGTGGTCAAGTTCATGGCACGCCATGGCGTGCAGCTCAAGACCATCACCAAGGTGGGCCCGGCCGGCGAGACCATTGCCAAGGTGGCCGAATCGGGCAAGTACGACCTCGTCGTCATGGGCACGCACGGCCATGGCTCGCTGGGCAAGCTGGTCATGGGCTCGGTCAGCACCCAGGTGCTCGCCAACTGCACGGTGCCCGTGCTGCTGGTGCGCTGACAGTTGGTCAGGCCGTGAGGCCGCCAAGGCAGGTGGCCATGGCCCAGTCGACGATCTGGGAGCGGTCGTAGCCGCGCTCGCGCAGCAGGTCGAGCATGGGGTCGGCCGAGCGTGCGAGCAGCGCGCACAGAACCACGTCCGGCGGCTGTTCGGCGCGCAACTGCCCCTGGGCCTGGGCCTCGGTGATCCAGCCCAGGATGCGCGCATTCACCTCCTGCATCGATGCCTGGTAGGCGCCGCAGCAGCGCAGCGCCTGGGCCAGGGCCGAGTTGCGCTGGGGCAGAAACGGCGTCTCGTCGTCGAGCTGCAGCTCCAGCGACCAGCGCAGCAGGGCCTGCAGGCGCTGCAGGGCCGAGAGCTCGTCGGGCAGGCCGCCGAGGAAGCGCTGCAGGCGCTCCACCAGATGCACCATGGCGGCTGTGCACAAATCGTCCTTGCCCGAGAAATGCTTGTAGAGGCTGGCCTTGGCAATGCCGACGGCCGCGGCCACTTCGTCCACGGTCATGGTCTCGAAGCCCTTTTCGCCGAGCAGGCGGCTCGCGGCCTCGACGATGGCATCCTCGCGCGCCCGGTGCATCTGCGCCTTGAACGAGGGGCGGGATGGCGACAAGGTGTTCATGCAATGCATGTTAGCCAGACTGGGATAACCCCAAAGACCCTGTGAGACGTCGGATGCTTGCGCGCCAGGTGTCCGCCTGCGGCTGCGTTCGGCTCAGTGCAGCCGCCGCGCGGGCTCGGCGAGAAACTCCAGCAGCGCCTGCTCGAACGCCTCGGGGTTCTCCAGTTGCGGCCAATGTCCCACGCCCGGCATGAGCTGCACGCGCGCATCGGGCAGCACATGGGCCAGCGCCAGCAGGGCCTCGGGCGGGGTGCAGCGATCCTGTTCGCCGCCGACGAGCAAGGTAGGCATGCCCACGCGCATGAGCGCGGCGGCGCCGTGGGTGAAGCTCGTCAGGGCCTGCAGCGCGCGGCGGTAGGTGGCCGCGTGCACATGGCCGAGCGCGTGGCGCGCCAGTTGCAGGCCTTCGGGAAGGGCCTGGGCGCCGGCGTCGCGCTCGACCACCTGGGCCGCGAGGGCGGCCATGTCCAGGCCCTGTTCCAGCCGCGCCAGGCGCGGCGCCACCCAGGCGGCGTGGGAGGCTGCATCGAGCGGCGGCCCCCCCGCGCACAGCACCAGGCGGCGTACGCGCGCGGGCTCGCGCAAGGCAAGCTCCAGTGCCAGCATGGCGCCGAAGCCGTGGCCGACGAGCGTGGCCGCGTCGCATTGCAGCGCGTCGAGCAGCAGCAGGGCGCGCTGGGCCAGGCCCTTGAAGCCGTAGGGTTCGACGGGGGCGCTGCGGCCATAGCCCGGCATGTCCCAGGCCACGGCGCGCCAGCCCGCGGTGGCCAGGGTCTCGAGCTGCGGTGCAAAGCTCAGGTGGCCGCCATCGGCGTCGTGCAGCAGCAGCACGGTGGGGCCGCTGCCCAGGACGGAGAAGGTGGGGAGCAAAGACATGGCTGGCCTGCAGGCTTGACGCTGCGGTCGATAATAGCCCCCCTCGCCATCTGCTGCGGGGCCTTGCGCTCCGTGCCTTTCGTGACTCAGCCGATTTCCCCTACCGCCGTCGCCCATCCCCCCGAGTTCTCGCCGCGCGAGTTTCGCGATGCGCTGGGCATGTTCGCCACGGGCGTGGCCATCGTCACGGCACGCGGCGCCGATGGCATGCCCGTGGGCATGACCATCAACTCGTTCAACTCGGTGTCGCTCGAGCCGCCGCTGGTGCTGTGGAGCCTCGCGCAGCGCTCATCGCTGCTGAGCGTGCTGGCGACGACGCGGCACTGCGCCATCCATGTGCTGACGGCGGCGCAGCGCCCGCTGGCCGAGCGCTTCGCCACGCGCGGCATCGATCGCTGGGCGGGCGTGCCTCACCACCCGGGCCTGCACGATGTGCCGGTGATCGAGGGGGCGGCCGCGGTGTTCGAATGCCGTGTGCGCAGCCAGTACGCGGAGGGCGACCACACCATCTTCGTCGGCGAGGTGCAGCGCTGCGGGCACCAGCGCGGTGCCTCGCCCCTGCTGTTCCACGGGGGCATGTTCTATACCGAGCACCCGCTGGGCCGCCTCTCGCCGAAGGCGGCCGGCCCCATGGGCAAGTGAGCCCTACTTGGCCCCTTCGGGCAGTTCGATCTTGACCTCGAGCACCTCGAGATCGTCCTGGCGCTCGAAGTGCACCTTGAGGTCGTCGGGGTTGATCTTGATGTACTTGGAGATCACGGCGACCAGTTCGCGCTGCAGCGCCGGCAGATAGTCGGGCGTGCCGGCGTTGCGGCCGCTGCGCTCGTGCGCCAGGATGATCTGCAGGCGCTCCTTGGCGACGGCGGCGGTCTTCTTCTTCTCGCCGAGCAGAAAGGACAGCAGGGACATGGCCGCTTACCTCCCGCCGAAGATGCGCTTGAAGAAGCCGGGCTTGACCGCCTCGACGAAGCGCAGGGGCTTGTCCTCACCCTGAAAGCGCGCCACCACATCCTTGTAGGCCTCGGACACGTCCGTGCCATTCAGGTGGATGGCCGGCAGGCCCTGGTTGGAGGCCTGCAGCACGGCCTCGGACTCGGGGATCACGCCGATGAGCTTGATGCGCAGGATGTCCTGGATGTCCTCCAGGCTCAGCATCTGGCCGTCCTGCACGCGGTTGGGGTTGTAGCGCGTGATCAGGAGATGCTCCTTGATGGGGTCCTGACCCTCGATGGCGCGGCGGGTCTTGCTGCTGAGCATGCCCAGGATGCGGTCGGAGTCGCGCACCGAGGACACCTCGGGGTTGGTCACGAGCAGGGCCTCGTCCGCGTAATGCATGGCCATGAGCGCGCCGCTCTCGATGCCAGCGGGCGAATCGCAGACGATGTAGTCAAAGCCCATCTCGGCCAGGTCCTTGAGCACCTTGCCCACGCCGTCGAGCGTGAGCGCGTCCTTGTCGCGCGTCTGGCTCGCGGCCAGCACGAACAGGTTCTCGCACTGCTTGTCCTTGATGAGGGCCTGGTGCAGGTTGGCCTCGCCCTGGATGACGTTGATCAGGTCATACACCACGCGGCGCTCGCAGCCCATGATGAGGTCCAGGTTGCGCAGGCCGACGTCAAAGTCGATGACGGCGGTCTTGTGGCCGGCGAGCGCCAGGCCCGATGCGAAAGCGGCACTGGTGGTGGTCTTGCCCACACCCCCCTTGCCGGAGGTCACGACGACGATTTTGGCCATGTTCTGATGAATCCTTGGGTTGCTGTCTTGAATGAGTGATGGGTTACAGCGGCTCGATGAGCAGTTTCTCGCCGTCGAGCCGCACCTGGGCCTGCTTGCCGCGCACGTTGTCGGGCAGCTCGGTCTCCGTCGTGCGGTAGATGCCCGCCACGGAGACGAGTTGCGGCTCCAGGCAGGTGCTGAAGATGCGGGCGCTGGTGTCGCCACGTGCGCCGGCAATGGCGCGGCCGCGCAGCGGGGCGTAGACATGGATGTTGCCGTCGGCGATCACCTCGGCGCCAAAGCTCACCATGGCCAACACCACCAGGTCCGAGCCGCGCGCGTACACCTGCTGGCCCGAGCGCAGCGGCTTGTCCACCACCAGGGTGGCGCGCGCGGGCGCCGGCACGGGGACCTCGACGGGTACCTGGACCTGCACTTCACGCACGACCTCGCGCACCACCTCGCGCATGGCGCCTTCGGGCTGCTGGGCGCGCGGCTGGGCGCGAGGGGCGGGCGCATCGGGCGCGGCGATCAGGCCCGCGGCATGGGCTGCGGCCATCTGCGCGTCGCTGCCGCCACGCACGGCCACGGGCTGGGTGCGGTGGCTGCGCAGCACCTGCACCAGTGCGGCAAAGTCTATGGGCTGGTCCTCGGCCTGCACGGCCGACAGGTCGATGAGCAGCGGGTCGTTGTCGAAGAATTCCGGATCGTTGGCCCGGCGGGCGGTCAGGTCGGCGTCCACAGCCGGGACGTCCGCGGTCTTGAGCATCAGGGCCACGACGGACAGCTGAGCGCTCTTGAGATCTAGGTGGGTGCGGGCCTGGCCCGCCGTATCAACGGCCATGAAACGAGGGGGAATAAACAGGAGCCGCGCGGCAGCGTCTCAAAGCCGCAAAGTGTACCCGGCAGCCGCGTCGGGACTGCATCAGGAAGTGTCCGCAGTCGCCGTCAGAACTTGGGGATGCGGATGCGGCTGATCATCAGCGAGCCCGACAGCGCGAACAGCAGCACCAGCGGGTGCAGCGTGAAGCCGGCGATCGTCATCCGGCCCAGCCACAGCTGCTCGCGCACCGCGCCCATGGCGGCGGCCAGCGCCAGCAGGCCCACGAGCACGATGGAGGTGGGAATCGGCGTGCCCTCGAAGTGCTTGACCTTGCCGCTGTCGTCGGCCAGCGTCTCGGCCGTGATGTTGAAGCGCGCCAGGCGCGATACGCCGCAGGCCACGAAGAAGGTCAGCACCACGCGGTCGTACAGGCCCTGCATGCCGCAGGCGTAGGCGATGATGGCCGGCGCCACGCCGAACGAGATCACGTCGGCCAGCGAGTCGAGCTCGCGCCCCATGGCAGAGCTCTTCTGCCGCCAGCGTGCTATGCGCCCGTCGAGCACGTCGAACACCAGCGCCGCGAGCACCAGCGCGCAGGCGAAGTAGATGTGCAGCAGGTCCGCCGTCTCCAGATAGGTCATGCTCGAGAACAGCGCGCCCACGCCGCACACCGCGTTGCCCAGCGTGAACCAGTCCGCGAGGTGGAACTCGCGGATCATCGAGAAGCGTTTGTGGGAAGGGGCCATGGCGTGATTATCGGTGCCCGCCGGGCCCCCACCCGGAGATCGCTGAAAGCGCAGGGCGCGCTGCTATTGAAAACGCGGGGCGCGCTTCTCGATGAAGGCGGTGACGGCCTCGCGGTGGTCGGCCGTCTTGTGCGCGATGGCCTGGCAGGCGGCCGAGAGCTCGAGCACGCTCGCAAGGCTGCCGAGCTGCCCCTCGCGCAGCAGGCGCTTGGTCATGCGCATCACGGCGCCGGGGTTGGCGGCTATTTTTCCGGCCAGCGCGCGCGCCGTGGGCAGCAGCTCGTCCGGCGCCACCACGCGGCTGACCAGGCCGCAGGCCAGCGCCTCCTGGGCGCTGATGGCCTCGCCAGTGAAGGCCATCTCGGCCGCCTTGGCCATGCCGACGGCGCGCGGCAGCAGCCAGGCGCCGCCGTCGCCCGGGACTATGCCCACGCGCACAAAGCTCTCGGCAAACGTGGCCGTCTCGCTGGCGATGCGGATGTCGCACATGCAGGTCAGATCCAGCCCCGCGCCGATGGCCGGGCCGTTGACGGCGCAGATCACGGGCACGTCGAGCTGCTGCAGCGCGAGCGGAATCTGCTGAATGCCCTGGCGGTATTCCTCGCGTATCAGGTCGGGCGTGAGCGCGTCGTCGAAGAAGCGCCGCATGTCCTTGACGTTGCCGCCCGAGCTGAAGATGGGGCCGGCGCCGGTGAGGATGATCACCTTCACGCCCGCGTCCTTGCGCACGTCGTCGCACAGCCGCACGAACTCGGCCACCGCCGTGTTGCCGGTGAGCGCATTGCGCGTCTCGGGCTGGTTCATGGTGACGGTGAGGATGGCGCCGTCGCGCTCTTGGTTCAGAAAGGCCATGGGGACTCCGTTATCAAAATAGAAGCTGCTTGCGCTTGCCAGTCAATGATTTCAGTTGATTATTTGTCTGAAACACAATACGGGCAAGCGCGAGCAGCTATGGTTTTCATGTCGCCGGCGCCACATCGGTGATGCGCCGCACCAGGTCCAGCGTCATGCCCTCGTGCGCCAGCAGGGCGCTGCCGGCCACGTCATGCCAGTACGACTCGCTGCCGGCCGTCTGGCGCCAGGCGTGCAGGCGGCGCGTGAACAGCTGCAGGTCGTATTCGGCCGTGAAGCCGATCGCTCCGTGGATGGCGTGCGCGAGCTCGCAGACGGCCAGCGCCGCCTCGCTGCAGCGCGCCTTGGCCGTGGCCACGCGCAGGCGCTCGGGCCGCAGTGCCGCGCCGCTGCAGCCGAGCTGCGCCGCCATGCGCGCGGCGAACACATGCTCGCTCATCACCGCGAGCTGGTGCTGTATGGCCTGGAACTTGCCGATGGGGCGGCCGAACTGCTGGCGCTCGTTGGCGTAGCGCAGCGTGCGCTGGAACACCGTATCCAGCGCGCCCGCCATCTGCGGCGCGATCACCGCGGCCTGCAGCGTGCGCGCATCCGCGTCGGCATCCACGGCAACGGCGGGCGCGGCCTGCAGCTGCGCGGCAGACCAGGCGAAGCCGGCATCAAGGGCCAGCGCCTGGGGCGCTTCCTGCGCGCCCGATGTGGCCAGCAGGCGCCACTGGTCGCCTGCCTGCACCAGCACCCATTGCGCCACGCGCCCGCCGCGCACCAGGGCGCAGCGCAGGCCGCCGTCGGGCAGATGCGCGCCGCGCGCCAGGGCGATGCTGCCCGTGGGCCGCTGCAGACCGGCCGCGGCCAGCAGGGCGCGCGCCAGCAGGGTGTCGGCCAGGGGCAGCGGCAGCGCATGCGCGCCGCATTGCGCGAGCACGCCAAACACCTGCGCCAGCGTGAGGCCGGCGCCGCCCGCGTCCTCGCTCAGCAGCGCATCGGCCAGGCCCGCGGCCTCGATGTGCTGCCACAGCGCGCCGGCCTCGGGCGCATCGCGCCCTCCGGCCTCGATGGCGCGCACCATGGCGCTCGTGCATTCGCCAGCCAGCAGCTGGCGCGCGGCGTCGGCAAAGAGATCGTTGTCCATGCACTGTCCTTTCAGAGACTCATGTCCATGCCGGGCACAGCGTTGCTCAAGCACTCCCCCCTTGCGCGGGAGGAGTTGGTGGCGAGGGTGCCTGGCCGCCAATGCCACGCCGAGTCACCCCTCTCCCCAGCCCTCTCCCGCAAGGGGAGAGGGAGAAATGCCGTGCCGGCCGGCGCGCTCATCTCAGCCCCAGACCGCGCGCGATCATGCCGCGCAGAATGTCGCGCGTGCCGCCGCGCAGCGAGAACGAGGGCGAGGCCTCGGTGATGTACTTGAGCGTCATGAGCAGCTCCACGGGCATGTCCTCGGCCTCGCGCGAGAACAGATCGTCGGCGATCGCCGCGGGGATCATCTGCTCGAGCGTCGTTCCCAGCTCCTTGACCAGCGCGGCCTCGACGATGGGGCTCTCGCCGCGCACCAGCTTGTCCTGTATCGCCACCGACATCGCGCGCAGCGGCGCGAGCTGGGTCAGCACCTTGCCCGCCAGGCGCGTGGCCGAGTCGGTGCGGCCCTGCGGCGTGCGCACGTAGGCCAGCCACTGGTCGAACAGCACGATGGAGGAGAACAGCCGCTCCGGGCCGCTGCGCTCGAAGGCCAGCTCCGCCGTCACCTGCTCCCAGCCCTGACCCTCGGCGCCGATGAGCGCGTCGGGGCCGAGCTGCACGTTGTCGAAGAACACCTCGCAGAAATGGCGGTCGCCCGACAGGTCCTCGATGGGGCGCACGGTGACGCCCGGCAGCCGCAGATCGACAATGACCTGCGACAGCCCCTTGTGCCGGTCCTCGGCCGCGCCGGAAGTGCGCACCAGCGCGATCATGTACTGGCAGTGGTGGGCGTTGGTGGTCCAGATCTTCTGGCCATTGAGCACAAAGCCCTTGTCATTGGGCGTGGCGCGCGTCTTCACGCTGGCCAGGTCCGAGCCCGAGCCAGGCTCGCTCATGCCTATGCAGAAGAACGCCTCGCCGCGGCAGATGGCCGGAATGTAGAAGCGCTTTTGCGCCTCGGTACCGTACTTGAGGATCAGCGGCGCGCTCTGGCGGTCGGCGATCCAGTGCGAGCCCACGGGCGCGCCGCAGGCCAGGTATTCCTCGACCAGCACATAGCGCGCAAACGCGCTGCGCCCGCCGCCGCCGTATTCCTGGGGCAGGGTGATGCCTATCCAGCCCTTGGCCCCCAGCTTGCGGCTGAGCTCGGTGTTGTAGCCGCCCCAGGAGCGTGCCCGCACATGGGCCGGCAGGCGGGCGATGGCGCCCTGCAAAAAGGCGCGCACCTCGGCGCGCAGGGCCTCGTCCTCGGGGGGGATGCGCGTGAGCGCGAGGGAATCCAGGGTGCTCATGCCGGTGTTCCTTGTGCAAAAGCGGGCCATGCGCCGCTGCGGCCGCGCCCACCACTGTCCACGGGGTGCGACCCTGGACCCCGACTTGCGCCGGGATGACGGGTGGGCAGGCCGTGCCGCGCGCCACGTCAGGCGTCCGTGCCCGGCGTCAGCACCTGGCGCCCTATGGCCTTGCCCTCCTCGAGCGCCAGCAGGGCGGTGAAGGCCTTGCCGAGCGGCATGCAGGTCGTGGGCACGGGGGGCAGGTGCTTTTCGCGCGCCAGGGCGATGAGCTCCTGCAGCTCGCGCAGATTACCCACGTAGGTGCCCTGGTAGGTGGTGGCGCGCAGCGGCATGAAGGGCGTGGGAATGTCCACATGGCCGCCGAACAGGCCGATCTGCACCAGGTGGCCGCCCTTGGCCATCATGTCGATCGCGGCCTGCACCGTCTGGCTCGAGCCCACGCAGTCCATCACCGCCCAGACGGCGCCGCCGGCGGCGCGTTTGATGTCGGCCATGAAGGTCTCGCTGCGCGGGTTGAAGGCGGCGTCGGCGCCCGCGGCCAGGGCCGCGCCATGCTTGGATTCGTCGGGGTCCACCACCAGCGTGCCGGCGCCGCCCAGGGCCTTGACCAGCATCACCGCCATCAGGCCCAGGCCGCCCGCGCCGAAGATCACGATCTTCTCGTCAGCGAGCACCGCGGGCGCGAACTTGCGGATCGCGCTGTAGGTCGTCAGGCCCGAGCAGGCATAGGGCGCGGCGTGCACGGGCGACATGTCGCCGATGTCGACCAGGTAGCGCGACTTGGGCACCAGCACATGGTCGGCATAGCCGCCGGGCTGGTACACGCCCATGGAGCGGCCGGCCATGCACAGGTTCTCGTCGCCGCGCAGGCAGACCTTGCACTCGCCGCAGCCATGCCAGGGGAAGACGACATAGCGCTTGCCCACCTGCACGCCCGTGACCTGCTCGCCCACGGCGATGACCTCGCCGGCGATCTCGTGGCCCATGGTCAGCGGCAGCTTCATGCCGCGGTCGGTCATGGACAGGGTCTTGCCATGGCCCAGGTCGTACGAGCCATGCCAGATGTGCAGGTCCGAATGGCACACACCCGCGGCCTCGATGCGCACCAGCACCTGGTCGCCCGTGGGCTGGGGGGTGGGGCGCTCGGTGCGCACCAGGGGTTGGCCAAGCTCGGCGACGTCGTAGCTGATCATGCTGTCTCCTCTTTGTGGGTGATGGTGTTGGGGCCGCGGCCGGTGCCATGGCCGGGGCACAAGATACACGAGGCCATGCGCCGGGCCATGCACCGGGCCCCGTGCGCCCTGCATCGGCTGCACTGTAGGCAAGTCGGCGTGGCGGTGTCTAATATTTAAAAAAGCATTTTCAATATTCGGCAGGTATCACATGAAGCTGCGCCAGCTCCAGCAATTCGTCGCCCTCGCGGAGACCGGCAACTTCCACCGTGCGGCCGAGCGCCTGCACATGGCGCAGCCGCCGCTGTCGGTGTCCATCCGCAGGCTCGAGGAGGAGCTCGGCGGCGCGCTGTTTGCGCGCTCCAGCAGCGGCGTGCTGCTCACCGCCGCGGGCCAGGCCATGCTGGACGAGGCGCGGCGTGCGCTGCTGCATGCCGAGCAATGCCGCCAGGCCGTGCAGCACGCGTGCGAGGGCACGGGCGGGCGGCTGCGTCTGGGCTTCATAGGCTCGGCCACCTATGCGCTGCTGCCGCGGTTCATCCCCTCGCTGCGCGCGCGCTACCCGCAGATCACGCTGGAGCTGTCCGAGGCCACATCGTCCGAGATCCTCGAAGGCCTGGCCGCGCGGCGCCTGGACGCGGGCCTGCTGCGCTATCCGCTGCTCGACGCGAGCGGCTTCGAGCTGCTGCCGCTCGAGCGCGACGATTTCGTGCTCGCCGTGGCCGAGACCAGCCCGCTGGCCGCACGCGAGTCCATCGCGCTGAGCGAGGCGGCGCACGAGCCCTTCATCATCTACCCGCGCGCCAAGGTGCCGGGCCTGGCGGCGCTGGCCATGATGCGCTGCCAGTTCTCGGGCTTTGTGCCGCGCGTGGCGCAGGAGGCTGCCCAGGTGCAGACCATCATGAGCCTGGTGGCCTCGGGCCTGGGCGTGGGCCTGGTGGCCGGCGTGGCGCGCCAGGTGGTGCCGCGCGGCGTGAAATGCCTGCGCCTCACCGACAACCCGCCGGGCTTTCACGTGAGCATCGCGCTGGCGCGCCGCGCGGGCGACACAAGCCGCCTGGTGCAGCGCCTTGCCGACCATGCGCTCGAATGTGCGCGGGGGCAGGGGAGTTGGGGTTGAATTGGCCTGCGGCGCTTATCTGGAGGGCGCAAGCAGCTATATATTTTGAAGTTTGTGCAGGGCGCAGGTGGATGCGTGCCCCTGGCATGCCCTGTTCACCATGCCCGTCATCCCCGCGAACGCGGGGATCCACCTGCCATCCAGGCCGACAATGCATGATCCCCGCGTTCGTGGGGATGACGGTGGTTGACGCATCCATCGTCATCCCGACTTGACCCCCAACAAGCCCCCACCCCGAGAGCCGGCGGACAATGCCGCCCCATGGCTATGACCGATGTGATGACCGATTCCCTTTCCACCCCCTCCTCGCCGCCCCAGGCCGGCGCCGACGTGCTCATCGTCGGCGGCGGGCCGGCCGGGCTGTCGCTGGCGGCCTCGCTGGCGCAGGCCGGCCTGCGCGTCACGGTGCTCGAGCAGCAGGCCGAGTCCGTGCTCGCCGACCCGCCGCCCGACGGGCGCGAGATTGCCCTCACCCACCCCAGCGTGGCCACGCTGCAGCGCCTGGGCAGCTGGCAGCGCCTGGCCGAGCACGAGATCGGCCTGCTGCGCGAGGCCCAGGTGCACGACGGCCCCGTGGGCCAGCGCGGCGCCATGCAGCTGCACGCGGGCGGCAGCGGCGTCGATCACCTGGGCTGGATCGTGCCCAACCACGCGCTGCGGCGCACGGCCTACGAGGTCGCATCGCGCGAGCCGCTGGTGCGCCTGATCACCGGCGCGCGCGTGACGCGCGTGGCCGTCACCCCGGCCCATGCCGAGCTCGACTACAGCCAGGATGGCCAGCCCGCCCAGAGCCTGCGCGCGCCGCTGCTGGTGGCGGCCGACAGCCGGTTTTCCAGCATCCGGCGCCAGCTCGGCATAGGCGCGTCGATGTACGACTTCGGCCGCACCGTCATCGTCTGCCGCCTGCGCCACGAGCTGCCGCACCACGAGGTGGCGCATGAATGCTTCGGCTACGAGCAGACCCTGGCCATCCTGCCTCTGCCGCCCGACCTGATCGACGGCAGCCCGCAATGCTCGGCCGTGATCACCACCGGCGCGGCCCAGGCGCAGGAGCTTCTGGCCCTGCCGCCCGAGGAATACGCGGCGCGCGTGCAGGCGCAGTTCCAGCACCCCCTGGGCGCCATGCAGCTCGTGGGAGAGCGCCATTCCTACCCGCTGGTGGCCGTCTACGCGCACCGCTTCGCCGCGCCGCGCTGCGCGCTGCTGGGCGACGCCGCCGTGGGCATGCACCCGGTCACGGCCCATGGCTACAACCTCGGGCTGGCCGGCGTCGAGGGCCTGACGCGCGCCATCGCCACGGCCCATGCCCATGGCGCCGACATCGGCGCGGCCAGCGTGCTCGCCCCCTACGCGCGCGACCACCACCGCCATGCCTGGCCGCTCTACCAGGGCACGAACGCCATCGTGCGCCTGTACACCGACGCCCGGGCGTTGCCGCGCCTGCTGCGCCAGGCGGTGCTCGCCGGCTCCAACCGGCTGCCGCCGCTCAAGGGGCTGATCGTGAGCCAGCTCACGGGCAGGCGCCCGGCCTGGCCCACGCTGGCGCCCTGAGCTTTGGCGCCACTTCCGTTTTCATAGCTTCTGTCGCTTGTGCAACAAGCGCCAGAGGCTATTTTTGTGCCTGGCTTACGCGGCTCTTGCCAAACCCTCTACCATCGCCCCACCCAACAACAGGAGCGAACAAATGGGGATGTTTCAATGGAGCGAGCGCCCGGCACAGGCGCTGGCAAACGGGGGGGTGATAGGCCCCGAGGAGCGCCTGCCCTGGGGGCAGACGGGGCTCATGGGCATACAGCATGTGATCGCCATGTTTGGCTCCACGGTGCTGGCGCCCATCCTCATGGGCTTTGACCCGAATCTCGCGGTGTTCATGAGCGGCATAGGCACGCTCATCTTCTTTTTGATCACCGGCGGCCGCGTGCCGAGCTACTTGGGCTCGTCGTTCGCCTTCATCGGCGTGGTGATCGCGGCCACGGCCTATGCGGGCAAGGGGGCCAACGCCAACATCGGCGTGGCGCTGGGCGGCATCATCGCCTGCGGCGCCGTGTACGCGGCCGTGGGCGTCATCGTGCACCTGGTCGGCACGGGCTGGATAGAGCGCTTCATGCCTCCCGTGGTCACGGGTGCGGTGGTGGCGGTGATCGGCCTGAACCTGGCGGCGATACCGATCAAGAACATGGCTGCGAACAACTTCGAGGCCTGGATGCAGGCGCTGACCTTCGTCTGCGTGGCCCTGGTGGCCGTGTTCACCCGCGGCATGGTGCAGCGCCTCTTGATCCTCGTCGGCCTGCTGGCCGCCAGCGTGCTCTACGCCGTGTTCACCAACGGCATGGGGCTCGGAAAGCCGGTGGATCTGTCGGGCGTGGCGGCCGCGCCCTGGTTCGGCGTGCCGCAGTTCCACGCGCCGGTGTTCAGCGCGCCGGCCATGCTGCTCATCGTGCCGGTGGTCATCATCCTCGTCGCCGAGAACCTGGGCCACATCAAGGCCGTCACCGCCATGACCGGCCGCAACCTCGACCAGTACATGGGCCGCGCCTTCATCGGCGACGGCATTGCCACCATGGTTTCGGGCGCGGCCGGCGGCACGGGCGTGACGACCTACGCCGAGAACATCGGCGTGATGGCCGCCACGCGCATCTACTCCACGGCGGTGTTTCTGGTGGCCGCGGGCATTGCCGTGCTGCTGGGCTTTTCACCGAAGTTCGGCGCGCTCATCCAGGCGATTCCGCTGCCCGTGATGGGTGGCGTGTCCAT
This sequence comes from Oryzisolibacter sp. LB2S, assembly GCF_040732315.1. Lineage (NCBI taxonomy): Bacteria > Pseudomonadati > Pseudomonadota > Betaproteobacteria > Burkholderiales > Comamonadaceae > Alicycliphilus > Alicycliphilus soli. The sequence goes on from NZ_CP160388.1 coordinate 120,513, forward strand.
CGTGGTGTTCGGCCTGATCGCGATTGCCGGCGCCAAGATCTGGGTGGACAACCGCGTGGACTTCTCGCAGAACAAGAACCTCATCGTGGCCGCCATCACGCTCATCCTGGGCACGGGCGAGTTCACGCTCAAGTTCGGCGACTTTGCCCTGGGCGGTATAGGCACGGCGACCTTTGGCGCCATCGTGCTCTACGCGCTGCTCAACCGCGACGCAGGCGGTCGGGCGGCCTGATCGTCAGGCACTGCGAAAACAATAGCTGCCTGCGCTTTATGGACAGGCGTTAGAGGCCATTTTGATGCTGAATCAGCGCCGCAGCAGCGACCAGACCAGCTCCACGCCCGCCGTCACCAGGTCGAACTGCAGGCCGGTGCGGCCCTCGACGCGTTCGCGCTGGCGTTCGCGTTCCTCGCGCGCGTTCATGCGCTCGAGCGCCACCAGCGCGTCGGCCAGCTTGTCGGGGCTGCGCTGCTCGCGCGCGGAGTCCATCATCGCGCCGTAGCGCTGCAGCGCGCGTTCCACGGCCTGCGGGTCGAGCAGCGACAGGGCCGAGCGGCACCAGGGGCAGGCATGCTCATGGCGGATGTCGACGCTGCCGCCGCATTGCGTGCAGGCGATGGTGCCCACGCGTTGCGCCAGGGCCTCGCGCTCGCTCTGGCTCAGGTGGCGCACAAAGCCCTTTTCGACCATGAAGGAGCCAAAGGTGGAAAAGCGCCCGTGGCGCGCCGCGCAGCGGTAGGTGACGTAGCGCCCGCCCTGGGCGATGTCGTAGCCCTTGACCAGGTCCTTGGTGCAGCGCGGGCAGGCCAGGCGCGTGGCGAGCGGCTGGTGGGCGTCGCCGTGATGGTCGTGCAGCAGCTCGAACAACTGCAGCACGGCGGCCGGCGCGAGCCGCGTGTTCTCGCTCGGGTCGAACCACAGGCCCTGGCAGGCAAAGCACAGATCCAGCTCCACGGCGCGCCCGTCGCTGGCGTCCAAGCGCGTGATGTGCATGGGCTGGCGGCAGGAGGGGCAGGGCGTCTGATGTGGCATGCGGGCCATCCTAATCTGTTTCGATCTAGGGTAAACCCTAGGAATTAAAGCAAGGGTTTACCCTTGTGCGGCGCTAAGATGCCGCGCGTTTTTTTGCGTCTGTAGGAGTTTGTAGTGTCCACTTCCCGCATCCAGCACGCCGGCCTGCGCGGCAAACTGATGAGCGCCGCCGAGGCGGCCGCGCTGATCGCCCCCGGCCACACCGTGGGCATGAGCGGCTTTACCGGATCGGGCCACCCCAAGGCCGTGCCGCAGGCGCTGGCCGCGCGCATCGAGGCCGCGCATGCACAGGGGCAGCCGTTCCAGATCAACCTGTGGACCGGCGCCTCCACCTCGCCCGAGCTCGACGGCCTGCTGGCCAAGGTGGGCGGGCTGCGTCAGCGCCTGCCGTTCCAGTCCGACCCGGCCTGCCGCGAGCGCATCAACGGCGGCGAGATCGACTATGTGGACCTCCACCTCTCGCATGTGGCCCAGCATGCCTGGTTCGGCTTCTTCGGCCGCATGGACGTGGCCGTGATCGAGGTGCTGGGCATCCTGCCCGACGGGCGCCTGATCCCCTCGGCCGCCGTGGGCAACAACAAGACCTGGCTGGAGATTGCCGACAAGGTCATCCTGGAGGTCAACGGCCAGCTTCCCGCCGAGATGGAGGGCATGCATGACATCTACTACGGCACGGCCATCCCGCCGCGGCGCCAGCCCATCGCCATGACGCAGGCCACCGAGCGCATCGGCGAGCCCTATCTGCGCGTCGATCCGGCCAAGGTGGTGGCCGTGGTCGAGACGCACGCGAGCGACCGCAACACGCCGTTTGCCAGGCCCGACGCCGTGTCCCAGCAGATCGCGGGCCACATCATCGAATTCCTCACGCACGAGGTGAAGATGGGCCGCCTGCCCAAGGACATGCTGCCGCTGCAGTCGGGCGTGGGCAATGTGGCCAATGCCGTGCTGGCCGGGCTGCTCGATGGCCCGTTCGACGACCTGCTGGGCTTTACCGAGGTGCTGCAGGACGGCATGCTGGAACTGCTCAAGCGCGGCAAGATGCGCGCCGCCTCATCCACGGCGATCTCGCTGTCGGGCGACGCCATGCGCGAGTTCACCGAGAACATTGACTTCTACCGCGAGCGCATCGTGCTGCGCCCGCAGGAGATCAGCAACCACCCCGAGCTGGTGCGCCGCCTGGGCGTGATCGCCATGAACGCGATGATCGAGGCCGACATCTACGGCAACGTCAACTCCACGCATGTCATGGGCTCGGCCATGATGAACGGCATCGGCGGCTCGGGCGACTTCGCGCGCAACGGCTATCTGTCGTTCTTCGTCACGCCCTCGGTGGCCAAGGGCGGCGCCGTCAGCTGCATCGTGCCCATGGTCTCGCACGTGGACCACACCGAGCACGACACGCAGATCATCGTCACCGAGCAGGGCCTGGCCGACCTGCGCGGTCTGTCGCCGCGCAAACGCGCGCAGCTGATCATCGACCGCTGCGCCCACCCCGAATGGCGTCCGCTGCTGCAGGACTACTTCGACCGCGCCCAGCGCCAGGGCGCAAGGCACACGCCGCACCTGCTGGGCGAGGCATTGAGCTGGCACCAGCGCTGCCTGGAGACGGGCAGCATGCGCCCCCTGGAGACCGTGTGCCTGTGAGCCGGCAGGGCCGCGGCCGCCCACGGCGTGTCGGCGCCGGTGGGCCTCAGCCGATGAAACGGCCCGCGGCGCCGAGTACGCCGAGCTCGACGTAGCGCGAGCCCACGAACGGCGGCTGAGCGCCGAAGCCGACCTTGAAGCCGCCCACATCCATGTCGCGTATGCCCGCCAGGGCGCTGCGCAGCCGGGCCGGCGTCGGGTCCTTGCCGGCGCGCTCCAGCCCTTCGAGCAGTACGCGGGCGTTGATGTAGGCCTCGAGGCTGCCCTGGGTGTAGCCCTGAAAGCCGCCGGCGCGCATGGCGGCCTGGTACTCGCGCACCACGGCCAGCTTGGTGCTGGCCGGGTCCGGCACCACCATGGTCAGCGCCAGCCCGCGCGCGTCCTCACCCAGCCCGGCCAGGCTGGAGCTCGGCAGGCTCACGCTCAGCCCCGCCATGAGCAGGCCGGGCGAATCCTTCTTCAGCCCGTGCACCAGGCCCACTGAAACGGTGCCGGCGGTGGCCAGCAGCACCGCCGCGGGCCGCGCCTTGGCCACGGCGGCCAGCACTTGGGCCAGGTTCTTGCCGTCGGTGGCCAGCGCCGTCTGCACCGCGGGCTGCATGCCCTTGGCGGCCAGCGCCCTGGTGCCCACCTCCAGCATCTCGCGGCCGTAGCCGTTGTCCAGGTAGACGATGCCAATGCCCTTGAGGCCCATGTCCGTCAGGCGATTGACCAGGCGCAGCATCTCGTCGCCGTAGCTGGCGCGCACATGGAACACGCTGCGCGCGTTCTTGCGCAGCGACGTGGCCCCGGTGATGGGGGCCACATGCGGCAGGCCGGCCTCCTCCACGAGTGGCAGGGTCTCGGTGTTGTTCGGCGTGCCCACGCAGGACAGCAGCGCCAGCGCGCCGCCTTCGGCAATGAACTTGCGCACGTTGGTCACGCTGCGCTCGGGCTGGTAGCCATCGTCCAGGATGTTGAGCTGCACGCTGCGCCCGTGCACCCCGCCGCGCGCATTGGCCTCGGCGAACGCGGCGCCCGCACCGGTCTGAATGTCCTTGCCGAAGTCCACCAGGGGGCCGCTCAGCGGCGCCGAGCAGCCGATGGTGATGGTGCGGGCACTCACGCCCGGCGCCTCGTTGGCCAGGGCCTGGCCGGTGAACAGGGGCGTGGTTGCCGCCAGCAGCGCGGCGCGTCCGGCATGATGAACGAATTGACGACGTTGCATGAAGACTTGTCTCGTTGGATGTGAAAGGTCAACTGTCGCTGAGCCTGTCGCCACGGGCCGTACCCGAGGCGACAGCGCCGCCCGCGCAGACTGGATAAGCTCGACGCCATCCGGGATGCAGGGCTGCGGGGCATTCTAGTGTGCGCATGGCCCGCTTCATGCGCCCGCGCAGGCCCGGGAAAGCCACCCAAACGCTCCCTTTTCTGCCTATTGAACTGCCTATTGAATGGAGTACGCCATGTCCCTTTGGAAAAAGCCGATCTCGCTGGAACTGCTCACCCAGACCAATGCCAACACCGCAGGCTCGCACCTGGGCATAGAGTTCACCGAGGTGGGCGAGGACTATCTGCGCGCTCGCGTGCCCGTGGACGAGCGCACGCGCCAGCCCTTCGGCATCCTGCACGGCGGCGTGAGCGTGGTGCTGGCCGAGACGCTGGGCTCCATCGGCACCTACTTCGCCTGCCCCGAGGGGCATCGCGGCGTGGGCCTGGACATCAACGCCAACCACATCCGCGCCGTCAGCAGCGGCTGGGTGACGGGCACGGCGCGGCCCGTGCACGTGGGCCGCACCACCCAGGTGTGGCAGATCGACATGGTGAACGACGCGGGGCAGATCACCTGCGTTTCGCGCATCACCATGGCGGTGCTGGCCAACTCGTAACGCAAGTGCGGTGCTCAGCCCAGGGGCAGCGCCTCGTGCGTCTGCCGTGGGCCGAACCACACGACCTGGTTGCGGCCGCCGGTCTTGGCCGCATACAAGGCCATGTCGGCACGGTGCAGCCACTTGGCGACCGACTCGCCCCTTTGCAGTTGGGCCGCGCCTATGGAGACCGTCAAACCAACGGCCACGCCATTCGACAGCAACAGCGGCGTGCCCGCAATCTCGGCGCGCAGGCGCTCCAGCGCGCCGGCACCGTCCTCCATCGTGGCCTGGGTCATGAGCAGCACGAATTCCTCGCCGCCCCAGCGTGCCAGGACGTCGCCGCTGCGAATGCATGCGCTGACACGCTCGGCAAAGACGCACAGCACCTCATCGCCCGCGGCATGGCCATGGCTGTCGTTGATGGTCTTGAAGTGGTCCAGGTCCAGCTGGGCGATCAGCAGCGGCGGCTCGTCACGCTCGCTGCGTTGAACGCGGCCTGCTTCGCGCACCATGATGTCCTGCATGTAGCGCCGGTTGGGCAGGCCGGTGAGCGCGTCGCGCATCGCCAGGTCGCGCTCGCGTTCGACCGACAGCTTCTGCAGCCGCAGCTTTTCGCGCGCGGCGGAGATGCGCATGTTCAGCAGGGTGCTGCAGGCCATGACCACGAAGACCATGATCATGGTCGCCGCCGACATGCGCGGCGACTGCGCACCCGCGCCCGGCCACCAGTGCACCGCGGCCACAGCCAGCGCAAAAACCGTGAGGCCATACAGCATGACCGACAGCATCTGCCTGCGCGTCAGCCCAAAGGAGCCAAATACCAGGATCACCGCAATGATCGGCAGCACGATGTCTCGCGCGGGACCGGCGATGACATAGGCGACCGCGGTGCAGGTGATGGACGAGATGATCTGGAACAGCGTCATCGCCGGGTCGCGCCAGCGCTGGCTGTAGCCGCTGCGGATCAGCGCGTACACCATCACCAGGCCGATGCAGCACACCAGGCTCCACCACTGCACCCAGACAAACCGCGTCGTGTCCGGCGCGGTGACCAGCTGCATGACTGCGATGCTGCACAGCATCAACAGCGCGGCCATGCCGGTCATGGTAAGGCGGATGCGCTGGTGCGGATCGCGGGTGAGCAAGGCCGTCAGCACGCGCTGCAAGCGGCGGGTGTGTCGTGACGTCTGCTGGGGCATCCATCTCCCTTCCAATAGGCAACTGCAATGCTGTGCGGCAGCATGGTCTTCATGCCGAAGCCGACCAGGTCCTTGGTGCGCAACGGGCCGCCAGCCCTTGTCAGGGCCGTGCCATTGCGCTCGGCCAAGGCGATGTAATAGTTTGCAACATATTGGCGTGCAACCCGTGGCGCCGGGCGCGCGGAGGGTGTCCAGCCGTGTCGCGTGGGAGACGTTGTCGTGCGCCAGAAAAGGCTAGGCGAACGGCCTGCGGCCCCCGAGCGCAGGGACGGCGTGATGACCCGGCACATGACAGGCGCATCGCATGTGCAATCTGCCGGGATGCCGCCTGCCTAAAAGGAAAAACGACGCCAGCGCTTATTCTGAAAGCGTGATCAGCTATCTATTTGATAGTCATCCGCCTGTCGCGCCAGGCGCTCGCTCTTCCAGTACACCTCGCTGCCGCCGTCCATGCGGTTGAGCACGCGCGCGAGCACGAACAGCAGGTCGGACAGGCGGTTGAGGTACTGGCGCGGCGCGGGGCGCATGGCCTCGCCCTGCTGAAGCGCCACCACGGAGCGCTCGGCGCGCCGCGCCACGGTGCGGCACACATGGGCCTGGCAAGCCGCGCGCGTGCCCGCGGGCAGGATGAATTCCTGCAGCCGCGGCAGCTCGGCGTTGTAGCGCGCGAGCGCCTGGTCCAGCTGCAGCAGGCCGTCGTCCTTGAGCAGTTCGTAGCCTGGCATGCACAGCTCGCCGCCCAGGTTGAACAGCTGGTGCTGAATGTCGATAAGCAGCTCGCGCATGTCCTGCGGCATGGGTTCGCACAGCAGCAGGCCGATGTGGCTGTTGAGCTCGTCCACGTCGCCCATGGCCTGCGGGCGGCCGCTGGCCTTGGACACGCGCGTGTTGTCGCCCAGGCCGGTCGTGCCGTCGTCGCCGGTGCGCGTGGCAATCTGTGTCAGTCGTTTTCCCATCTGCGTTTCTCCTGATCTTGGGCCGGGGCGCCGATTGTGCGCGACATCGGGGTGCGACATCGGGGTGCGACATCGGGGTGCGACATCGGGGTGCGACCTTGTTCACGCCACCCGCATCGCCCGCAGCCTTCTAGAATTACGGCCCCCAGCCCAGGAGAGCCTTATGACCACTGCCACCCCCAGCGCCCCACAACAGACCCGCCCCGTGCCACAGGCGCTGCTCGATGCGCTGGGCGCACGCTTTGGCGCGCAATACTCCAGCGCCCAGGCCGTGCGCGAGCAGCATGGGCGTGACGAGGGCTCGATCAGCGCGCCGCCGCCCGCCGCCGTGGTGTTTGCCGAAAGCACGCAGGATGTGCAGGACGCCGTGCGTCTGGCCGCGCAGCATGGCGTGCCGGTGATCGCCTATGGTGCGGGCTCCTCGCTCGAGGGCCATCTGCTGGCCGTGCAGGGCGGCATCAGCATCGACGTGGGGCGCATGAACCAGGTGCTCAGCATCAATGCCGACGACCTCACCGTGACCGCCCAACCGGGCATCACGCGCAAGCAGCTCAACGAGGCCATCAAGGACAGCGGCCTGTTCTTCCCCATAGACCCCGGCGCCGACGCCAGCATTGGCGGCATGGCGGCCACGCGCGCCTCCGGCACCAACGCCGTGCGCTACGGCACCATGCGCGAGAACGTGCTCGCGCTCGAGGTCGTCACGGCCAGCGGCGAGGTGATCCGCACCGGCACGCGCGCCAAGAAGAGCAGCGCCGGCTACGACCTCACGCGCCTGATGGTGGGCAGCGAGGGCACGCTGGGCATCTTCACCGAGGTCACGCTGCGCCTGTACCCGCTGCCCGAGGCGGTGAGTGCCGCCATCTGCTCCTTCCCGAGCATCGAGGCCGCCGTGCGCACGGTGATCCAGACCATTCAGCTCGGCGTGCCCATCGCGCGCGTGGAGCTCATCGACGCCAACAGCGTGCGCATGGTCAATGCACACAGCAAGCTCACGCTGCGCGAGGAACCGCTGCTGCTCATGGAGTTCCACGGCAGCCCGGCCGGCGTGCGCGAGCAGGCCGAGACGGTGCAGGACATCGCCCAGGAATGGGGTGGTCAGGCCTTCGAATGGGCCAGTACGCCCGAGGAGCGCACGCGCCTGTGGACGGCGCGGCACAACGCCTACTTTGCCGCCGTGCAGAGCCGCCCGGGCTGCCGCGCCATCAGCACCGACACCTGCGTGCCCATCTCGCGCCTGGCCGACTGCCTGCTCGAATCGGTGCAGGAGGCCAACGCCAGCGGCATCCCCTACTTCCTCGTCGGCCATGTGGGCGACGGCAACTTCCACTTCGGCTACCTGATCGACCCCGACGACGCCGACGAGCGCGCACGCGCCGAGGCGCTCAACCACCGGCTGGTCGCGCGCGCGTTGTCCATGGGCGGCACCTGCACGGGCGAGCATGGCGTGGGCATCCACAAGATGGGCTTCCTGCTCGACGAGGCCGGCAGCGGTGCGGTGGACATGATGCGCGCCATCAAGCAGGCGCTCGATCCGCAGAACATCCTCAACCCGGGCAAGATCTTCGCGCTCTGAGCCCGGGCTGGCCCGAAGCCCTCAGGCCGGCGCAATGTCCTCGTAGAAGGCGCGCGCGCGCCATGTCCTTGACCGGCAGCATGGTCGTCACGGCGGCATGGGACAACATGGTCAGTCCTTTCGCTCGATCTGAGGGACGGGCGGCCTGCGCGCGCATGCGTGCCAGGCTGGCCCTGGTCGCAGCTTACGCCCACGGCCGGCGCCTTGCCAGTGCAGTGCTGCGCACACAATGGTTCACATTGCGCGCCAGCGGCTTGCGCTAATCTGGGGCGTTTTTTCAACCTTCAGGACGCACATGAACACCACCGACATCTGGGATTTCCTGACCACCCAGGGCACGGACTTCGCGATCAAGCTGGCCACGGCCATTGCGGCCTGGATCATCGGTCGCTGGCTCATCAACCTGGCCGTCGGCCTGATGGGCAAGCTGCTGCAGCGCGGGGGCAAGATCGACGCCACGCTTGCGCATTACCTCAAGTCCATCACCGGCGTGCTGCTCAACATCGTCCTGATCCTCGCGATCCTGGACATCTTCGGCGTCAAGACCACCTCGTTCGCCGCGCTGCTGGCCGGCGCAGGCCTGGCCATTGGCGCGGCCTGGAGCGGCATGCTGGGCAACTTTGCCGCGGGCGTGTTCATGCAGGTGCTGCGCCCCTACAAGGTGGGCGACTTCATCAGCGCCGGCGGTGTGGTGGGCACGGTGACCGAGCTCGGCCTGTTCGCCACCACGCTGACCACGCCCGACAACGTGATGACCGTGGTCGGCAACGGCAAGATCTTTGGCGACAACATCCAGAACTTCAGCGCCCTGCCCGTGCGCCGCGTGGACTGCGTGGCCAAGGTGGCCAACAGCGTGAACCCGCTGGACGCGATTGCGCGCCTCAAGCCCGTGATCGCCGCGATTCCCAATGTGGCCGCCTCGCCCGCGCCGGACATCGAGATCCTGGAATTCACGCCCGAAGGCCCCAAGCTCTGCGTGCGCCCCTACACCCACACCGACCATTACTGGCAGGTGTACTTCGACACCCACAAGGCCATCGTCGAGACCTTTGGCGCCGCCGGCTACCCCGTGCCCGAGACGCCCATGGCCTACCGCAGCGCCTGACGGGGATGCGGTCGCGGCGTCTTCAGGTCTTCAGACCCAGCCGCCGCGCGAGCTTGTGCAGGTTGCTCGAATCCACCTCGAGCGCGCGCGCGGCCTGGGCCCAGTTGCCCTGGTGGCGGTCCAGCGCGGCCAGCACGGTCTGGCGCTGGCAGGCATCGACGGCCTCGCGCAGCGTGGTGTGGGCCGGCGCGGCATGGGCGTTGGCCGCGGCCGCAGGCGAGGCGCTCACGGCCGGCGCCGCGAGCGCGTCGAGGTCGAGCAGCCCTTCCTCCAGCGTGACGATGGTGTTGCGGTCGGCGCCGCGGCTCAGGGCCTTGAGGGCCGCGCGGCTGATGACATGCTCGAGCTCGCGCACGTTGCCGGGCCAGCTGTAGCGGCGCAGCGCCGCCTGGGCATCGGGTGACAGGCGCAGGCTGCGCAGTCCCAGGCGGGCGCGGTTGAAGTCCAGAAAACGCCCGGCCAGCAGCAGCACGTCGTTGCCGCGCTCGCGCAGCGGCGGGATGGGCACCGGATAGACCGAGAGGCGGTGGTAGAGGTCGGCGCGAAACGCCCCGCTGGCCACCTGTTCGCGCAGGTTGCGGTTGGTTGCGGCGATGACGCGCACGTTCACGCGCCGCGGACGATCGGCGCCCAGGCGCTGGATTTCTCCGTTCTGCAGCGTGCGCAAGAGCTTGGCCTGCACCGACAGCGGCAGCTCGCCCACCTCGTCGAGGAACAGCGTGCCGCCCTCGGCGGCCTCGAAGCGCCCGGGCCGGTCGTTCACCGCGCCCGAGAACGCGCCGCGCACATGGCCGAAGAGCTCGCTCTCGGCCAGAGACTCGGGCAGGGCCGCGCAGTTGACATGCACCAGCGGCTGCTGGTGGCGCGGCGACTGCTGGTGCAGCAGGCGCGCGAACAGCTCCTTGCCCACGCCGGTCTCGCCCAGCAGCAGCACGGGCAGTTCCGACCCGGCGACGATGCCCAGCTCGTGCAGCAGGCGCTTGAGCGCGGGGCTCTCGCCGACGATCTCCAGCTCGCCCGTGCCGCCGCGCTCCGACGATGCCAGCGCGGCGCCGCCTGCGCCCGAGCCCGTGGCCGCCATGCGCAGCGTGCGCAGCTCCTGCTCCAGGCGCGCCACACGGATCACCGCCTCGATGAGCGGCACGCTGTACGCCAGGCGCCGGCGCGCGGACTGGCCAAACGTGCCGGTGGCCAGCGCATCGAGCGTCAGCACGCCCCAGGGGCGGCCGTCCACCTGCAGGCCCACGCCCATGCAGTCGTGCACGGGCAGGGGTTCGCCCACCAGGGTGTCGAGCAGGCCGTCGTAGGGGTCGGGCAGCTGGCTGTCATGCTCGAAGCAGGTCACCTCATGGCGCGCCATGATGGCCGCCAGGCGCGGGTGCTGGCCGACGATGAAGCGCCGGCCCAGCGTGTCGCTGACCAGGCCGTTGACGGCCATGGGGCGCAGGCGCTCGTCCTCCAGGCGCAGCAGCGCCACGGCGCCGCAGTTGAACTGGGCACGCAGCGTGTCCACCAGACGCTGCAGGCGCACGGCCTGGGGCAGCTCCGCGCCGAGGTCGGCACACAAGGCCACCAGCGCCTCCACGAGCTCCGTCTCTTTCGTGGTCATAAAAACCCTGTTTAGGTAATTTTCACCGTTTTTGACTTGGGTTAATTTTACCTATGTCGGTGTAAACCCTTGATTTACTGCGGTGCAACATGCTGGCATCAAGTTTGCGTGAAACAGGGCGTTCATAGTGCAACACGATGGAGGCCCTGCATGGGGAAATACGCCAAGTATTGGTACACGCTCATAGGCGTGTTAATCGTCACCTTCAGCCTATTGGGCTTCTACGGTGCCGAGGTTTATCGCACCGCGCCACCGATTCCGGGGCAGGTGCTGGTTCAGGGCAGCGACAAGCCGCTCTACACCAAGGACAGCATTCTCGATGGCCAAACGGCCTGGCAGTCCACGGGTGGCATGCAGCTGGGCTCCATCCTGGGTCACGGCGCCTATCAGGCCCCCGACTGGACGGCCGACTGGCTGCACCGCGAGCTGACCGCCTGGCTCGAGCTGGCCGCGCAGAAGGACTACGGCAAGGCCTTTGCAGACCTCGACGTGGGCCAGCAGGCGGTGCTGCGTGACCGGCTCAAGACCGAGTACCGCACCAACACCTTCGACAAGGCCACGGACACGGTGACGATCACGCCGCTGCGCGCCCAGGCCATTGCCGAGACGGCCAAGTACTACGACAAGCTGTTTGGCGACGACCCGTCGCTGCGCAAGTCGCGCGAGAGCTTCGCCATGAAGGAGAACACCCTGCCCAGCGCCGAGCGTCGCGCGCAGATGGCCGGCTTCTTCTTCTGGACCGCCTGGGCCGCCGCCACCGAGCGTCCGGCCGATCTGGGCGGCGGCACCGGTGCCACCTACACCAACAACTGGCCGCACGAGCCGCTGATCGGCAACGTGCCCACGGGCGAGAACGTCGTCTGGTCCATCATGAGCGTTGTGGTCATGATGGCCGGCGTGGGCTTCCTCGTGTGGGGCTGGGCCTTCCTGCGCAAGCATGACGAGCAGGACCCGACTCCTCCCGCCCATGACCCGCTGACCCGCGTGGCCCTCACGCCCTCGCAGCGCGCACTGGGCAAGTACCTGTTCCTGGTCGTGGCCCTGTTCTGTGCCCAGGTCTTCCTCGGCGGCTTCACGGCCCACTACACGGTGGAAGGCCAGACCTTCTACGGCGTGGACATTTCGCAGTGGCTGCCCTATTCGCTGGTGCGCACCTGGCACCTGCAGGCGGCGCTGTTCTGGATCGCCACGGGCTTTCTGGCCGCGGGCCTGTTCCTGGCACCCGTCATCAACGGCGGCAAGGACCCCAAGTACCAGAAGCTCGGCGTGGACGTACTGTTCTGGGCGCTGGTCGTGGTCTGCGTGGGCTCGTTCATCGGCAACTACCTGACGATTGCCCATGTCATGCCCCAGGAGTGGAACTTCTGGCTCGGCCACCAGGGCTATGAATATGTCGACCTGGGCCGCCTGTGGCAGATCGGCAAGTTCGCCGGCATCGCCTTCTGGCTGGTGCTGATGGCACGCGCCATCTTCCCCGCACTGCTGGCCCCCAACGGCCAGGACAAGAACCTGCTGGCCCTGCTGACCTCCTCGGTCGTGTGTATCGGCCTGTTCTACGGCACCGGCCTGTTCTACGGCGAGCGCACCCACATCTCGGTGATGGAGTACTGGCGCTGGTGGGTGGTGCACCTGTGGGTGGAGGGCTTCTTTGAAGTGTTCGCCACCACGGCACTGGCCTTCATCTTCTCGACCCTGGGCCTGGTGTCCTATCGCATGGCCACGGCCGCCAGCCTGGCTTCGGCGTCCCTCTTCATGCTGGGCGGCGTGCCCGGCACCTTCCACCACCTGTACTTTGCCGGCACCACCACCCCGGTGATGGCCGTCGGTGCATCCTTCAGCGCGCTCGAAGTGGTGCCGCTGGTGGTGCTGGGCCACGAGGCCTGGGAGCACTGGAGCCTGCAGCACAAGGCAGAGTGGATGCGTCGTCTGCGCTGGCCGCTGATGTGCTTCGTGGCCGTGGCCTTCTGGAACATGCTCGGTGCCGGTGTCTTCGGCTTCATGATCAACCCGCCGATCTCGCTGTACTACATCCAGGGCCTGAACACCACGCCCGTGCACGCCCACGCCGCCCTGTTCGGTGTCTATGGCTTCCTGGCCCTGGGCTTCACGCTGCTGGTGCTGCGCTATGTGCGCCCGAACATGGAATTCAACGAGCGCCTGATGAAGACCGGCTTCTGGTGGCTCAACGCCGGCCTGGTGCTGATGATCGCCACCAGCCTGCTGCCCATCGGCCTGTTCCAGTTCCACGCCAGCGTGACCCACGGCCTGTGGTACGCCCGCAGCGAGGAATTCCTGCAGCAGCCCTTCCTCGAGACGCTGCGCTGGGTGCGCACCTTTGGTGACCTGGTGTTCATCACCGGCGCCCTGTGCGTGAGCTGGCAGGTGGTGAGCGCCGTGCTGTTCGGCAGCCGCGCCCCGGCCGCCCCCAGCACCGGTGCACTGGCCGGCGCACGTCGCTGACGCCGCCATCGATCGTGGGGCCGACCAGGCCTCACGATCGAGCACAGCGATTCAATATTGATAGCTGGCCGCGCTTGCCCATAAAGCGCCGCAGCCAGTTTTGACTCCATCGGCAAGACCCTCAGGGACCGCTTGCCCTTCAGCCGGCTTCACGCCGGCTTTTTTTGTGTCCGGCGATGCGCCCCGGGTTTGCGCCTGATCAAACTACATATGGTGTTCGATATGTATCGTAAACACCATATGTAGTGTTCAAAGGCCGCCATGACCATCAGCCAACCCCTGCTCGCCACCCTGCCGCGCGACGTCATCCAGAGAAACGGCGAGCGTACCGCCTTCGATGCCGCCCGCATCCGCTCCGCCATCGCCCGCGCGGGCAACGCCACGGGCGAGTTCGGCCAGGACGAGGCGCAGCTGCTCACGGCCCAGGCGACCAAGGTGCTGATCCACCGCTTCCGCGGCGAGGCGCCGACCATAGAGCAGATCCAGGACGTGGTCGAGCAGACCCTGATCGCCGCCAACCACCTGGGCACGGCCCGCGCCTACATCGCCTACCGCGAGCGCCACGCCACCCTGCGCGCCGACCGCCAGACCCTGGTGCATGTGGAGAGTTCGATCAACGAATACCTCACGCGCGCCGACTGGCGCGTGAATGCCAACGCCAACCAGGGCTACTCGCTCGGCGGGCTGATCCTCAACGTGGCGGGCAAGGTCACGGCCAACTACTGGCTCTCGCATGTCTATGCGCCCGAGATCGGCGAGGCGCACAGGAGCGGCGACATCCACATCCACGACCTGGACATGCTCAGCGGCTACTGCGCCGGCTGGTCGCTGCGCACGCTGTTGCACGAGGGCCTGAACGGCGTGCCCGGCAAGGTCGAGGCCGGGCCGGCCAAACACATGGGCTCGGCCGTGGGCCAGATCGTCAACTTCCTCGGCACGCTGCAAAACGAATGGGCCGGCGCGCAGGCGTTCTCGTCGTTCGACACCTACATGGCGCCCTTTGTGCGCAAGGACGGCATGGGCTACGCCGCCGTGCGCCAGTGCATGCAGGAGCTGATCTACAACCTCAACGTGCCCTCGCGCTGGGGCACGCAGACGCCGTTCACCAACCTGACCTTCGACTGGACCTGCCCCGAGGACCTGCGCGAACAGGTGCCGGTGATCGGCGGCGAGGAAATGCCCTTCACCTACGGCGAGCTGCAGGCCGAGATGGATCTCATCAACCGCGCCTACATCGACGTCATGACCACGGGCGACGCCAAGGGCCGGGTGTTCACCTTCCCCATCCCCACCTACAACATCACGCCCGACTTTCCCTGGGAGAGCGAGAACGCCGCCGCGCTGTTCGAGATGACGGCCAAGTACGGCCTGCCCTACTTCCAGAACTTCGTGAACTCCGAGCTCTCGCCCAACATGGTGCGCTCCATGTGCTGCCGTCTGCAGCTCGATCTGCGCGAGCTCCTGAAGCGCGGCAACGGCCTGTTCGGCAGCGCCGAGCAGACCGGCAGCCTGGGCGTGGTCACCGTCAACTGCGCGCGCTTAGGGTATCTGCACGCGGGCGACGAGGCCGGCCTGTTCGCGGCCCTGGACCGCCTGCTGGAACTGGGCAAGCAAAGCCTGGAGGTCAAGAGGAAGCTCATCCAGCGCCTCATGGACCAGGGGCTGTTCCCCTACACCAAGCGCTATCTCGGCACGCTGCGCAACCATTTCTCCACCCTGGGCGTGAACGGCATCAACGAGATGGTGCGCAACTTCACGCACGATGCCCACGACATCACGAGCGACTGGGGCCATGCCTTCGCCCTGCGCCTCTTGGACCATGTGCGCGCGCGCATCGTGCAGTTCCAGGAGGAGACCGGCCACCTCTACAACCTCGAGGCC
Organism: Oryzisolibacter sp. LB2S; assembly: GCF_040732315.1. Classification (NCBI taxonomy): domain Bacteria; kingdom Pseudomonadati; phylum Pseudomonadota; class Betaproteobacteria; order Burkholderiales; family Comamonadaceae; genus Alicycliphilus; species Alicycliphilus soli. Next base: position 135,823 of record NZ_CP160388.1, read on the forward strand.
ACGCCCGCCGAGGGCACGACCTACCGCTTCGCCAAGGAAGACAAGAAGCGCTGGCCGCAGATTCTGCAGGCCGGCAGCGACGCACAGCCCTACTACACCAACAGCTCGCAGCTGCCCGTGGGCTTTACCGACGACCCCTTCGAGGCCCTGGCGCGCCAGGAGGCCTTGCAGGGCAAATACACCGGCGGCACCGTGCTGCACCTGTACATGGGCGAGCGCATCAGCAGCGGCGCCGCCTGCCGCGAGCTGGTCAAGCGCGCGCTGACCAACTTCCGCCTGCCCTACATCACCGTCACGCCCACCTTCTCCATCTGCCCCACCCACGGCTACCTGGAAGGCGAGCACAAGTTCTGCCCGAAGTGCGACGCGGAGCGCCTGGCAGAAAAGCGCCGTCAACTGCAGGCCGCGTGACCCGGGCCTTTCTCCCTCTCCCCTCGCGGGAGAGGACCGGGGAGAGGGGGCGTGGGTCACGGGCGCTGCGTGTGCATCCCCCCTCTCCCCCGGCCCCTCTCCCACAGGGGGAGAGGGGAGTGAATACAAGGCAAATCGAGCACTAGCGCTTATTCAGCAAACGCAAACAGCTATCAAAATCATAGTTAACCACCACCAAGGAGCTCACCATGACCCATTTCTCCACCCAAGAGACCACCGCCCTGGCCGCCGCCGACGTGCAGCTGCTTGACAGCGAACGCCAGCCCTGCGAGGTCTGGACCCGCGTCATGGGCTACCACCGCCCGGTGGCCAGCTTCAACGTCGGCAAGCAGGGCGAGCACAACGAGCGCCAGTTCTTCAGCGAAGCCAGCCGCTGACATGACGCTGCGCGTCGGTGGCCTGACCCGGCTCACCACCATCGACTTCCCCGGCCGCCTTGCGGCCGTGGTTTTTTGCCAGGGCTGTCCCTGGCGCTGCGGCTACTGCCACAACCCCGAGCTGCTCGACGCTGCGGCGCCCGGCGCCATGGCCTGGGACGCGGTGCTGGACTTTCTGCGCCAGCGCCGCGGCCTGCTTGACGGCGTGGTGTTCTCGGGCGGCGAGCCGCTTGCGCAGTCGGCCCTGCCAGATGCGCTGCAACAGGTGCGGGACATGGGCTTTCATACTGCGCTGCACACCGGCGGCATGTACCCCGAGCGCCTGGCCGCGGCCCTGCCGCTGCTCGACTGGGTGGGGCTGGACATCAAGGCCGTGCCCGCCGACTACGACGCCATCACGCGCACGCCGGGCAGCGGCGCGCGCGCCTGGCAGTCGCTGCGGCTGCTGCTGGCCAGCGGCGTGGCGCACGAATGCCGCACCACCTGGCATGCCGGGCTGTATGGCGTCCCGACCCTGCAGGCGCTGGCCGATCGGCTGGCCGAGGCCGGCGTGGCGCATTGGGCGCTGCAGGAATGCCGCATGCCCGACGCGCCGGCCTGGCCGCTCGCGCCCGCGCAGCTCGCGCAGTGGCGGCAGCGCTTTGCCGGCTTTGTGCTGCGCCGCGGCCTGGCGGGCATGGCTTGACATCTGGTCAGGTTGGGCTGACTATTACCCGGATACCTGACCAGATTGACCAGAAGGAGGCGCCCCATGACCATGGCCGCCAAGACTGCCCAAGCCACCGAAAACGCCCCCGGCACCGACCTGTTCGCCAAGGCCGTGGAAAGCCTGGCGCGCAAGCTCGGCGTGGATGCGAGCGACACGCCCATGCCCATCTCCCGCTTCAAGTCCGACTACAGCGGGCTCCTGCGTGGTGCCCGCAGCGGTCAGTTGCAGCAGATCTCGCGCGGCGGCGAGCGCTATCTGGTGCTGAGCGAGGAGCAGGTCATCGCCATGGAACGCTCGAGCAGCCAGCGCCGTACGCTGGCCGACACGCTGGCCTCGGTGCAGGCCCCGTCGGGCGCGCTCGATACGGCCTCGGTCCTGCTGTCCGGCGAGCGGCACGAACCCTTCACCCTGCCGGGCGCCTGACATGGCGCGCCCCAACCGCTACCTGCTCGGGCCGCAGCTGCTGCTTGGCCTGTGCGGCAAGGAGCCGCGCGCCGTGCAATGGGCGGCCACGGTGCAGGAATCCGAATGCGTGCTGAGCCGCCTGGCGATTGCCATCGTGCGCTCGGTCATCAACAACGGCAGCCGCACCGAGGTGCAGCGCCAGGACTGGCACCAGGCGCTCAGCGCCACCGTCTCGCGCATGGAGGGCGGCGGCGCCACCCTGGTCGATGTGAACGAAACCGTGCTCGAGCGCTTTCACGAGTACCGCACCCACGCACCGCTGGACTTCAGGACGCCGCGCGGCAGCGCCCCGCTGGCCCAGGACGTGCGCCTGCTCATCACCACGGCCGCGGTCATGGATCTGGTCTATGCCGAATACACCGACCTCTACATGCAGCAGCTGCAGACCGGCACCAACGTGCGGGTGCTGGCGCTGTGAGCGCGGCCGTGGACGAACCCTTCACGCTGCCGCCCACCCCGCCGCGCGCGGGCGCCGGGCGCGTGCGGGTGCTGAGCCTATCGGGCGGCGGCTACCGTGGGCTGTTCACGGCGGCGGTGATGCGGGCGCTGGAGGCCAGGCTCGGCGCCGGTGCGGCGCGGCCCCTGGGCCAGTACTTTGACCTGATCGCCGGCACCTCGATAGGCGGCATTTTGGCCACGGCGCTGAGCTGCGGCGTGGGCGCCACCGCGCTCGAGCGGCTCCTGATGCAGCGCGGCGCCGACATCTTCCCGCCCATGCGGCTGCGTGGCCTGCGCAAGCTGCTCGGACGCGCGCCCTACAGCCCGGAGCGGCTGCGCGCGGCCATCGCCACGCTGCTGCCCGATGCCGACCACCAGCCGCTGGGCGAGCACGCGCCGGCCCTGCTGCTGACCACCGTGAACTGGACCAGCTCCAGGCTGCAGCTGCTGGGCAGCCGGCCCACCGGCACCCTGCGCGACACGCTGGGCCTGACGCTGATGGATGCCATGCTGGCCACGTCGGCCGCGCCCGCGCATTTCCCGGTGCACCGGTTCCGGCAGCATCGCTTCGTCGATGGCGGGCTGGCTGCCAACGCACCCGACCTGCACGCGCTGCGCTGTGCGCGCCGGATGCACCCGGGCGCGGAGATCCTCATGCTCAGCATAGGCACGGCCAACCCGCTGCATGGCCGCGACCCCTCGGCCGTGCCCGCGCGCGGCCTGATGTGGGCAGGCCCCGTGGTCGAGCTGGTCACCAATGCCCAGGAAATGCTGGCCGTCGAGGAATGCGCGGCCCGCATGGGCCCGCACCGCTACCTGCGCCTGAACCTGCCCCCGAGCGCAGCGCAGCAGGCGCGGCTGGACCTCGACGTGGCCAACCCCACCAGCACCGACCTGCTGCGCGCGCTCGCGGACGACTGCCTGGCCTCGCTGTCGCCGGCCGACTGGCAACGGCTTCGGGCCATCGTCACATAGCCGACGCGCACGGAGCGCCGCGTCACGCCCAGCAGGGCGCCAGCACCTCGCCCAGCCACTGGCTGAAGGCCTGCACGCGGCGCGAGAGCTGGCGCCGGTGCGGGTAGAGCAGCTGCATGGGCATGGCGGGCGCGGGCCAGTCCGGCAGTACCTCGACAAGTTCTCCGCGCTCCAGATGCGCGCGCACGTCATAGGCCGGCACCTGGATCAGGCCCAGGCCCGCGAGGCAGCAGGCGATATAGGTCTCGGCGTTGTTCACGGTCACGCTGCCGGCCATGGCAAGGGTGTGCGTCTGCCCCGCCTGCTGCCATTCCCAGGGCGCCACGCGCCCGCTGCTGGGCGAGGCGTAGTTCACCGCCCGGTGCTGGGCCAGGTCCTGCGGCGACTGCGGCGTGCCGTGGCGCGCCAGGTAGTCCGGGCTGGCGCAGCCCACCATGCGCAGCAGCCCCAGCGGCCGCGCCACCAGACTGCTGGCGGGAGGCGTGCCCACGCGCAGGGCCAGATCCACGCCCTCCTGCACCAGGTCCACGGCGCGGTCGCTGCTGCCCAGCTCCAGCTCCACGCCGGGGTGGAGCGCAAAAAAGCCGGGCAGTGCGGGCGCGACCAGGCGCCGCGCGATGCGGCTGGGCATGTCCACGCGCAGCCGGCCCGTGAGCGCCCCGCCCTGGGGGCGGAACTGCTGCTCGAGCTCCTGCATGTCGGCCACCAGGGCCTGGGCGCGCTCGAGCAGCGTCTGGCCGTCCTGCGTCAGCCCCACGCGGCGCGTGGTGCGCGCCAGCAGCCGCGTGCCCAGGCGCGCCTCGAGCTGCTGCACGGCCAGCGACACCGTGGCCCGCGGCAGGCCCAGCTGGTCGGTGGCCTGGGTAAAGCTGCCGCTGTGCGCCACGCGGGCAAAGATGCGCAGTTGGTCTATGCGGTCCATGAGGGTTCGGGTAGTGAAAACGGTTGATCCGCCGGGCCGGGCCAGGGCCGCGTCAAGGCCCCGTCAAGGCCATGCCACGGTCTCGTCATCCCCGCGCAAGCGGGGATCCACGTGCAACCCACACATGGATGCGCATCCGCTGTGGATCCCCTCGTATTCGCTTTCGCGGGGATGACGGTGGGCAGGCAGCGCCAGCACTCAAGCGCCGAAACAGCCTCGATTGTTGGCTATTCCTGGATAGAAATGGCACGACTTTGTGATTTATCTGAGTTTTTCCGACCAATAAAGTGAGAGCTTCTCCAACCACCCGCATCAAGGAACAAGCCATGAGCCAACACAGCATCCAGGGCAAGGTCGTCTTGATTGCCGGCGGCGCCAAGAACCTTGGCGGCCTGCTGGCCACCGATCTGGCGCAGCATGGCGCCAAAGCCGTCGCCATCCACTACAACAGCGCCGCCACCAAGGCTGCTGCCGATGCCACCGTGGCCGCGGTGCAAAAGCTCGGCGCCCAGGCCGTGGCCCTGCAGGGCAACCTGACCACGGCTGCGGCGATGGAAAAGCTGTTTGCCGACTGCATCGCCGCCGTGGGCCGGCCCGACATCGCCATCAACACCGTGGGCAAGGTGCTCAAGAAGCCCTTTGCCGAGATCAGCGAGGCCGAGTTCGACGAGATGGACGCCGTCAACAACAAGAGCGCCTTCTTCTTCCTCAAGGAGGCCGGCCGGCATGTGAACGACAACGGCAAGATCTGCACGCTGGTCACCTCGCTGCTGGGCGCGTTCACGCCGTTCTACGCGTCCTACGCGGGCACCAAGGCGCCGGTCGAGCATTACACGCGCGCGGCCGCCAAGGAGTTCGGCGCGCGCGGCATCTCGGTCACGGCCGTGGGCCCGGGCCCCATGGACACGCCCTTCTTCTACGGCCAGGAAAGCGCCGACGCCCAGGCCTACCACAAGAGCGCCGCCGCGCTCTCGCCCTTCAGCAAGACCGGGCTGACCGACATCGAGGACGTCGTGCCCTTCATCCGCCACCTGGTCAGTGATGGCTGGTGGGTCACGGGCCAGACGATTCTGATCAACGGCGGCTACACCACCAAGTAAGCGCCGCGCGCCACAACGACGAGGAGGTGCGCCATGCACATGGCCATGGTGATGATCGCCGGCGCGCTGCTGCTGGTGGTGTTCGTGATGTTCGGCTGGCTCTGGGGCGCCAGCAGCGCCGCCATGGCGCTGGCCGCGCGCTGCTTCATCCCGGCCTGGGCGCTGGTGGCGGCCGTCAACATGTGGGTGGGCGTGACCCATGCGGGCTACAGCGTGCGCGAGGAGCTGCCCATTCTGCTGCTCGTCTTCGGCGTGCCAGCCCTGGTCGCCGGCCTGCTGGCCTGGCGCCTGTCCCATGGCTGAGCGCGCGGTTGCACCTAGTCGTCATTCCCGCGCATGCGGGAATCCAGCTCAGGCGCGCACCACGCGCAGCACCTCGGCGCCATAGGCTTCGAGCTTCTTCGCGCCCATGCCGCTGATGCCCTCCAGGTCCGCCAGGCTGCTCGGGTTGCGCTCGGCAATGGCCGCCAGCGTGGCGTCGTGAAAGATCACATAGGCCGGCAGGTTGTGCTCGCGCGCCACCTCGGCGCGCCAGGCCTTGAGGTTGATGAAGCGCACCTGTGCGTCCGGCCCCAGCTCCGCGGCCGCGGCGCTGGTCTGCGTGGTGCGGCGCTTCGGCCTTGCGCCGGCCTTGGCCGTGGCCTCGCGCAGGTGCACGCCCTGCTCGCCGCGCAGCACGGCGCGCGAGCCCGGCGTCAGCGTCAGCGTGTCGAAGCCGTGGCCGCCCTCGGTGGTGACGCGGTGCACGCCCACGGCGCCCAGGGCCAGCAGCTGGCGCGCCACGGCGCGCAGCTGCTGCTCCGAGTACTGCGCGCCCAGGCCGAAGGTGGACAGCCGCTCGTGGCCGAACTGGCGCACCTTGTCCGTGTCCTTGCCGCGCAGAATGTCCATGAGGTGGCCCACACCAAAGGTCAGCCCGCTGGCCTCGTGCACGCGGTAGATGGTGGACAGCAGCTTGCGTGCGGCGTCGGTCGCGTCCCAGACCTCGGGCGGCTGCAGGCAGTTGTCGCAGGCGCCGCAGTAGCCGGGGCGATAGTGGGGGGCGGCAGATTTCGAATGTTTTTGGCCTCCAACGCTTGTGGGACAAGCGCTGGTAGCTATTGATTCAGAAGCGTTCTCCGCGGGCGCCATGGTCTCGCCGAAGTAGTGCAGCAGGCGCTCGCGGCGGCAGCCCGTGGCCTCGGCCAGGGCCAGCAGGGCGTCGAGCTTGCCGCGCAGCACGGCCTTGAACTCCTCGGCCGCGTCGCCCTCGTCGATCATGCGGCGCTGGTTCACCACGTCCTGCAGGCCGTAGACCATCCAGGCGTCGGCGGGCAGCCCGTCGCGCCCGGCGCGGCCCGTCTCCTGGTAGTAGCCCTCGATGTTCTTGGGCATGTCGATGTGCGCGACAAAGCGCACGTCCGGCTTGTCTATGCCCATGCCGAAGGCGATGGTGGCCACCATGACGATGCCGTCCTCGCGCAGAAAGCGGTCCTGGTGCTGCTGGCGCAGGTCGGCGGGTAGGCCCGCGTGGTAGGGCAGGGCGTTGATGCCCGCGTCCTGCAGCGCGGCGGCCATCTCCTCCACGCGCTTTCTGGACTGGCAATAGACCACGCCCGCGTCGCCCAGATGCTCGCGCGTGATGAAGCGCAAGAGCTGCTCGAGCGGCTGCTTCTTCTCCTCGATGCGATAGCGGATGTTGGGCCGGTCGAAGCTGCTGACGAACAGGCGCGCGTCCTGCAGCCGCAGGCCAACGAGGATGTCGTGGCGCGTGAGCGCGTCGGCCGTCGCCGTGAGCGCGATGCGCGGCACGCCGGCGTAGCGTTCGTGCAGCAGGGTGAGCTGCCGGTACTCGGGCCGGAAGTCGTGGCCCCATTGGCTCACGCAATGCGCCTCGTCGATGGCAAACATCGACAGCTGCCCGCGCGCGTGCAGGTCGTCGAGCAGGCCGATGAAGCGCTCGGTCACCACGCGCTCGGGCGCGGCGTAGAGCAGCGTGAGCTCGCCGCGCGAGAGGCGCCGCTCGACTTCGAGCGTCTGCGGCCAGTCGAGTGTGGAGTTGAGAAAGGCCGCCTCCACCCCGGCCTCGTGCAGCGCGCCCACCTGGTCGTGCATGAGGGCGATCAGCGGCGAGACCACGACCGTCACGCCGCGCCCCGCATCGCGCCGCACGATGGCCGGCACCTGGTAGCACAGACTCTTGCCGCCGCCCGTGGGCATCAGCACCAGCGCGTCGCCGCCCTGGATCACATGCTCGATGATGGCCTGCTGCGGGCCACGGAACTGCTCGTAGCCAAAGACGTCGTGCAGGACGAAATGCGCGGGAGACAAAATACTACTGAAAATATAGCTGCTGACGCTTTGCTGGCGGGCGCAAGGCGTCGATTTCATTCAAATGCCGGAAAGGCCGGGGAGGGGGCTATTGTGCGCCCGGCGGCATAGGCCCTCTCAGGGGCAGAGTTGGCGTCCTGCGTCGCACGGCGGTGGCGGGCCGCCGGGAAGGGGGCAAGGCGTCTCTTATTCCAGCGGGTGCTCGGTCAGCACCATGTCGGCGTTGCTTGCGGGCAGTTGTGCCGAAAGTTGCATGACCCAGAGGGCCAGCCACCAGGCGCTCAGCACCGCACTCGTGAGCAGGCCTGACACCAGAACAAGGGCAGAGGATGTGAGTGGGTTCATGGCCGTCTCCCTGTCCGCGCTATGCCGCGGGGCCCGGGGCCGCGGCCGGTGGGCCGATGAACTCCAGCACCCGCTCGATCACCGACCGGTCGCCCAGCAGGCGGTGATGCCCCAGCCCCTGCGTCACGTGCAGCTCCAGCGAGCGTGTGGGGCAGGCGGTGATCACGGCCAGAAGATGCTCGAACGGGATCTCCGGGTCCTCGACGTCGTGCAGCACCAGCGTGGGCTGCGTGGTCTGGTTGAGCATCTGGCCCACCGACAGCCTGTCCCAGTCCAGCAGACCGTTGCAACGCTCCACCATGATCTGGCGGCCGCGTTCGAGCACGGCCAGCGGCAGGCCGACCAGGCGTGCAAACTCCTCCGTGACCCACTTGCAGTAGGCCAGTGAGCTGAACAGCACCTGGCGCTGGGCGCGCACCCCGAAATCGAGCTGAGCCCACAGCGCCATGGCCACGCCGAACGAATGCGCGATCAGGGTATGGACCTCACCGACATGGGCGGCGACCGCCGCGACCGACTGCGCGAACTCGGGCAGGGTGCTCGAGCGGCCGCTGGACGCGCCGTGACCCAGCGCATCGAAGGCCACGACACCGTAGCCCGCCTGCACCAGCGCGGGCACCATTCTTCCCAGATGCGTGCCCCGCGCGCCCCAGCCATGGACCAGCAGCACGATGGGCCCGCTGCCCCAGCGGTACACGCGTATGGACTTGCCTCCGACGGACAACCAGTCGATCCGCGCACGCTCGCGCAGGCGGGCCTGCCAGGCGCGCTCGGGCACCTGCGGTGGCCGGGTCAGCAGCAGATAGGCCAGCCGGGCCGCGAGCTCGGGCGTGACGGGGCCGAGCACCGCGAACATGCGGCGCAGCCAGCGTACGGACCGCGTCTCCGCGAATCGGCCGACGCGCCGCGGCGCTGCCTGACCGTCTCCGAAGCTCAGGGGCGCCGTGGGCAGCGCCGGGGTATGGAATGCAGACATGGTGAACCTCGCTCTCGTGCGGCCCGGCCTTGGGCCCGCGCCGTGGATGCAATGTAGGAATGGGCCACCTGCCTGCACAGGTGAACTTGGTCACCCCAGCGAGGGCATCACGCATGGCGCCCCCGGTGACCTCGGAGGTGGCCCGGGCGATGGCCGCAGCGGTGTGCCGCCGTGATCGTCGAGGTGACCTTCTTCAGGGTGACGCGGTGGATGCCGAGTCCTAACCTGCAGTGCGGTTGCATTGGAGGCGATCGCGCCGGCGCGGGGCTGGCTTGGGGTCGCGCGATGAACCATTCACCCGAGTCAGGAGCACCGAGATGTCCGCTTCCATCCCATCAATGCCACGCCATGCGGCGCAACATGAAGCCCGCGCGCTGCGCCTGGGCCATGTGGCCCGCCTGCTCACGGGCCTGTTTGCCGGCCTGATCGCCTGTACGGCCCGTGGCGCCTCAGCGCCGGAGCCGCCCGCGGGCGCGCTTGCGCCGTCGGAGCGCCAGGCCCTGCTGGCGCTGTATGCGCGGACGGCAGGCCCCGCGTGGACCATAAACACGGGCTGGGGTGGTCCCTCGGGCACCGAATGCCGCTGGTACGGCGTGCGCTGCGATGAGCGGGGCGAGCATGTCGTGTCCCTGGAGCTTTCCAACAACGGGCTGCGCGGGCGCCTGCCATCGCTGCAGGCCCTGCGCCGTCTGCAGGTGCTGAGGGTGTCGCTCAACTACCTGCAAGGCGCGTTGCCACCGCTGGCCGGCATGCGTGAATTGCGCGTTGTGACGGCGCACAACAACCTGCTGACGGGGCCGCTTCCCTCGCTGCATGCGCTGCCCAGCCTCGAACGCCTGGTGGTGGCCAACAACGCGCTGCACGGCCCGCTGCCATCGATGCGCGGGCTCACGCGGCTGCGCGAGTTCGATGCGTCGAACAACCAGCTCAGCGGCATCGTTCCCAGGCTCGACGGGCTCGATCGGCTGCGGCGCTTCGATGTGTCGTTCAACCGTCTGCAGGGCGTTGCCTCGGGCCCCAGCCTGCCGCCCGGAGTCGACCTGGACGGCAACCCGATGCGGGGCCTGGCACCGGCCCCGACCACGGGCGGCTGATCAGCCCCCGCGCAGCATCGCCAGCATCTGCACGCCCGACACCGGCTTGGTGAGCAGGCGCAGATTGGCGGCCGCGGCGCGCGTCTTCAGCGCGGCATCGGTCTCGCCACTGATGAGTACCACCTGCTTGCCCAGCGCGCGCAGCTGCAACGCCAGATCGAAGCCGTTGCCGCCACCGGGCAGGCGCACGTCGCAGATGGCCAGCTGCCCGAAGTCGCGCGCGGCCCAGGCGTCATGCGCGGTCGCCACATGGCGCACCGTCTGGCCCCAGCGGCCGAGCAGTTGGCACATGGCATCGGCCACCAGGGGATCGTCCTCCACCAGAAGAATGTCGCGCCGCGCCAGGTCCATGCCGGTATCGGCCGATGGCGGCGCGTTCGCACCGTCGACATGCAGCGCCGTCGCCGCCACCGGTGCGCTGGCGCGTGGCAGCGACAGTGTGAAGCAGCTGCCCCGGCCGGGCGCGGAGCGCAGCGTGAGCTGGCCCAGCATCAGCTGCGCAAAGCGCCGCGAAATGGCCAGGCCCAGGCCATAGCCCTGGGCGCGATCGCGCGCCTGGTTGTCGAGCTGGACGAACTCTTCGAACACGCTCTCGTGCAGCTCGGGCGCGATGCCGGGCCCGCAGTCGCGCACCTGCATGTGCCAGCACTGCTCTCCGGGGCGCAATGTCAGCAGCACGCGTTGCCCCGGCCGCGAGAACTTGATCGCGTTGTCCACCAGGTTGCCGAGCAGCCGGCGCAGCATGAGCTCGTCGGCGAACACATGGCGCGGTTGCTCGTCCTTGAGCAGCGCAATCACGCGCACGCCGGCGCTCTCCGCCGCAGCGCTGTGCTGCATGACGACGGCCCGCATCAGCGGCGCGAGCTCCAGTGCACTGAGATTGGCGCGCAGCGTGCCCGCATCCATGCGCGTGAGATCCAGCACCTGCGACAGCAGCGTGTCCAGCGCCACCCATGACTGGCGTATGCCCTCCACGCTGCGCCGCGCATCGGGGTCGTCGTGCAGCATGCGGGCCTGCGTCAGCAGCTCGAGGTAAAGGCCGATGGCATGCACCGGCTGGCGCAGGTCATGGCTCACGGCCGCAAAGAAGCGCGACTTGGCCAGGCTCAGCTCGGCCATGGTGTCGGCCGCGCGTTCCGCCTGGCGGCGCAGCACGGCCTCCTGCTCCATGCGCCGCGCCTGCACCGTGGCGGTGTAGACGATGATCACGCCCAGCAGCGCGCCGCAGCCGGCCAGCACCACCATCATCGGGCGCGGGCCCATCACGCCGTCGTACAGAAAGCGCAGCACCATGGGGCTCATGATCAGGCACACGGCCACCGCAGAGCGCTGCAGGTCCCGCACGCCCCACATCGCCACCAGGCCCGCGGCCATGGTCATGTACAGCCCCAGCAGCGCGTGCAGGTTGTGGTTGCCCGGCACATAGAGCAGAAAGCCCGCACTGCCCACGGCGACCGACGATTGCCAGACATAGCGGCGGTAGATGGCGCGCCGCTGCGCCTTGGGCAAGCGCTTGAATGCGGGCTGGCGCACGCGCCAGAAGCCCCAGCTGCCGGCAGCGGCCACCAGCACGAACCACAGGGTCGGCTGCCACCACGGCAGCGCCGGCAGGAACAGCAGTGCACCCAGCAACTCGCAGGCGCGAATCAGCACATACAGCTGCAACGTCTGTGTCTGACCCCGATGCTCGGGCGGGGGCAGCATGAGGCTCATGAAGTGTCCGTGTTGTACTGCGCGGCCTGGGTGCGGTTGCTGACGCTGAGCACGCGGAAGATGTCGGTCATGTAGTTCTTGACCGTGCCTTCCGACAGATGGAGCCTTTGCGCGATGGCCTTGTTGGACATGCCCTGGCGCAGCAGCAGGCGGATCTCCTGCATGCGCGGGGTCAGGCCGGCATCGGCGGGTGGCTCGGACTCCTCCGGCGGCGGGTCGTAGGCCAGGTGCTCGCCGCGCAGCGCGGCATCGAGGGCGCGGCGCATGCGCTGCGTGTCCGCGCTCTTGGGCACGAAGGCGTGCACGGTGGGCAGCGCCAGCGCGCGCCGCACGACGTCCGGCGACGTGAGCGCGGACACGACGACCACCCTCAGCCCCGGAAACTCGCGTGCCAGCGCCGCGAGCATGGCACCCCTGTCCATGCCCGGCATGTTGAGATCGACCAGCGCCAGCGCATGACCGCCCAGCCGCCTGGCCTGGCGCATCAGCTCGGCGCCATCCGCGGCTTCGACCAGGCGCGCGTGCGGAAACATCGCCCCCACCATCAGCCGCAAGCCGTCGCGCACCAGATGGTGGTCGTCGGCAATGAGGATGGTCACGTCATGCGGCCAGATGCCCTGGGCAGGAGATTCGGCGGTCATGCATGCCAGAGTACTCCTCGGCAAGCCGTGCGACAACTGCCCGGGAGGTGACCTTGGTCATGCGCATGCCGCGGCCGCCACCACCGCCGCGCTATGCCTGCGGCGCAAACCGCGCATCGACATAGACCCAGGCATGGCCGCCCGAGGCCAGCGGCGCCCACACGCGCCGGTAGGCCGCCACCTCGTACTCGTCGGCCTGCGCGAGCTCCTGGTCCGTGATCTCGAACACCGTCCCGGTGACGCGCGCCGTGGCGTCGCCCGAATGCCGCACGATGGGGTGGTGGGTCTTGCCGCTCGTGCGCACGACCTCGGGGTCGTCGATGGCGACCATGGACTGTTCGTAGCCCACCAGGGCATCGGGCCGGCCCTCGAGAAGTCGGCCGAAGGTGGCGGTCTGCACGTTGGCCTGCTGCAGCGTGCCGTAGGAGAAGAGAAGCGGCATGGGTGATTGCGGTGAAGTGAATAGCGGGGGCCATTGTGAACCCGGCGCCCGCCTGTTCACTGTCGCGGGCATGTCGCCGTCCGGCGCCACCGGCTGATGCCGTCAGCGTGCCGGCATGGTCTGGGCGTGGATCGCCTCCACGCAGCCGCGCAGCGCCGCCTGCAGGCGCTCGCGCTGCTGGCGGAACCTGCGCGCGGGCGCGGCCACGGCGATGGCGTAGCGCTCGGGCAGGCCCAGGTCCACCACCATGGCGATGGCCGATACGTCGTCGGCATGCTCCTCCTCGTCCATGGCCAGGCCGGTGCGGCGCACCTCTGCCAGCGCCTGCATGAGTCCATCGGTGCTCGTGAGCGTGCGGGCCGTGTGCATGGGCAGGCCAACCCGGGCGAGCCGGCTTGCGACCTGCGCGTCGTCGCGCGCGGCCAGCAGCGCCTTGCCCGGCGCGGTCGAATGCAGGGGCAGGCGCATGCCGGGCGTCGCGGCCACGCGCACCTCCTGATCGGACACCACCTCGTCGACGATCTCGACGAAGGCATCGCGCTCCACCCAAAGGTCCACCGTCTCGCGCGAATCGCGCGCCAGGCGCTCCAGATGCGGCCTGACCAGGGCGCGCGCGTCGGGCCGCATGGCGGCGGCCATGCGCAAAAGGGCCGGGCCCAGGCCCAGCCGCCGGCCGTCGGTCGCCACCAGGCCCTCCGCCTGCAGCGCGGCGGCCAGCCGGGTCACCGTGGTGCGCGGCAGTGCCGCGGCGCGTGCGAGCTCGGCAATGGTCAGGCCCTGGGGCGCAGATTCGAGCGCGCGCAGCAGCGTGGCCGCGCGCGCGATGACCTGGCGGCTGTCGCCGTCCTGCGATGGCCGGGCCGCCGCCTGCGAAATGGTGGGGTTCGTCATAAAATAACCGCGTAATGGTTCCAGGTGACCACTGTACGGTCATTCTAGCGAACCCACCACCTCACATCCCCATTTCATGAACAAAAGCAACGCCCCCGGCCCGGCGAACATGCCGCGCATCATCGGCATCCTGGGTCTGCTCGCGGCCTTCGCGCCGCTGGCAACCGACATGTACCTGCCCGGCTTTCACAAGATGGCCGAATACTTCGGCGTGGCCGAGGGCGGCATCGAGGTCACGCTGTCCGTCTTCTTCCTCGGGCTCGCGGTGGGGCAGGCCCTGTACGGCCCCCTGATCGACCGCTGGGGCCGGCGCGCGCCGCTGCTCGCGGGCATCGCGCTCTACATCGCCGCCACGCTGGCGTGCCTGGTCACCTCCGACATCCATCTCTTCACCGCACTGCGCTTTCTGCAGGCGGTCGGCGGGGCCGCGGGCATGATCGTCGGCCGGGCCATCATTGCCGACCTGCTCAACCCGCGCGAGGGGGCGCGGGCGCTGTCGCTGCTGCTGGTGGTGATGGCGCTCGGGCCCATCCTCTCGCCCATCCTGGGCGGCTTCATCATCACCGAGGCCGGCTGGAAGACCATCTTCATCGTGATGCTGGGCTTCGGCCTGCTGTGCGCGGTGCTGGTGTGGCTGCACATCCCCGAAACCCTGCCGCCGCAGCGGCGCCAGCGCCATTCGCCGGCCCATGTGCTGCGCATGTGGGGCGCGCTGTTGGGCGACGGGCGCTTCGTCGTGCCCGCGCTGGTCGGCGGCTTCGCCCAGGCCTGCATGTTCGCGTTCATCACCGGCTCGCCCTTCGTGTTCATGACGCTGCATTCGGTCAGCGCCCAGGCCTATGGCTGGCTGTTCGCGCTGATCGCCTGCGCGCTCGTGGTGTTCTCGCAGGTCAACCGCTGGGCCTTGCGCCGGGCCGAGCCGGGCGCGGTCATGGGCGCGGCGCTGGTGCTGAACCTGGCCGCCGGCCTGGGCACGCTGGCCGCGGCGGCGTCGGGCAGCCTGGCGGCCCTGCTGGTCACGCTGTGGCTGGCCATAGGCTCGCTGGGCCTCATCGGCGCGAACGCGGCCGCCATCGCCATGGCGGCCAGCCGCCAGTCCTTCGGCAGTGGGTCGTCGCTGATCGGCGTGGCGCAGTTCGGCTTCGCCTTCCTGGTCAGCGGCATCGTCGCCGCGCTGCAAAACGGCACCGCCTGGCCCATGACGGGCGCCATCGCCGCGTGCGGCGCGCTCGCCAGCCTGCTGTGGTTTGCGGCGCCGGCGCGCATACGCAAGGTCGCCGCCTTCGCATAGCGGCGCAAAGGTCCTGCGCCGCGCGCGGCCTTGCCAAGACTCAGCCGTGCCCCTGCCGCTGCGAAGTCGGGGCCTGGGACGGGGCGTCCTGCGGCGCATGGCGCGGCCCGAACATGATGATGGCCATGCCCAGCAGGCACACGGCCACCCCCACGCCGTCCGTGACCGTGGGCCGGATGGAATCAACGGCCCAGAGCCAGACGAGCGCCACGCCGATATACACCCCGCCATAGGCCGCATAGACGCGCCCCGCCGCCTGAGGGTGCAGCGTGAGCAACCAGGCAAAGGCCGCAAGGCTGAAGGCCGCCGGGACCAGCAGCCAGGCGCTGTGCCCCTGGCGCAACCACAGATAGGGCAGATAACAGCCCACGATCTCCGCGAGCGCCGTCAGGGCGAAGAGGGCGAGCACCTTGAAGAATTCCATGCCTTTTCCCGTTGGGTGCAGCCATGAACCCGGCGGCGGCAAGCACAGGCGCTTGCCCACCCGCCACAGCGATCGGTCACGCGCCGGTCCATTTGCTGCGGAAAATGAAAAACACCGCGCCAAGAATGCAAAGACCCGCCCACAGATAGTCGAGCTTTGGCGGCTCCTTCATGTAGAAGATGGCAAACGGCACAAACACCGACAGGGTGATGACCTCCTGAAGAATCTTCAGCTGCCCGAGCGACAGCTCCGCATAGCCGATACGGTTGGCCGGCACCTGCAGCATGTATTCAAAGAAGGCGATGCCCCAGCTCGTCACGGCCGCAATGATCCAGGGCTTGGAGCTCAGATCCCTCAGATGCGCATACCAGGCAAATGTCATGAAGACGTTGCTGACCATCAGCAGAAAAATGGATAGGCCAATCGAGCGCATTTGTTGTTTGTCAGTTGTCCAATGCCTGAAACGCCGGCGTCGTCATGGTGGAACGACTTGCCGCCGGCTGGCTGGTTCAGAGGGCGATTGTGCGCCCGCTGCACGGGCAGATCACCGCAGGCCCGGCCCGTCCCGGCCTATCTGCGCGCGTCATCCGTGCCGCCACGGCGCCCGGCGCGGGCGAATCCGATCGCGAACGCAGCCACGGCAACCAGCGGACCGAACATGAACGCCCCGGTCATCGCCGCCTCGATGGCGCGGTCATGGGTGTTGGACGACAGCAGCGACACCAGCAGGCCGCCGCCAAACGCCCCCGCGACATAGCCCGCAACGGCCCACAACATACCAAACCAGAATCGGCGCATGGGTTGGTCCGCCTCATCGAATACAGGCATCAACGCGCCGCAACGAACGGCCACCGCAGACCCCGTGTATCCCGCCAGGCCGACTTCCTCGCCGCTTCCCATGGGGATGGACGCTATCGGCCGTTCTTGTCGTCGTAGACATAAACGAATGCTCCACGCTGAACTGCATTGCCAATGGTCATAGCCATTGTCCTGTTGCCGATTCTGGGGCCGTCAAGGCACACCCACACTGCCAACCGGACACGCGTAGCGCAAGACGGAGGGCAGAGCACACAGACAGGCTCGATCGCCGGACTTGTCCTTCCTGCCCAGGCGCCTTTCAGGCGGCCCACGGCCGTGGTCGCCACAGCCGTGCCGTCGGGCGAGCTAGCCACCATGACGGCGAACGAGCCGATGCACGATCAAGAGCACCACAGGAGCCGTGACGAACACGGCGATGGCAGCGACAACCGCGGCCGCGGTGGGCATGCCGGCAGCAAATGCCAGCGTGAAGGCGAGTCCATTTACTGCGTCTACCGGATTGAGCAACGCAAGCAATCCCGCATTGTCTGGCGTGCCGGCGAACAAAAAGCACAACGAGAAAAACGCTGCGGCTGCCGCGAGGATGGAAAGGCGGTCTCAACTCCGAAGTGCAACACCACTGGTTGATATTCAATGAATGGTAGCTGCGTTTTTCTCGTTGATGGCGGCCATGAATTTCTGGAACGCCTGATAGGGCGAGTCCCAGCCCAGCGTCTGCCTGGGCCGGTTGTTCATCAAGTCGGCCATGGAGTCCAGCGCATCCTGGTCATGCACGCTCAAGTCTGTGCCCTTGGGCAGCATCTGGCGCAGCAGGCCATTGGTGTTTTCGCAGCTGCCCTTCTGCCAAGGGCTGTGCGGATCGCAGAAGTACACGCGCATGCCCGTGGCCGCCGCGAGCTCCTTGTGCCGCGCCATCTCCTTGCCTTGGTCGTAGGTGAGCGTCTGGCGCATGGGCTCGGCGATCTGGCGCAGCTTGTTGGTAAACGCGGCAAGCGCACTCTCGGCCGAGGCGTCGGGCATCTTGCACAGCAGTACCAGGCGGGTCGAACGCTCCACCAACACGCCCACAGCAGACTTGTTACCCGCTCCCTTGATCAGGTCGCCCTCCCAGTGGCCCGGCATCACGCGGTCATTGACCTCGGGCGGGCGCACATGGATAGAGACCATGTCGGGAATCTGCCCGCGCCTGTCCTGGCCCGCCGACCGGGGGCGGCGCGTACTCTTGCCCTGGCGCAGCAGCGAGATGAGCTGGCGACGCAGCTCCCCGCGCGGGTAGGCGTAGATGGCGGTGTAGATGCTCTCGTGGCTGGCGTGCATGGCCGAATCGTTGGGGTACATGCGCTTGAGTGTGCGGGCAATTTGCTGAGGCGACCACAACCAGCTGAGCATGGTGCTCACCAGGTACCACAGACAACCATCGCCATGCAGTTTGGGCAAGGGGCGGGAGTCAATGCGTCGCTGCGTGCACAGGCGTTGGGCCACTGCGCTGGCGTAGCTGCCTTCGCAGGCATTGCGCCGCAGCTCGCGGCTGATGGTGCTGGGGCTGCGCCCTTGCAGCTTGGCAATGGCCCTGAGGCTCCAGCCCTGTTGGTACAGCGATGCCAGCGTCATTCTCTCTTCAGGCTGCAAGTGCGTGTATGTCGATCTCATTTGCGTACATTACCCCGGGTGCGGGTGTTGCACTTCGGAGTTGAGACCGCCCACTGATTATTGCTGCTAAAACTTGCGAATCCATACGGTGAAGTGCCTAACGTCCGCTGGAATGATTTGTTAGGCTGCACCGCTCTTGCGTCCATAGACTACATATTTGACAATTTTCATTATTAAAAATAATGATACAGACAGTAGGATGTAGGAGATGATGGGAGCTAGAAAAGAGGCCAAAAATGCTCTGATTTGCATATTCTCGTTGCTTGCGCGTAGTTTCCCAATAAGTTTTCTGGCTTCTTGAAACTTGTGATTTGTTTGCTCATCCTGGAAATAAAAGCCATCTGGAATAAAGTCATGTCCGCTGCACGAGTACCCCCAGTTTTTGATGTCGTCCGCAAATGGGGATATTTCGCATGACGCAAAAGGATGGTCTTCGATTGATCTTGGCGGTAGGTTTAAAAATTTCTTGATGCCGCCATCAGTGGGAGGGAGAGTGATCGTTTTGCCATCGACAAACTTTATTTCGGAGTGCCCTAAGGTAACTATCGGGTGGTGAAAACCGCCTGCAAGTCGTGCGCCCCATAGTGTAACGGCGCCGTTTCGATGGAGCCAATTATCTGCGGTGTTCTTTGTGACGGAGAAGCTGTGGCAACTTATGTGTGAATCAAACTCTTCGCAATTAATGACGTGGTGCCGTGAAAGGAGGACCTCTTCGTCGGCCAACCACCAACCAAATGCCAGCAGGGGAATTACAAGAACGATGGTTAATCGGATGTACTGCTTTTTATTAATCATTTTTCCCTCGATTGAAGCTTGTGCTGATTGGTTTAAGCCTAACGCCCTGAGTTCAGCCGACGCCGTAGGCGGTCGGCTGCGACGGAATACGAAGGGACTTCCCACTTCCGGGCGACGGCATCAAAGTGCCAAGATTGGTTTTGGAAGTCAATCTGAAACCCATGTTGAAAGGGGAAGTCCCATGAGCGAGATTACACGAGTTGGGGTCGATCTGGCCAAGCGAGTCCTTCAGGTTCACGCCGTTGATGCCAGAGGCCAGCGCATCACCAGCCGCGCATTGAGCCGTGACAAATTTCTTGCCTGGTGCGCCCAGCTTGCGCCTGGCTGCATGCTCGCCATGGAGGCGAGCTCCAGCGCGCACCACTGGGCGCGCCGCCTGCGCGCCATGGGCCTGGATGCCCGCATCATTGCCGCCCACCTCGTCGCCCCCTACCGCATGCAGGGCAAGACCGGTAAAAACGATGCCAATGATGCCGCCGCCATCTGCGAAGCCGCTGGTCGCCCGCACATGCACTTCGTGCCCATCAAAACAGTAGAGCAACAAAGCCTGCTGTGCGTGCACCGCCTGCGCGAAGGCTTCAAGGCCGAGCGCACGGCCTGCATCAACCGCATCCGCGGCCTACTGGCCGAGTTCGGCCTGGTGTTCCCGCAAAAGCCCGAGGCCCTGCGCCAGGCCCTGCCCGATGCGCTGGAAGACGCCAGCAATGAACTCGGTGGGATAGCGCGCATGGCGCTGCAGCGCGCCCAGGCGCAGTGGGCCGAACTCGATGCCCACCTGGCCTGGTGCGATGAACGCATCAGCGCCCACATCAAGGCCGATGCGCAGGCTGCATTGGCGCAGCAACTCATGGGCGTGGGGCCGGTGGGCGCATCGGCAGCCATCGCCACCGTGGGCGACTTCAAGCAATTTCGCAACGGCCCACAGTTCGGCGCGTGGCTGGGCCTGACACCCCGGCAACACTCCAGCGGGGGCAAGAACAACCTGGGTGGCATCACCCGCCGGGGCGATATGTACTTGCGCACGCTGCTCATCCAGGGAGCCAAGTCGGTGGTGTGGACGGCGCACAAGCGCGATGACCCAGTCTCGCGCTGGGTACATGGCCTGCGCGAGAAGTGCGGCTGGCAGAAGGCGGCCGTGGCACTGGCCAACAAGAACGCCCGCATTCTGTGGGCCGTGATGACCAAGGGGCAGGCCTATGACGCGCGACACGTCAGCGTCAAACCTGGCTGAACCCCCGCAAGCGATTTTCTTTTAACCGATTTCTTGCCAGGCGTGATACCGAAGATGCTTTGAACAGGTCAGACCGGCGGTGAGACAAGCCCGACTAACTGTTTGTGGAGCCGATAGCGGCCACTACCACGGGAACGGAATGGGGCCTTACCGAGCGGTTCGTATCTGGGTCCGCACCACTGAAGCGGTGCAACAAGGCCGTCTGTAGATGTGCAGTCTGTTCCTCGTTTGCAGCATCGTCTCTTTGCGCCAACGTAGAAATACCGTCACCAAGGAATGTGGATGGCCTGCGCTTGTTGACTATGTGGGAAGTCCCTGTAAACAGTTAGACCCGATGGCCAAAACGGGAAACCCCAACTTGGCGACGGGCGCGAACTGCGAAAAAGCACTGCGCCACCGAGGCGACGCAACGCATGGAAAATGATAGCTGGTAGCGCTTGCTGCGAAAGCGCCAAAGGCCAAAAAAGCTTGAAACAAGCAAACCGCCCGCAGGCGAAGCCCAGCACAACGGCCAGCAAGGCACTGAATAGCGCCTGAGAAACTGAATGCCGTTGGAAAAAGCATGGGCCAAATAAAGCGGATTTAAAGCGGGACTAACGAACTAGCTAAGCGGGCCGCCGTAGGCGGATCCGCTTGAGCGTCGGGTTGTGCCGCTATTTTTGAGGGGTGGGCGTTTCCGGGAATTCAATGCGGGTGAAGTCACCAATGACATAGAGTGACTCGAGGCCAGATGCGGTGATTTGGTCACATATTTCATAATTAGAGAATTCTTGGTTTGCTACAAGCGCTCGAATTTCGACCCCGGGCGTCAATGTAGATCGAACACATTTCTTAGCCATAGACTTATTCCCATTCTTGCAAACACTGTGCATTTCCCAGCAGACACGCGCATCTGGAATGGACTTGTTTTTGACGTTAATCAAACAATCTCGTCCGCCCTCAATGCTGCTGCATTTCACCTCAGTGATTGCTTCTTGAGAGTGTGCTTTGTAAAGACATCCACCGATAAAGCTCGCGCAAGCGATCGCTAGTCCACCAAGAATAGGTAAGGCAGGAAATTTCATAAAGCACAACGGACAAGGTAAGCCGGCCGCCGTAGGCGGATCGGCTTGAGCGGCGGGTTAGGTGAATAATCAGACGCGGCGCGCATCAACTGTTTGACTTCCCCGGCTGAGGTTGGTGAGCTTATTAAAGTTGATCTCGATGCTGTCAAAACGCATCCACATACGAGTGTTGAAGGCGTCGAATGAGCTAACAGACCACTTTGAACCATCATCGAGAACAATTACTTTCCCGGAATCCTGAATTTCTTTGACTGATGCCTTCATTGCGTTTCCTTTTTAGCTAACGGGCCAGATAAGCCGCCCGCTTTAGCGGGTCGGCTTGAGCGTAAGGTTAGACCCGAATGCCAAAACAGGAAAACCCCAATTTGAAGACGGGCACGAACTATGAAAAAGCACAACGCTACCGAGGCGGCGCGATGCTGATAAAAAACCTACAAATTGGCGTAGCGAATGCAGGCGAAGCCCGGAGAAACGGCAAGTGAGGCGCTGAGTAGCGCCTGAAAAAGTAAATGCCGTTTGAAAAAGCATGGGCCAAATAAAGCGGATTTAAAGCGGGACTAACTGGAATTAGACGACGGAGATCCTAGCGGATGAAGTCGTACAACGCAATACATTTTGCAACATCTAGGGGCAGACCCTCTCGTGCGGCCGCTTAGCCAAACCTAAAATTTTGCGGATGACACAGGACGCCGCAGCCCCCGCCGGCCCCGCTCCCACGCAGGCGCAGCCGCCCAAGCTGCTCGATCGCATGCGCATCCATCTGCGTACCCGGCACTACAGCATACGTACCGAAGAGGCCTATATCGACTGGGCGCGGCGCTTTATCTTGTTCCATGGCAAACGCCATCCGCAGGACATGGGGGCGGCCGAGGTCGAGGCGTTTTTGAGCCATCTGGCCGTGGACCGGCAGGTGTCGGCCTCTACGCAAAATCAGGCCAAGGCGGCGCTTTTGTATTTGTACAAACAGGTATTGGGCATGGATTTGCCCTGGCTCGATGAGGTGGTGCAGGCGCGGCGGCCGCGGCGTTTGCCGGTGGTGCTCACGCCGTCCGAGGTGCGCGCGCTGTTATTGCATACCGAGGGCACGGCAGGGCTGATCGTGCGGTTGATGTATGGCACGGGCCTGCGTTTGATGGAGGCGCTGCGCCTGCGCGTCAAGGATATTGAATTCGAGCGCCGTGAAATCGTGGTGCGCGAGGGAAAGGGTAACAAGGACCGCGTCACGGTATTGCCAGAAAATCTGATTGCGCCTTTGCAGGCGCAATTGAATAAATCCCAGGCTCTGCATCAAAAGGACCTGGCTGCGGGTTTTGGCCGGGTATTGCTGCCGCATGCGCTGGCCGTCAAATATCCGCGAGCCGATCGGGATTGGGTCTGGCAGTGGGTATTTCCGTCGCCGGTGCGCTCGCTCGACCCGCGCCCGGACGCGCACGGTGGCGAGCGGCTGGAGCGGCGCCACCATGTCTACCCCGAGTCGGTGCAGCGCGCCGTGCGCGAGGCGGCGCGGCGCGCCGAGATTGCCAAGCCGGTGTCGCCCCATGTGCTGCGCCATTCGTTTGCCACGCATCTGCTGCAGGCGGGCTATGACATTCGCACGGTGCAGGAATTGCTCGGTCATGCCGACGTGAGCACGACAATGATCTACACCCATGTGCTCAACAAGGGCGGGCGCGGCGTGTTGAGCCCGCTCGATGCGCTGTAGCTGGGCGCCTCGCCATGGCGCTGCCCTGCTTTTGGCGCGTGGGTCCGGGCGTTCGCGGGGATGACGCAGGGCGTGGTCGATGGCCATGGGGCTGGCGTTGTGCGCGTGGCTGCCGCGCCGGACCGCGGTGCGCAGCGGTGTCTCACGGGGTGGCGGACAGCTGCGGATAACGGTGTCAGGAAGGGAGAACACCATGGCAGTCAGCGTTTTTGACCTGTTCAAGATCGGCATAGGGCCGTCGAGCTCGCACACCGTGGGCCCGATGCGCGCGGCGCGGCTGTTCGTGCAGCGCCTGGCGCGCGAGGGCCATATGCCGCGCGTGGCGCGTGTGCGCAGCACGCTCTATGGGTCGCTGGGCGCGACGGGGCGCGGCCACGCGAGCGACCGCGCCGTGCTGCTGGGCCTCGCCGGCCATGCGCCCGATACGGTGGACCTGGCCATCATCGAGCCGCTCGTCGCGCGCATCCGCAGCCAGGGCCGGCTGCCGCTGGCCGACGGGCCCGAGATCGCCTTCGACTGGCGCGCCGACCTGCCCCTGGTGGCCGACGAGTGCCTGCCGCTGCACGCCAACGGCATGCGCTTCGAGGCCTTCGATGCGGCGGGTGGCCTGCTGGACGCGCAGGTGTACTACTCGGTGGGCGGCGGCTTCATCGTGAGCGAAGAGGCGGCGCAGGACGTGCAGCGCCAGGCGCAGATCGCGCCCGACACCGAGGTGCTGCCGCTGCCGTTTCACAGCGGCGCGCAGCTGCTCGCGCAGGCAGCGGGCCAGGGCGGCTCCATCGCGCAGGTGATGCGCATCAACGAGCGCCACTGGAGGAGCGATGCCGAGATCGACGCCGGCCTGCTGGCCATCTGGCGCGCCATGCAGGACTGCGTGGCGCGCGGCTGCGCCGTGGGCGGCGAGCTGCCCGGCGGCTTTCACGTGCGCCGGCGCGCACCCGCGCTCTTGCAGGCGCTGCAGCGGGCGCCCAGTACCCAGCAAGACCCGCTGCAGGTGATCGACTGGGTGAACCTGTTTGCCCTGGCCGTCAACGAGGAGAACGCCGCGGGCGGGCGCGTGGTCACGGCGCCCACCAACGGCGCGGCGGGCATCGTGCCGGCGGTGCTGCACTACTACTGGCGCTTTATCGCGGGCGCGAACGAGGCCGGCGTGATCGACTTTCTGCTCACGGCCGGCGCCATCGGCATCCTCTACAAGGAGAACGCCTCGATCTCGGGCGCCGAGGTCGGCTGCCAGGGCGAGGTGGGCGTGGCCTGCTCCATGGCCGCGGCGGGCCTGTGCGCGGTGCTGGGCGGCACGCCGGCGCAGGTCGAGAACGCGGCCGAGATCGGAATGGAGCACCACCTGGGCCTGACCTGCGACCCGGTGGGCGGCTTGGTGCAAATCCCCTGCATAGAGCGCAACGCGCTCGCCTCGGTCAAGGCCATCAACGCCGCGCGCATGGCGCTGCACGGCGACGGCACGCACCACGTAAGCCTGGACCAGGTCATCAAGACCATGCGCGAGACGGGGGCCGACATGATGAGCAAGTACAAGGAGACTTCGCGCGGCGGGCTGGCGGTGAATATCGTGGAGTGCTGAGGTGGTGCTTTGGATTCGGCAAAGCAGGGGTTGCCGAATCACGAAACACGGGGCGCGTCGGGCGCCTTATCGTGGCAGGCCTATTGCAAAAGGAGTTGCCATGCCTCTGCGTCGTCGTCTGCTCGCTATCTGCCTGGCTGCACTGCCACTGGCTTCCTGGGCCGCCTGGCCGGATCGGCCCATCACCATCGTCGTGCCTGCGGCCGCGGGCGGCACCACCGACATCGCGGCGCGGGTGCTCGCGGAAAAAATGGGTAAGGACCTGGGTACGGCCATCGTCGTAGAGAACAAGGGCGGGGGCGGCGGCAGCATCGGCACGGCCCAGGTGGCGCGCGCCAAGGCCGACGGCTACACGCTGCTGATGGGCAACATCGGCCCCATAGCCATCAACTTCAGCCTCTACAAGCAGCTCAACTACAAGGAGAGTGATCTGCGCGGCATCACCAACGTGATCTCGGTGCCCAACATCCTCGTGGTCCATGCCGACTCGCCCGTGCACAGCGTGAAGGAACTGGTGAGCCTGGCCAAGACGCGCAGGCTGAACGTGGCCACCTCGGGCGTGGGCCAGTCGCCGCACATGTCCTCCGAGATGTTCCGCCAGAAGGCCGGTATCGAGGTCACCCTGGTGCCATTCCCCGGTGCGGCGCCGGCCGTGACGGCGCTGCTGGGGCAGCAGGTGGACTTCATGATCGACAACCTGCCCAGCTCGCTGCCACACATCAAGTCTGGCAAGTTCCGCGCCCTGGCGATCACCAGCGCCGCGCGGTCGGCACAACTGCCCGATGTGCCCACCATGACCGAGGCCGGCGTGCCCATGCAGGTCACGGCCTGGTTTGGCCTTTTGGCGCCAGCCGGCACACCGGATGAGGTCGTGAACCGCCTGCAGCAGTCGGCCCTCAAGGCCATGCAGTCGCCCGAGGTACGCCAGCGTTTTGCCGACCTGGGCGGCGTGCCCGGCGGGGAGACGCCCGCCGAGTACGACGCCTTCATCGCCCAGGAGCGCAAGAGCTGGTCCCAGATCGTCAAGGCCGCCGGCCTGTCCCTTGAATGAGCATGGCCATGTTTGCAGACATCGAACAACTCCTGTCCCAGCCCTTCGGCTCGCTGCCCGAGCTGATAGCGCACCAGGCCGCACACCGCCCTGGCCATGCGGCCCTGATCCAGGACGATAGGCGCCTCACCTACGCCGCGCTGCGCGACGGCATGGATCGCGTCGCGGCAAGCCTGCAGCGCGACGGGCGGGGCCCCGGCGACGTGGTTGCGATCTGCGCCGGCACCTCGGTCGAATATGTGCTGGCCTACCTGGGCGCGCTGCGCGCCGGTGTGGCCGTGGCGCCGCTGGCGCCCTCGGCCACGGCCGCGCACCTGAGCGCCATGCTCGAGAACTGCGGCGCCCACCTGGTGCTGCGCGACCGCGAGGTGGCCGCGCAATGGCCGCTGCACGCGGGCGCCGCGCTGCGCTGCGTGGCGCTCGATGACGCGCCCGAGGCGGGCGAGTCCTGGTCGCAATGGCTGGCCGCGGGTGATGCCGTGCCCGCGCCGATCACGCCAGAGCCCGACTGGCCGTTCAACGTCATCTATTCCTCGGGCACGACGGGCGTTCCCAAGGGCATCGTGCAGTCCTGGGCCATGCGCTGGGCCCATGTGCGCCGCGCCGTCACCAACGGCTATGGGCCCGATGCGGTGTCGCTGTGCGCCACGCCGCTGTACTCCAACACCACGCTGGTGGCGGCCCTGCCTACGCTGGCGCTGGGCGGCACGCTGGTGCTGATGCGCAAGTTCGACGCCGCGCAGTACCTGCAGCTCGCCGAGCGGCATGGCGCCACGCACACCATGCTGGTGCCGGTGCAGTACCAGCGCCTGCTGGCCTGCCCGGCCTTCGACGGCACGGACCTGAGCCGGCTGCAGCACAAGTTCTGTACCAGCGCACCCTTCAGCGCCCAGCTCAAGGCCGAGGTGCTGCGGCGCTGGCCCGGCCGGCTCATCGAGTACTACGGCATGACCGAGGGCGGCGTGCGCTGCGAGCTGCATTGCCACGAGTTTCCGAACAAGCTGCACACCGTGGGCCGCCCCGGCGAGGGCGCCGAGATCCGTTTCATCGACGAGCAGGGCAACGAGCTCGCGCCCGGCGAGCAGGGCGAGATCGTGGGCCGGTCGGCCGGCATGATGAGCGGCTATTACCGCCTGCCCGACAAGACGGCCGAGGCCGAGTGGTTCGACGGCGCGGGCCGACGCTTCATCCGCAGCGGCGACGTGGGTCGGCTCGACGAGGACGGCTTCATCGTGCTGGGCGACCGCCGCAAGGACATGATCATCAGCGGCGGCTTCAACATCTACCCGAGCGACATCGAGGCCGTGCTCGCGCAGCACCCGCAGGTGGTGGAATGTGCCGTGATCGGCGTGCCCTCCGAGCAATGGGGCGAGACGCCTGTGGCCTACGTCGTGGCGCGCGCGGGTGAGGCCGTCGACGCGCAGCTGCTGCGCGAATGGCTCAACGCCCGCGTGGGCAAGACCCAGCGCGTGGCCGACCTGTGCCTTGCCACCAGCCTGCCGCGCAGCGAGATCGGCAAGGTCTTGAAGCGGGAGCTGCGTGATGGCTATGTGCGGGGAAAGCCTGCCGCCCATTGATTTCCCACCACCAACGATCAGGAGACAAGCTGTGCTCACTCATCCTCTCACTCATCGCTCGCGGCGGCGCCGTGCCCTGCTGGCTGGCTTGGCCATTGCCACCGGCGCTCTACTGCCCTTGGCGGTCTCGGCTCAGACGGCCGATGCCTGGCCGAGCAAGCCGATTCAGCTGGTGATTCCGTATCCGCCTGGCGGCAGTGCCGACTTGTTGGGACGCCCCTTGGCGGTGCAACTGCAACAGCAGTTGGGCCAGCCCGTGGTGCTCGAATACAAGCCGGGCGCCGGGGGCACCCTGGCCACGCAGTACTTGGCGCGCGCCAAGCCCGATGGCTATACCGTACTGATGGTGCTGGCTGCGCACGCCATCAACGACAGTCTCTATCCCAAGCTGCCCTACGACACACGCAAGGATTTCGCGCCGGTGTCGCTCGTGGCCAATCTGCCCATGGTCGTAGCGGGCAGCAGCAAGCTGCCGGCAAGGAACATCCAGGAGTTGGTGCAGGCCGCCAAGGCTGCACCGGGCCAACTCACTTTTGGCTCGGCTGGCAACGGCAATACCGGGCATCTGGCGGCCGAGTATTTCAGCAGCCTTGCGGGCATCAGGATGACGCATGTGCCCTACAAGGGCAGTGCCGGCGTGGTCAATGCCATGCTGGCCGGCGATATTGATCTGACTTTCGACAGCATCTCCACCTCCATGCCGCATATCCGCAGCGGGCGCATGCATGCGCTGGCTGTGACCAGTACCAAGCGATCTTCTCTTGCGCCCGAGCTGGCGACGGTGCAGGAGCAGGGCATGACCGGCTTTGACGTAACCGGTTGGTACGCACTCATCGCACCGGCTGGCACGCCGGCCGAGATCCGTCAGCGGTTGAGCCAGGAAATCGGCACGGCCTTGCGCCAGCCCCAGCTGCAGTCGCAACTTGCCGCAGGCGGTTACGAGCCTGTGGGCTCCACACCCGATGCGCTGCAGGCGCATATCGACAACGAAATCACGCGCTGGGCGGCCGTGGTCAAGGCGACGGGCGCCAAGGTGGACTGACAATCGCACCATGCACAAGCAGTCTTCTCTTGCCCCCGACATCCCCCCGAGCCCCTTCGCTGGCGAGGCACCCGACATGTTCTTCGGCCTGCCCATGGCTATGGCACGGGCCATGGCGCTGCGCGGCGAGCGCATAGGCCATGACAGGGCCCAGGTGCGCATGGGTTTTCAGCGCGACCAGGCCAACAGCCGCGGCGAGGTGCATGGCGGCTCGATTGCCACGCTGCTCGACTGCACGTTGGCCGCGGCCGTGCGCTCGCATGATCCGGCCGCCTACGGCGTGGCCACGATAGACCTCACGCTGCACTACGTGAGCGCGGGCAGCGGCGACCTGATTGCCATCGCGCATTGCGAGCGGCGCGGGCGCTCGATCAGCTTTGCGCGTGGCGAGGTGCGCGCCGAGGACGGCACGCTGGTGGCCCTGGCCACGGGCAGCTTCAAGCTGATCGCGCGCGCGCCGTCCGCGGCGTAGGGGCTCAGGTGGGCTGGACGCCCGCGGCCCGCAGCAGCCGGCCCCATACAGGGGCCTCGTCGGCCCAGGCGCGGGCAAACTTCTCGGGCGTGTCGTCGTCCACGGGCACGAAGCCCGCGGCGATGATGCGCGCGCGGCCCTCGCGGCTGGCGATGGCGTGGTTGGCGGCCAGGCCCCATTGGCGCATCACGTCGGGCGCCATGCCCTTGGGGCCGGCGATGGCCAGCCAGCCGGTGAGCGACAGGGCGTCCTGGCGGAACCCGGCCTCGGCAAAGGTCGGCACCTCCGCCAGCAGCGGCACGCGGCGCGGGCCCGTCACGGCCAGGGCGCGCAGCTTGCCGCTGTCGATGTGCGGCTTGAGGTTGACCATGCTGCCAATGCCGACCTTGATCTGCCCGCCGAGCAGGTCTTGCACCATCGGTGCCTCGCCCTTGTAGGCCACATGCTGCATGCCGGCCCCGGCCTCGTCGCTCAGGGTGGCGCAGACCAGATGGCCATGCGATCCCATGCCGTAGCTGCCGTAGGACAGCTGGCCCTTGTGGGCGCGTATCCAGTCCATGTACTCGTTCAGGTTGCGCGCCGGAACGTCGGAAGTGACGACCAGTGCGATTGAGGCCAGGCAGACGCGCGAGAGCGGCGTGAGGTCGGTCAGCGGGTCGAACGGCATCTTCTGGAACATGTAGCGGTTGGTGAGCATGGTCGATGTCGTGCCCAGCAGCACCGTATGCCCATCGGGGGCGGACTTGGCGACGGCGTCTCCGGCCAGCAGGCCGGCGGCGCCGGGCTTGTTGTCGGCCACCACGGCCTGGCCGAAGGTCTGTGCCATGCGCTCGCCGAGCACGCGCGTGATGACGTCGGTGGCGCCGCCCGCGGCAAACGGCACGACGATGCGCACCGGGCGCGTGGCAAAGCCCGGCTGGGCGCGCAGCGGGCCCGCGGCCGCGGCGCCCGCGGCCAGGGCCAGCAGCTGGCGGCGGCTGCAATGCGGAAGATGGTGGTCATGGCTCATGCGGTGTCTCCTGGTTGTGGTTGGCCTGTCCGTTATGCGTTGTCGATCGCTTGGTATCAATCCATGGAAATCCGCGCCGACTCCGCCACGGCCTTCCAGTGGGCGGCGTCCTTTTCCACCTGGGTCTTGAAGTCACCCGGCAGCGAGCCCACGGCGATCAGGCCCATGTCGGTCAGGCGCTTGTTGAGCTCGGGCGACTGCACGATGGCGCTGATCTCGGCGCCCAGCTTGTCCACGATGGGACGGGGCGTACTCGCGGGCACAAACATGCCGAACCAGCCATTGGCCTCGAGGCCAGGGTAGCCGGCCTCGGTCATGGTGGGCACCTGGGGCAGGGCGGGGTGGCGCTGCGCGCCCGTGATGGCCAGGATGTTGAGCTTGTCCGACTTGATGTGCGGGTAGGCCGCCGTGGCGTCCACGAAGGCCAGCGTCAGCTGCCCGCCGAGCAGGGCCGCCATCTCCGGGCCCGAGCCCTGGTAGGGGATGTGCGTGATGGCTATGCCGGCCTGCTGCTTGAAGCGCTCGCCGTTCATGTGCGACGAGGTGGCGTTGCCATAGGTGCCGTAGTTCAGCGTGCCGGGCGCGGCGCGGGCCTTGTCGACGAACTGCGCGAGCGTTGTCACGCCCGAGTCGCGCGGCACCATGAGCAGGTCGGCTGATTTCGCGATCTGCGACACCGGCGTGAGGTCTTCGAGCCGGTAGGGCACTTTCTTGTACAGCGCCGGTATCTGCACCACGGCCGTGATGCCCATGAGCACGGTGTAGCCGTCGCCGGGCGCCTTGGCCACGAGGTCGTTGCCCAGGATGCCGCTGGCGCCGGGCTTGTTCTCCACCACCACGGGCTGGCCCCAGCGCTGCGACAGCTGCGTGCCGATCAGGCGCGCGATGGTGTCCGTGCCGCCGCCCGCGGGGTAGGGCACGATGAAGCGTATGGGCTTGCTCGGGTACGGCTCCTGCGCCTGTGCGCCGCCGATGGCGCAGGCGGCGGCCAGCGCGATCAGGGCCAGGGTCTTGCGTCGTGCGAATGTCATATGTGTCTCCTTGTGTGGTCGGCTTACAGCGTGCGCGCGATGATCTCCTTCATGATCTCGTCGCTGCCGCCATAGATGCGCCCTATGCGCGCATCGGTCCAGGCGCGGCCCACCTGGTATTCGGTCATGTAGCCATAGCCGCCGTGCAGCTGCAGGAACTCGTCGAGCAGCTTGTTCTGGAGCTGCGTGGCGTTGAGCTTGACCATGGCCGCGCGTTCGGGCGTGAGCCGGCGCTGCAGGTGCAGGCGCATGCAGTCGTCGACGAACACGCGCAGCATGGTGGCCTGGGCCTTGGCCTCGGCGAGCTTGAAGCGCGTGTTCTGAAAGTCGAACACCGGCTGGCCGAAGGCCTTGCGCTCGCGCGTGTAGTTCACGGTCTTGTGCAGAAAGACCTCGATGGAGGCGGCCGCGCGCACGGCCACCACCAGGCGCTCCTGGGCCAGTTCCTTCATCAGGTACTTGAAGCCCATGTTCTCCTCGCCCAGCAGATTGCCCACGGGCACGCGCACGTTGTCGAAGAACAGCTCCGAGGTGTCCTGCGCCATCAGGCCGATCTTCTCGAGCTTGCGGCCCTTGGTGAAGCCCGGTGTGCCGTCCTCCACGACGATCAGCGACACGCCCTTGGCACCGAGCTCGGGCGCGGTTTTGCAGACCACGATGACGATCTCGCTGTTGATGCCGTTGGTGATGAAGGTCTTGCTGCCGTTGATGACGTATTCATCGCCCTCGCGCCGCGCCGTGGTGCGCACGGACTTGAGGTCGCTGCCCGCGCCGGGCTCGGTCATGGCGATGGCGCCGATGAGCTCGCCCGCGGCCATGCGGGGCAGCCAGCGGTCCTTCTGCTCCTTGCTGCCGTAGGCGTTGATATAGGGCGCGACGATGTCCGAGTGCAGCGGAAAACCCACGCCGCTGGCGCCCGCGCGTGCAATCTCCTCGAGCAGCACGGCCGCATGGCCGAAGTCGCCGCCGCCGCCGTAGGGCTCGGGCAGCATGGGGTTGAGCAGGCCCTCGCGCCCGGCCTTGCGCCAGACCTCCTTGGGCACGATGCCATCCCTCTCCCACTGGGCGTGAAAGGGCTCGACCTCGCGCTCGAAGAAGCGCCGCGCCTGCGCGCGGAATTGTTCGTGGTCTTCGCGGTAGATGGTGCGTTCGATCAGGTCTTGCATCGTTCCTGCCTTCGGTGGTTTGAATGAAATCGGGCTCCAGCACTTGTCCAACAAGCGCTGGCAGCTATTGTTTTAAGAGTTGCGCAGCGCAAACCCCGCCTGCGGCTGGTCGCGAAAGCGTTCTTTGAGCTCGCGCCGCAGCAGCTTGCCTGTCGCAAGGCGCGGCAGCTCGTCCACGAACACCATGCGCTGGGGCAGCTTCAGGCGCGCGAGTACCTCGGCGGCGCTCGCGGCAATGGCGCGGGCCGTGTCCTGCGTGGCGTCCGAGCCCGGCCGCAGCACCACGGCCGCGAGCGGCACCTCGCCCAGGTCGCCATGGGGCACGCCGACCACGGCCACCTC
Source organism: Oryzisolibacter sp. LB2S (assembly GCF_040732315.1). Taxonomy (NCBI): domain Bacteria; kingdom Pseudomonadati; phylum Pseudomonadota; class Betaproteobacteria; order Burkholderiales; family Comamonadaceae; genus Alicycliphilus; species Alicycliphilus soli. The sequence goes on from NZ_CP160388.1 coordinate 167,901, forward strand.
CAGCACGGCGCCGTGGCGCGCGAGCGCGTTTTCGATCTCCTGCGGGTAGAGGTTCACGCCGCCCGACAGGATCAGGTCGGCGCGCCGGTCGCTCAAGAAAAGATAGCCCTCGGCGTCCACATGGCCGATGTCGCCATAGCTGACCCAGCCGCGGTCGTTGATGGCCTGGCGCGTCTTTTCGGGGTCGTTCAGGTAGCTGAAGCTTCCGCCGCCCTCGAAGAACACCTGGCCGATCTCGCCCGCGGGCAGCTCCCGGCCCTGGTCGTCCACGATGTGCAGCCGGCCCGTGGTCGCGCGCCCCACGGAGCCCGGCCGCCGGCGCCATTCGGCGGAGTCGATCATGGTCGTGCCGCAGCCCTCGGAGCCCGCGTAGTACTCGAGCAGGATGTCGCCCCACCAGTCGAGCATGGCGCGCTTGACATCCACCGGGCAGGGCGCGGCCGCGTGGATGGCCATGCGCAGGCTCGACAGGTCGTGGCGCGCGCGCACCTCGGCGGGCAGGGCGAGCAGGCGCGAGAACATGGTCGGCACCCACTGGCTGTGCGTGACGCGGTGGAGCTCCACCAGGGCCAGCGCGCGCTCGGCGTCGAAGCGCTCCATCACCACCACCTGGCCGCCCATCTCGAGCACGCGCAGGCTGTAGCGCAGCGGCGCCGCGTGATAGAGCGGTGCGGGCGAGAGGTAGACCGTGTCCTCGCCCAGGCCCAGAAGCCGCGCCGAGGCCAGCGCCTCGGGGTCGCATTGCCCGCGCAGCGCGGCCGGCCACAGGGGCTTGAGCACGCCCTTGGGCCGCCCCGTCGTGCCCGAGGAATAGAGCAGGTCGCGCCCTATCGGCCGGTCGGAAAAGTCCACGGGCGCGCCGTGCAGGGCGGCCAGCGCCGCATGCAGCGATGCGGCCTGGGCTGTCGCCTCGTCCACCGTCCAGCAGGGCAGGGTCACGCCGGCGAGCTGCGGCAGGGTCTTGGTGGAGGCCACCACCAGGCGCGCGCCGCTGTCGGCCACGATGTAGGCCACCTCGTCGGCCGTCAGATGGGTGCTGAGCACGGCGGCATACAGGCCGGCCCGGCGCGCGGCCAGGGCCAGGGCCAGGATCTCGACGCGGTTTTCCAGCAGCACGGCAAAGCGCTCGCCCGCGGCCAGCCCCTGGGCCGCGAGCCACTGGGCCATGCGCTCGGCCATCTGTGCCAGCGCACCGGCGCCATGGCACTGGCCCTGATCGGCCATGACCACGACCGTGCGATCGGGGGCCGCTGCGGCGCGGCCGAAGAAATCCTGCATGCCTGTCACCCGTGGTGTGCACGGCGCCGCCGGGATGGCTGCGCCGTGTGAATTGCGAAATGCGAGTCTCACAATTCCAATGTGTGATCGGATTTTTTCAGGCGATGGATCCGGAAAACATCGGGTAAACACGCTCTTAAGCAGATGCGAACGGCCAAAAAATCACTATTAATGGATCATTCGTTTCATTAAACGCATGGAGTGCCTATGAAAAATCCCGTCATCGTCGATGCCATCCGCAGTCCCATGGCCCGCGCCAAGCCCGATGGCGCCTTGGCCGAGGTGCATCCCGTGGATCTGCTGTCCCAGGTGCTGCAGCAGCTGGTGGAGCGCAACCGTATCGACCCCGGCCAGGTCGACGACGTGATCTGCGGCTGCGTGAGCCAGGCCGGCGAGCAGGCCGGCACGCCCGGGCGCCTGGCCTGGCTGGCCGCGGGCCTGCCCACGCATGTGCCCTCAACCACCATTGACCGCAAATGCGGCTCGAGCCAGCAGGCCGTGCACTTCGCGGCCCAGGCCATCATGGCCGGCACGCAGGACATCGTCATCGCCTGCGGCGTGGAGAGCATGAGCCGCGTGCCCATGGGGAGCTCCCGCATGGGCAAGAACACCACCGGCGCGCGCTTCGATGCGCGCTATGCGCCCGGCCTCGTGGGCCAAGGCGTGTCGGCCGACCTGGTGGCGGCCAAGTGGGGGCTGTCCCGCACGACACTCGACAGCTACGCCGCGCGCTCGCACCAGCGGGCCGCGGCCGCGCAGTCCGCGGGCCGTTTTGCGCGCGAGATCGTGGGCATTGACGCGCCCGCGGGCCGCGTGACGGCTGACGAGACCATTCGCCCCAGCACCACGGTGGAAAAGCTTGCCGGCCTCAAGGCCGTGTTCGAGAGCGAAGAACTGTCGGCGCGCTTCCCGCAGATTGCCTGGAGCACCACGGCCGGCAATGCCTCGCAGATGACCGACGGCGCGGCCGCCATGCTGATCATGAGCGAGGAGCGCGCGCTGCAGCTGGGGTTGAGGCCGCGCGCGCGCTTCGTGGCCTTCGACGTGGTGGGCGACGACCCGCTGTACATGCTCACCGCGCCGATTCCAGCCACCCAGCGCGTGCTGGCCAAGGCCGGGATGAAGCTGGACGACATCCACCACTACGAGATCAACGAGGCCTTCGCCAGCGTGCCCCTGGCCTGGCAGAAGGAATTGAAGGCCGACGGCGAGCGCCTGAACCCGCGCGGCGGCGCCATTGCTCTGGGCCACCCGCTGGGCGCGTCGGGCATACGCCTTATGACCACCATGCTGCACGCGCTCGAAGACAGCGGCCAGCGCTACGGCCTGCAGTCCATGTGCGAGGCCGGCGGCATGGCCAATGCGACGGTGATCGAGGTTTTGCGCTGAGCCTCGGCACCGCGAGCCACTACCGCCGTCATTCCCGCGCCGCACAGCCACTACCACCGTCATTCCCGCGAAAGCGGGAATCCATGGGGCGGCGCAGAGGCTGGATTCCCGCGTTCGCGGGAATGACGGGGCAGGGCAGCGCATCGCGGCTGCATCAAGAACCAGACACACAAGGAGAACCCATGAAACTGCAACAAGGAATGACCGTCCTCGTCACCGGCGGTGTCTCGGGCCTGGGCGAGGCCACGGCCATTGCCCTGCTCGAGCGCGGCCTGAACGTCGTCGCCGTGGACCTCAACGACGAGCGCGGCCAGGCGATGGAGCAAAGGTATGTGGGCCGCCTGCGCTACGTGAAGGCCGACGTCTCTGATGAGACCCAGATGCAGCAGGCGATCGCAGCGGCAGAAGACATGGGCAATTTCCGCGCCCTGGTGCACTGCGCGGGAATAGGCGGCCCGGTGCGCCTGATCGAAAAGGACGGCAGCCCGGGGTCGCTCGAGAAGTTCGTCAACATCATCCGCGTCAACCAGATCGGCACCTTCAACACGCTGCGCCTGGCGGCCGTGGCCATGGCGAAGAACGAGCCCATAGACGGCGAGCGCGGCGCCTGCGTGCTCACCGCCTCGGTGGCGGGCTACGAGGGGCAGATCGGCCAGATTCCCTATGCCTCGTCCAAGGCCGGCGTGATCGGCATGACCATCGTCGCCGCGCGCGACCTGGCGACCAAGTTCATCCGCGTCTGCACCATCGCGCCGGGCCTGTTCGACACGCCCATCCTGGCCAAGCTGCCCGACGAGATCCGTCAGTCGCTGGCCGCCTCCGTGCCCAACCCGGCGCGCCTGGGCCACCCCAGCGAATACGCGATGACCGCTCTGCACATCCTGGAGAACCCCATGCTCAACGGCGAGACCATCCGCCTCGATGGCGCGATTCGCATGCAGCCGCGCTGACAGGCAGTGAACGGCCGGGGCGCCGGTGCAGCCGAGGCGGACTCGGGAATTGGTTTTGACGACAAGCAACAAGGGGAGACAAACACCATGCCACATCCGTTGACCCGGCGCCGCGCCATCGGCGCACTTGGTGCCCTGGGCGCCATGGGTTCAGGCCTTGGCGGGGGCGCCTGGGCGCAGGACCATGCCACCGCCTACCCGAGCAAGCCAATCCGCCTCGTCGTGCCGTTTCCCGCGGGTGGCGCCACCGATGTGCTGGCGCGGCATGTCGCCAAGGGCCTGCAGCAGAGCTGGGGCCAGCCCGTGGTCGTGGACAACAAGCCTGGCGCGGGCGGCATCCTCGGCACCAAGACCGTCATAGGCTCGGCGCCCGACGGGCATACGCTGCTCGTGCACCTGGCCTCGGTGCTGCAGCAGCCCCACCTGCGCCCGAGCAGGCCGTATTCCATGGCCGATCTGGCGCCCATCACCAGCCTGGTGCGCGGTCAGCTCACGCTGGCGGTGCAGAAGGACCTTGGCGTGAACACGCTCGACGAGTTCATCGCCCTGGTGCGCAAGAACCCCGGCAAGTACAGCCTGGCCAACTATGGTCCGGGCACCACGCCGCATCTGCAGGGCCTGATGTTCGCGCGCCAGGCGGGGCTGGAGATCACGCCCGTGGCCTTCCAGGGCGGCGCGCCGCTGCTGGTGGCGCTCAAGGGCAACCATGTGTCGGCCGGCCTGCTCGACGTGGCGGCGCTGCGGTCGCTGGGTGATGCGGTCCGGCTCGTGGCCACCAGCGGCCGCCAGCGCTGGCCCAGCCTGCCCGATGTGCCGACCTTTGCCGAAAAGGGCTTTCACTCGCTCGACGCCGAGGGCTGGATAGGCCTGTTTGCGCCGGCCGCGACGCCCGAGGCCATTCAGCAAAAGCTCAACCGCGAGGTCGCGCGCATCCTGCGCACGCCCGAGCTGACCTCGGCCATCGAGGCCATCGACATGGTTGCCGTGGGCAACGACCTGCAGGCCTACCGCCGCCAGGTGCAGGCCGACGATGCGCTGTACGCGCGCATCATCCAGGAAACCGGCGTGCGGCTGGACTGAAGGCGCGCCGTGCAGATCTATCTGACCCAGGGCCTGCACCGCGCGCTGCAGCAGCACCCGCATCGCCTGGCCACGCTCTGCGGCGCGCGCCGGCAGGACTGGCGCACGCTGGTCGCGCGCGTGGCGCGTCTGGCGGCCGTGCTGCGCGCGGCGGGCCTGCAGCCGGGCGAGCGCGTGGCCCTGCTCGCGCACAACAGCGACCACAGCGTCGAGGCCTTTCTCGCCACCTGGTGGGCCGGCGCTGTCATCTGCCCGCTCAACACGCGCTGGAGCGGCGCCGAGATGGCGCATGCGCTGCGGGATGTGCAGCCGCGCCTGCTGCTCGCCGATGCGGCCTGCGCCGATGCTGCCGATGAGCTGCTGCGCAATGCCACGCCCGCTCTGCCTTGCATGTTCCTGGGCACGGGCCAGGCGCCCGAGGGCATGCCTGCCACCGAGGCACTGCTGGCTGCCGCCGAGCCGCTGGAGGATGAGCGCCACGGCGGCGACGCGCTGGCCGTCATCCTGTTCACGGGCGGCACCACGGGCTTTCCCAAGGGCGTGATGCTGTCGCACGCCAACCTCTGGTCGGCCACCACGGCGCGGCTGGCGCAGATGGCGGGAACTGGCACATCGTTGCTCGCCACGCCGCTGTTTCACGTGGCTGGTCTGGGGCGGCTGGTGGGGCAGATCGTGCAGGGCAGCAGCTGCGTGATCGAAACCCAGTTCCGCCCCGACCGCGTGCTGGCCGCGATTGCCGAGCATGGGGTCAGCGAGATCATGCTCGTGCCCAGCATGCTGCAGATGCTGCTGGACGCGCCGGACTTCGACGCCGCGCGTCTGGCGTCGCTCAGGCGCATCGTGCATGGCGCGGCGCCCATGCCGCAGGCCCTGCTGCTGCGCGCCATGCAGGCCCTGCCGCAGGTGGAGTTCGCCGCGGCCTACGGCATGACCGAGACCGCCGCCAGCGCCAGCTTGAACGGCCCCTACACCCTGGCCAACCATGGCGCGCATCTGGCGCATTTGACCTCGGTGGGCCGCGCGAGCTGGGGCTGCGAGCTGCGCATCGCCGGACCCGATGGCGCGGCGCTGCCCGTGGGGCAGGTGGGCGAGATCTGCGTGCGCGGCCCGAGCGTGATGCTGGGCTACTGGCGCCAACCCGAGGCCACGGCCCAGGTGCTGCGGGACGGATGGATGCACACCGGCGACGGCGGCTACATGGACGAGGACGGCCATGTGCACCTGGTCGATCGCCTCAAGGACATGATCATCAGCGGCGGCGAGAACGTGTACTCGCTGGAGGTCGAATCCGCGCTCATGCGCCACCCTGCAGTGGCGCTGTGCGCCGTGGTCGGCGTGCCCGACGCGCAATGGGGCGAGGCCGTCCATGCCGCCGTGGTGCTGCGCCCCGAACAAACCGCCACGCCCGAGGCGCTGCGCGCACATGCGCGCGCCCAGCTCGCGGGCTTCAAATGCCCGCGCGTGGTGCATGTGCTCGATGCCCTGCCGCTGTCGCCCACCGGCAAGGTGCTGAAGAACCGCCTGCGCGAGCAGCTGGCCAGCCCCAGCCATTGAACCTAGACACTGCAGTTGACCGCTGACAACCCTTGGGAATGCCGCATGAACTCAGACCTTGCGCCACTTCGGAATGTTCACCTTCTGGGTGAGGGCGCTATGCCCCTGCCAGCACCGCGCTCGGCGCGGCAGGTGGGTTGACGCAAACGATGGGAGCAGACGGATGGATATCACCACGCAGATTGAGGGGCAGACTCAGGCGGCGCTGCCCCACTGGCCCAAGGGCGTGCCGCAGCATCTGCGCGTGCCGCGCGTCACGCTGGACGACTACCTCGAGGTCAATGCCCGCCGCGCGCCGGACAAGCCCGCCATCCTGTTCGGCGGCGCCACCATCAGCTACGCCCAGCTGTGGGCCCAGGTGCAGGCCCTGGCGGGCTATCTGCAGCAGCGCCTGGGCGTGCGGGTGGGCGACCGGGTGCTGCTGCAAAGTCAGAACAGTCCGCAGTTCACCATCGCAAGCTACGCCATCTTCCGCGCCGGGGCCGTGCTGGTGCCGGTGAGCGCAATGACCACCGCGCAGGAGCTGCGCTACTACGCCGCGGACAGCGGCGCGCGCGTGGCCGTCGTGGCCCAGGAGCTGCTCGCGAGCGTCACGCCCTGCATGGACGAGGGCCTGCTCGATGCCGCCATCGTCCACGCCTACAGCGACCTGCTGCCGCCCGAGCCCGAGGCCGGCCTGCCCGCCGTGGTGACCGCGCCGCGTGCGCCGCTGCCCGCGGGCAACTACCACGGCTTTCAGGCCGCGCTCGATGCTGCGCTGGCGCCCGGGCCGCGCAGCGTGGGGCCGGATGACCTGGCCCTGCTGCCCTACACCTCGGGCACCACGGGCCACCCCAAGGGCTGCATGCACACCCATGCAACGGTGCTGGCGCCGCTGGTCGCGGGCCAGATCTGGCGCGGCACCCATGCCGAGATGGTGAGCCTGGCCGTGGCGCCCATGTTCCACATGCTCGGCATGCAGGCCGGCATGAACGCACCCATGTTCACCGGCGCCACCGTGGTGGTGATGGCGCGCTGGGACGCGCTGCAGGCCGCGCGCCTGATCGAGCGCCACCGCGTCAGCGTCTGGTCGGCACCGCCCAGCATGGTCATGGACCTGTTCGCCCAGGCCGACGCGCATCGCGTCGATGTCTCCAGCCTGCTGCTGCTGGGCGGCGGCGGCGCGGCCATGCCCGAGGCCGTGGCGGCCATGCTGGCCGAGCGCTTTGGCCTGGCCTACAACGAGGCCTATGGCCTGACCGAGACCGCCGCGTTTCTGCTGGCCAACCCCGTGCACCATGGCAAGCGCCAATGCCTTGGCATGGCCACGCAGGGCGTGCATGCCATGGTGGTGGACCCCGCGACGCTGCAGGAGCTGCCCCAGGGCGAGGTGGGCGAGCTGCTGGTGAGCGGCCCCCAGGTCATGCGCGGCTACTGGCACAACGACGAGGCCGACCGCGCCGCCTTCGTCGAGCGCCATGGCCGGCGCTACCTGCGCACCGGAGACCTGGCCTGCGTGGACGCCGAGGGCTACTACTTCATGCGCGACCGCTTGAAGCGCATGATCAACAGCAATGGCTACAAGGTCTGGCCCGCCGAGGTGGAGAACATGCTCTACGCCCATCCCGCGATTGCCGAGGCCTGCGTGATCGGCGTGACCGACGCGCGCCGTGGCGAGACCGTCAAGGCCGTGGTCGTGCGCAGGCCCGGCGCCGCCTTGAGCGAGGACGCGCTCATCGAATGGTGCCGCACGCAGATGGCGGCCTACAAGGTGCCGCGCCTGGTGCAATTCGTCGATCGGCTCCCTAAGTCCGCGACCGGCAAAATCCAGTGGCGCCAGCTGCAGGAGGCGGCGCAGAAAGAATCCATCCATGCTTGACACATCCTTCTTCGCGGGCCGCCATGTCTTTGTCGCGGGCGGCACGAGCGGCATCAACCTCGGCATCGCCCAGGGCTTTGCGCGCGCGGGCGCCCATGTCACCGTGATCAGCCGCTCGCCCGACAAGGTGCGCCAGGCGGCCGAGGGGCTCGAGGCCCTGGGCGCGCAGGCGCTGGGCATCAGCGCCGACGTGCGCGATGCGGCGGCGGTGGAGGCCGCGCTGCGCCAGGCGCATGAGCGCTTTGGCGACATCGACGTGCTGATCTCGGGTGCGGCGGGCAACTTCATCGCGCCGGCCAGGGACTTGTCGCCCAACGGCTTCAAGACCGTGGTGGACATAGACCTGAACGGCACGTTCCACGTGCTGCGCCTGGCCTGGCCGCTCTTGAGGAAACCGGGCGCGAGCGTCATCAACATCTCGGCGCCCCAGGGCACCAACCCCATGCTCTACCAGGTGCATGCCTGCGCGGCCAAGGCCGGCATCGACATGATGACGCGCGTGCTGGCCCTGGAATGGGGCGAGGAGGGCGTGCGCGTGAACGCCATCAGCCCCGGCCCCATCGCGGGCACCGAGGGCATGCGCCGGCTCGCGCCTTCGGCCGAGGCTCTGGCCAACGTGGTCGCCAGCGTGCCGCTGCAGCGCATGGGCACGCTCGACGACATCGCCAACATGGCGCTGTTCCTGTCCTCGCCCCAGGCCGGCTACGTGACGGGCGCCGTCATTCCCGTGGATGGGGGCTCGTCCCTGAGCGGCGGGCGCGACATGCGCGCCTCCTACGTCCCGCGCGGTGCGGGCTGAGACAATCGCGGGTTTTCATCGAGGTCCATGTGAATACCGAAGCCGACAGCAAGCTCGTCAGCGCCCTGGTGCGCGGCATCACCATATTGCGCTGCTTCGATCACAAGTGCACGGAGCTGAGCGCGCGCGAGCTCATGGAGCGCACCGGCCTGCCCAAGCCCACGCTGTTTCGCCTGACCGAGACCCTGTGCGAGCTCGGCCTGCTGCGCTACTCGGAGCGACTGTCCAAGTACGTGCCGGGCCTGGGCCTGCTCGAGCTGTCCTCGCCCGTGCTCACGCGCATGGCGCTGCGCCAGTTTGCGCGCCCGCTCATGCAGGCCCTCGCCGACCTGTGCGAGGGCCAGGTCCAGCTGGCCGTGGGCCACAGGCGCGAGCTGTGCCTGGTGGAACTGGCCAACGGCATGGGCAACAACGTCTACCGGCCCGAGGTCGGCGTGCGCATGTCGCTGTCGCGCACGGCCTCGGGCCGCGCCTATCTGATGGCCATGGCCGACGACGAGCGTGCGGCCTACCTGCGCGATCTGCAGGCCAGCGACCCGCAGCGCGCCGACTGGCTCGCGCAGCGCCTGGTGGACGCGCGCGAGGACATGGCGCGCCACGGCTTTTGCCGCAGCCACGGCGACCTGCACAGCGAGATCGAATCCATCGCCATGCCCATGAGCCAGCCGCAGGACGGCGAGCTGTGGATCTTTGCGGCATCGGTGCCGGTGTTCAGCCCGCACCACAGCAAGCTCGAGGCCGACCTGGGGCCGCGCCTGCGCACCCTGGTGCGTTCGGTCGAGAGCGTGCTGGGGCTGTGACGCCCGTGCGCCATGCCGTCATGCCATGCCCACCCACCCGGCGATGACATGCCCGTCCACCCACCCGTCATCCCCGCGAATGCGCCCACCCACTCACCCGACATCCCCACGAACGCCCCCGCCCCCGTCATCCCCGCGAACGCGGGGATCCACCGGCGTGACGGGTCGACGGAAGGTGCAGGACATGGATCCCCGCATGCGCGGGGATGACGGCCGGTTGGCGGCGGGTGTTCTGCCGGGCAGTGGCAGGCAAGAGGGCCGGGGCCAAGAGATGTTGCTGTTGAACAAGGAGACTCCATGAAGGTATTGGACAGCGTACGCGTGCTCGAAATCGGCGGCCTGGGCCCCGGGCCGTTCTGCGCCATGCATCTGGCGGACCTGGGCGCAGACGTGATCTCCGTCGTGCGCCAGGACAAGGGCAACAGTACGACCGGCAGCCTGCTCAACCGCGGCAAGCGCTCGGTGTTTGCCGACCTCAAGACCGATGAGGGGCGGCGCCTGGTGCTGGACCTCGTGCGCGACGCCGACGCGCTCATCGAGGGCATGCGCCCCGGCGTCATGGAGCGCCTGGGCCTGGGGCCCGAGGACTGCCTGGGCGTGAACCCGCGCCTGGTCTATGGCCGCATGACGGGCTGGGGCCAGAGCGGGCCGCTCGCGCCGCGCGCCGGCCATGACACCAACTACGCCGCCGTCTCGGGCGCGCTCTGGGGCTGCGGCCCGGCGGACGCGCGCCCCGTCTCGCCCTTTGCCGTGCTCGGCGACATCGGCGGCGGCGCGCTGTACCTGATGACGGGGCTGCTCTCGGGCATCGTGCAGGCGCGCGCCACGGGCCGCGGCACGGTGGTGGATGCGGCCATCGTCGACGGCGCGGCGCACATGCTGAACCTGATGCTGAGCGCACGCCAGAGCGGCCTGGTGGCCGACGCGCGTGGCCAGAGCGTGCACGACAGCGCGCCCTTCTACGACACCTATGTCTGCGCCGATGGCGGCCATGTCACGGTGGGCGCGCTCGAACCCCAGTTCTACGCCCTGCTGCTGGTCACGCTGGGCCTGGAGGGGGACCCCGCCTTCGCCGGCGCGCAATGGGACAAGGCCGCCTGGCCGGCGCGCCGCGCGCGCCTGGCCGCGCTGTTCCTGAGCCAGCCGCGCGCGCATTGGCAGGCGCTGCTCGAGCCGACCGACGCCTGCTTCGGCGCTGTGCTCAGCCCCGTGGAGGCGGCAAATCATCCGCACATGCGCGCGCGTGGTGTCTACACGGAGCGGGACGGCGTGCTGCAGGCCGCGCCCGCACCACGCTTCGATGGTGCGGCCTATGCGTCCGGCGACCTCTGCGCGAGCGGCGCGCACACGCAAGAGGTGCTTGAGCGCCTGCAGGGCGCCGGCGCCGTCTGGCGCCCGCGCTCAGCGCCGTAACAGCGGCGACGCCGGCAGAAAGCGAAACGCCAGCGAGGCCAGCGCCACCCAGGCGGCAATCGCGAGCAGCACCGCGCGATAGGGCTCCTGGCCCTGGCCCGTGGCCCAGGCCGCGACCGCGCCCGTGGCGGCCTGCATCAGCGCCACGCCCAGAAACATGGCCATGGTGTAGAGCGAGAGCGCGCGTCCCGTCTGGCTGGCCGGGTAGGAGGCGCGCACATCGGTGTACTGCAGCACGCCAAAGCCCCAGAGCAGGCCCATGGCAATCATCAGCGCCACGCTCGCGCCCGCATGCGGCAGCAGCGCCAGCACGGCGAACAGCGCGGCCATGAGCAGCGAGAGGTTGGCCACCCAGGCGCGCCGGCGCAGCGGCCCCGGGTCCATGCGGCCGAACACGCCGGGCGCGAACAGCGAGATCACCGACAGCACCAGGGCCACGTTGCCGCTGTCGACCAGCGTGAACTGAAAGCGCCCCATGAGCAGCGGCCCAAGCCACAGACCGCGCAGCGACAGAAACGCCGCGTAGCACGACATGCCCAGCACCAGAATGCCCCAGGTGTGGGGCAGGGTGAGCAGCATGGCCAGGCCGCGCAGCGACTCGCCCCAGCCCTCGCGCGCGCGCTCGGTTGGACTGTCAGGTGCGCCGGGCTCGTGGACCAGCGCGAGGATGATGAGCCAGGACAGGGCGCTCATCACCGCCAGAATGCCAAAGCCCGTGCGCCAGCCCCAGTGCTGCACCACCCAGGCCAACGGCGTGCCCGTGAACATCAGCCCCAGGCCGCCCAGGCCCAGGCTCAGACCCGAGTAGAAGGCAAAGCGCTCGCCGGGGAAATGGCGCGAGATGAACACCGTGCAGGCCAGAAACGCGGGCGAGCAGCCCACGCCTATGAGCACCTGGCCCAGCATCAGCCAGCCATGGCTGGGCGCCAGCGCCGACAGCGCGGCGCCCGCGATGGCCAGGGGCGCCGCGGCCAGCACCGTGCGGCGCAGGCCATAGCGGTCCATGGCGATGCCCATGAGCAGCTGGGCCACGCCGAACGACAGACCGAACAGCCCCGCGAATGCGCCCAGCGCCTGGGCCGAAAGGCCGAAATCCTGCTGCAGCCCCTGGGCCACGATGGCCGTGACGGTGCGGTAGGCCTGGCTCAGCGCAAAGCCCGACAGCAGGGCCAGCAGCATGAGCCACAGCGGGTGGGTGGGTGATGAAGAGGTGGGCGATGGGGTCGACACGGAGGCTTGCGACGGCGGTGGGAGGGCGCAGGAGGTGACCCCGCGGGCCTGCTCCTGCAGGGCTATTGTCCGCGGGTGCGCGCCTGCGCGCGCGCATGGCGCGCCAGCGTCTGGCGCGCCTGGGCCAGCACGGGCGCGTCCACCATGCGGCCGTCGAGCACGCAGACGCCGCCGCCCGCCTGCTGCAGCGCCTGCTGCACGCGCAGCGCCTGGGCCACGGCGGCCGCGTTGGGGTCGAAGGCTGCGTGCAGCACCGCTACCTGGGCCGGGTGTATGCACAGCTTGCCGCCAAAGCCCATGCGGCGCGCGCGCGCGGCGTCCTGGGCCATGCGCGCGGGGTCTTGCGTGTCCACGGTCACACCGTCGATGGGCGCGGCCACGCCCGCGCGGCGCGAGGCCAGCACCAGGGCCATGCGCATGGGCAGCAGCTCGGCCTCGTCCGCGTCGCAGGCCATGCCGGCATCGACCTGGAAATCGAGGTGGCCAAAGGCCAGGCGCGCCACCTGGGGCGCGGCGGCCAGCGCATCGACGGCGGCCAGCCCCGCGACGGACTCGACCAGCGGCAGCAGCGCCGCGCCGGGCCCCGCGGCCCGCGCCACGGCCTGCAGCGCCTCTATGCGCTCGGCCTTGGGGCTCACGGCGCCGGCCAGGCCCAGTGCCGTGAGCCGCGAAAGTGCCTGCAGGTCGTCGGCAAACCAGGGCGTGCCCTCGGCATTGATGCGCACCAGCAGGCGTGCGCGTTCGGCGTCAGCGAGCTGAGCCACTGCCTCCAGCAGTGCGGCGCGCGCGCCGTCCTTGTCGGCCGGCGCCACGGCGTCCTCCCAGTCGGCGATGACCATGTCGGCGCCGCTGGCCAGGGCCTTGGGGATGCGCTCGGGCTGGGTGGCGGGGACGAACAGGAAGGAGCAGGCCTGGGCGAGGGTATCGAGCGCCGTCATGCCGCATCCCCGGCCAGCAGCGCTCCCACGCGCGGCCACTGAGCCACCTGCCACAGGCCGGTGACGGCGGCCTGGGCACTGGCCACATCGACCGCACCGCCGTAGGCGGCCAGGCGCAGGGCCTTGGCCGTGATTTCCTCGCGCGCGAGGGTGTTGCCCGGGTCGCCCTTGGGTTCATCGACGCGGCCGTGCAGCACGCGGCCATCCGCGGTCTGCACGGTGACCTTGCCGATCCAGCGCTGCGGGTAGGCGGCGTCCACCTCGGGGTCCAGCACCATGGTGACCTTCTCGCGCAGCGCGACGGTGGCAGGCGCCAGGAAATCGGCGTCGAATTCGGTGAGGCCCGCGTGGCCAAAGCGCGCGGCCAGGGCCAGCACCGTGCCCATGCTGAATTTGCTCTGGTGCACCGTGGTCGGCGCCGTCACCGGGCCCAGCACGTCGATGGCGCCCTGGTGCACATGGCAGGTGACCTGGGCGATGTCTTCGATGCGCACGCCGTGCTGCTGCATGACCTGCAGGAGCGCATCGGCGGCCGGGTGGGTGTGGCGGCATGAGGCGTGCCATTTGAACGAGGTCTCGGCCGTGGCCCAGCGGGTGCCAAGGCCCTCGGTGAGTTTGGCGGGGTTGGCGTCCTGCGACATGCCGGCCGCCATGCCCTGGGGGCCGGTGAAGATGTCCTGCGCGCCGGTGAAGCCGTCCTGGGCGAGGTAGGCCGCCATCAGGCCCGCGGCCGCGGCGTGGGCCGTGTGCAGCTGCTTGCTGTCGGCGGCGCTGCGCAAGAACTCCCACAGGCCCGCCGACTGCGTGCCGGCCGAGCCAAACGCGTGCTGCATCTGCGCGGGCGTGAGCCGGAGCAGCCGCCCCACGGCCGCGGCCGCGGCCAGCGTGCCCGCCGTGGCCGTGGTGTGGAAGATGCGGTAGTGGCTGCGGCCCAGAAATTCGCCCACGCGGATGCCGACCTCGTAGCCCGCGACGCAGGCGGCCATGAGATCGGCGCCGCTCGCGCCCGTAGCCTGCGCCACGGCCAGGGCCGGCGGAAAGACCACGGCCGCGGGGTGGAACACCGAGCCGTTGTGCACATCGTCCTGCTCGGCAAAGTGGCTGGCCGCGGCGTTGGCCAGCGCGGCCATCATGGGCGAGCTGCTTGCGCCCTGGGCGATGACCTCGCTGGGCCCCTGCTGCGGTCCCTGAGACAGCGCAAAGCGCGTGATGCTCACCACGGGCCGCGCCCTGCAGCCCGCGAGCACCGAGCCGAACCAGTCGACCCACAGGTCAACGGCGCGGCGCTGCACGGGCTCGGGGATGTTGCTCCACTGCAGCGTGGCGGCGAATTGGGCCAGGGGATGGATGGTGGCTTGGGGTTCTTGCTTCATGGGGGCTCCGGGGCGGGATCAAAGGCTTGTGGGCTGTTGCTCCCTCGCCCCCTTTGGGGGAGAGGGCGGGGGTGAGGGGGCCAGGGTGGCGTATGCAGCGGGGGCCACCACCCTCACCCCTGCCCTCTCCCGCCAGCGGGAGAGGGAGTGTTGGCCAGCGCGGCGATCTGCTCGGCCGTCCAGCCCAGCTCGGCCAGGATGGCGGCGTTGTGCTGGCCCACGGCGGGCACGGCATCCATGCGGTAGTCGAACGCGCTGCTGACGCCCGGCGGCAGCAGGGCCGGGATGCGGCCCACGGGGGTATCCACCTCGCGCCAGCGCTCGCGTGCCTTGAGCTGCGGGTGCGCCCACAGCCCCGACATGTCGTTCACGCGGGCGTTGGCAATGCCTGCCGCGTCCAGGCGCTCGACCACCTGGGCGGCGGAAAGGCCCGAGAACTCCTGCAGGATCAGCGCTTGCAGCTCGGTGCGGTGCGCATTGCGCTCGGCGTTGGAGCAAAAGCGCGCATCGCTCGCCACCTCGGGGCGCCGCAGCACCTGCTCGCAAAAGGCCTGCCATTCGCGCTCGTTCTGCAGGCCCAGCATGACGGTGCCGCCGTCGCCCGCGGCAAACGGGCCATAAGGGTAGATGCTGGCGTGCGATGCGCCCGTGCGCGGCGGCGGCGGCGCGCCATCGAAGGCGTAGTACATCGGGTAACCCATCCACTCGCCCATGGCCTCGAGCATGGAGACGTCGATATGGCTGCCTTCTCCCGTCCTGCCGCGCAGCAGCAGGGCCGACAGGATGTTGGTGTAGGCATACATGCCGGCGGCGATGTCGGCGACCGAGATGCCGGACTTGGACGGCGTCTCGGGCGTGCCGGTGACCGACAGAAACCCTGCCTCGCTCTGGATCAGCAGGTCATAGGCCTTCTTGTCGCGGTACGGGCCGTCGGCGCCATAGCCGCTGATGTCGCAGACGATGAGCCTGGGGTTGTGGCCTTTGAGGGCCTCGTACGACAGCCCCATGCGCGCGGCCGCGCCGGGCGCGAGGTTTTGCACCAGCACGTCGGCGGTCTTGAGGAGCTGCAAGAGCGCGGCGCGGGCCTCGGGTTGCTTGACGTCCAGCGCCAGGCTTTCCTTGTTGCGGTTGAGCCAGGTGAAGTGCGACGACTGGCCGCGCACGCGCTGGTCGTAGCCGCGCGCGAAGTCGCCGCCGCCGGGGCGCTCGACCTTGATCACGCGCGCGCCCAGGTCGGCGAGCTGGCGCGTGGCAAAGGGCGCGGCGACCGCGTGTTCCAGGGAGATGACGGTGATGCCGTCGAGGGGGCGAGTCATGAACAGGGCTCCGGTGCAATATCAAAAGCAGGATTGGTTGGCTGTTTCTCCCTCGCCCCCTTCGGGGGAGAGGGCAGGGGTGAGGGGGCTGAGCCGTGCATGAATGTTGGCTGCCACCCTCACCCCAGCCCTCTCCCGCCAGCGGGAGAGGGAGTGAACGGCCGTCAGAAGGAGCGCGGCAGCTTCAGGATGTGCTCGGCCACGTAGGAATAGATCAGGTTGGTGGATATGGGCGCCACCTGGTACAGCCGCGTCTCACGGAACTTGCGCTCCACGTCGTATTCGCAGGCGAAGCCAAAGCCGCCGTGGAACTGCAGGCAGGCGTTGGCCGCCTCCCAGCTCGCCTTGGCCGCGAGGTATTTCGCCATGTTGGCCTGGGCGCCCATGGGCTGGTGCGCGTCGAACAGCTCGCAGGCCTTCCAGCGCATCAGGTTGGCGGCCTCGACCTCGATGTAGGCGTCGGCAATCGGGAACTGCACGCCCTGGTTCTGGCCGATGGGGCGGCCGAACACCTGGCGGTCGCGCACATAGTTGGTCACGCGGTCGAGGAACCAGTAGCCGTCGCCAATGCACTCGGCCGCTATCAGCGTGCGCTCGGCGTTCAGGCCGTCGAGGATGTACTTGAAGCCCTTGCCCTCCTCGCCGATCAGGTTCTCCTCGGGGATCTCCAGGTCCTCGAAGAACAGCTCGTTGGTCTCGTGGTTGACCATGTTGGGAATGGGGCGCACGGTGAGGCCCTTCTTCTGGGCTTCCGCCAGGTCCACCATGAAGATGGACATGCCCTCGCTTTTCTTTTGCACGTCGGCCAGCGGCGTGGTGCGCGCCAGCAGAATCATCCAGTCGCTGTGCTGCACGCGTGAGATCCAGACCTTCTGGCCGTTGACCACGTAGCGCCCGTCCTTCTTCACGGCGCTGGTCTTGATCTTGGTGGTGTCGGTGCCGGTCGTGGGCTCGGTCACGCCCATGGACTGCAAGCGCCATTCGCCGCTCGCAATCTTCGGCAGGTACTTCTCCTTCTGCGCCGCGCTGCCATGGCGCAAGAGCGTGCCCATGTTGTACATCTGGCCATGGCAGGCGCCGCTGTTGCCGCCCGCGCGGTTGATCTCCTCCATGATCACGCTGGCTTCAAGCAGGCCCAGACCCGAGCCTCCGTACTCATGCGGGATCAGCGCGGCCATCCAGCCGGCGCGGGTCAATGCATCGACGAACTCCGCCGGGTAGGCGCGTTGCTCGTCCACCTTGCGGAAGTACTCGTCGGGAAACTGGGCGCACAGCGCGCGTATCGCGTCGCGGATCTCGTGGTGGTTGTTGGAGCTGGTCTGTTCGATCATGATGGTCTTTCAAGTGTTTTTGGCCTCCAGCGCCCGTCCATCAAGCGCTGGTAGCTATTGAATGAATAGTGATTCAGGCCAGCACGGCCGTGGCCTGCATGGTGAGCGCGCCCTCGTGGTCCTGCGCCCACAGGTGCACGGTGCGGCCGTCGGCATCGGGCCTGCCGTGCACGGAGAAAGGATGCAGGTCGGTCGTAGGCCGCACCGCGCGAAAGTCAAAGCGCGCGAGCCGCGCCTGGGGCCGCTCGCGCCGCAGCAGCTCCAGCAGCAGCGTGGCGATCAAGGGCCCATGCACGACCAGGCCCGCATAGCCCTCGACCTCGGTCACGTACTTGCGGTCGTAGTGGATGCGGTGGCCGTTGAAGGTCAGGGCCGAGTAGCGAAACAGCAGCACCGGGTCGGGCGTGATGCGGCGCGACCAGGCCGCCTGGCCGGCCAGCGGCGGCTGCTGCGGCGCCGGTGCCGGCGCGCCCGGCGTGGGCTCTGCGCGGTAGACGATGTCGTGCTCCTCGGTGAGCGCCAGGCCCTCGGCGTTGTGGTACTGGTGCTCGACCAGCACGAACATCAACTCGCCCGTGCGCCCCGCCTTGTGCGTGACCGAGCGGATGGTGGAGCGCCGCTCGACCTGCTGGCCCACGCGCAGCGGGTTGTCCGCCTGCCAGGCCAGGCGCGCGCCCGCCCACATGCGCCGCGGCAGCGGCACGGGCGGCAGAAAGCCGCCGCGCTTGGGGTGGCCGTCGGGCCCGATGTCGCTGGCGCGCGCATGCGGCGCAAAGTACATCCAATGCCAGGCCGGCGGCAGCTCCATGCCGGCTGCGGGCGGCGGGTCGTCACGGTCGAGCGTGGCCGCCAGGGCGTGTACCGGCGCGGGCACGAGGCTGTCGCTCAAGGTCTCGCTCCTGCCCTGCCAGGTCTGCAGATGGGCCAGCTCGGTGGCGTCTATGGTGGTATCCGTCATGGCCGCCATGGTCGCGGCGGATGGGCGGCCGTGCAATCCACGTTTGTGAAACCGTGCCTTCCGCGCCCATGAAGCCCCACCCTGATGCGGGTGCGCTTTCACGCAGCCAAAGCCCGGCCTAGCGATTGCGAAATGGCGCGCGCCGGCCTTTGCGTTCATGCTTGCGCGCTGATCGACAACGAACCCATAGGACGACGAACATGGCGCAGAAGATGGTGCAGGACAAGGTGGTGGTGGTCACGGGAGCCGGCGGCGGCATAGGGCGCGACATGGCGCTGGCGCTGGCCGCGGCGGGCGCCAGGGTGGTGGTCAACGACATCGGCACCTCGACCAGCGGCGAGGGAACGGACACCGGCCCAGCGCAGAAGGTGGTCGAGGAGATCAAGGCCGCGGGCGGCCAGGCCGTGGCCAACACCGACAGCGTGGCCGAGGCCGCTGCCGCCGCGCGCATCGTGCAATGCGCGGTGGACAGCTTTGGCCGCATCGACGGCGTGGTGAACAACGCCGGCATCCTGCGCGACCGGTTCTTCCACAAGATGAGCCTGGACGAGTGGGACGCCGTGGTCAAGGTACACCTCTACGGCAGCTACTACATGGCGCGCGCGGCGGCCAACCACTTCAAGGAGCAGGCGAGCGGCGCCTTCGTGCACATGACCTCGACCTCGGGCCTGATCGGCAACTTCGGCCAGGCCAACTACAGCGCGGCCAAGCTCGGGCTGGTCGCGCTGTCCAAGAGCATTGCCCTCGACATGCAGAAGTTTGGCGTGCGCTCCAACTGCATCGCGCCCTTTGCCTGGAGCCGCATGATCGGCTCGATTCCCACCGACACGCCAGAGCAGCAGGCGCGCGTGGCCAAGATCCAGCAGATGACGCCCAACAAGATCGCACCGCTGGCGGTCTACCTGCTGTCGGACGCGGCCAAGGACGTGAACGCCCAGGTCTTCGCCGTGCGCAACAACGAGATCTTCCTGATGAGCCAGCCGCGCCCCGTGCGCTCGGTGCACAGGAGCGAGGGCTGGACGCCCGAGTACATCGCCGAGCATGGCATGCCGGCGCTGAAAAGCAGCTTCGTGCCCATGGAGCGCTCGGGCGACGTCTTCTCATGGGACCCCGTCTGACCAACCTCACGACCGCAGAAAAATGAATACCGTCACCCCGGCGAACGCCGGGGTCCAGGCCCCCTCCTCTGGATTCCGGCTTGCGCCGGAATGACGCGGGGGGGGGGGGCGGTGCGGCATCTCAAAGGACAAGCCCATGGCCATCGACTACCACCACCTGAAGAACCGGGTCTTCGCGCCCGTGCACCAGCATTACACCGAGCGCGACACCATGCTCTACGCGCTGAGCCTGGGCCTGGGCAACGACCCGCTCGCCGCCGCGGCGCTGCCCTTTGTCTATGAGGGCATGCCGGGCGGCCTGCGCGCCCTGCCCACGCTGGCCGTGGTGCTCGGCTACCCGGGCTTCTGGGCGCGCGAGCCGGACACGGGCATCGACTGGGTGCGCCTGCTGCACGGCGAGCAGCGCGTGCGCTGGCACAGGCCGTTGCCGGCCGACTGCGCCGTGGTCGGCAAAAGCCGCATCACCCACCTCACGGACAAGGGCGCGGACAAGGGTGCCATCCTGATTGCCGAGCGGCGCCTGGAGACCGAGGCCGGCGAGCCCCTGGCCACCATGCAGCAGGTGACCTTTCTGCGCGGCGACGGCGGCTACAGCCAGCAGGGTGACGGACAGCCGAGCGACGAGCCGTTGCCGGCGCTGGCGCCCACGCCGCAGGATCGCGCGCCGGACTTCAGCGACAGCCAGGCGATACGCCCCGAGGCCGCGCTGCTCTACCGCCTGATGGGCGACTACAACCCGCTGCACGCCGACCCTGAGGTGGCGCGCAAGGCGGGCTTCGAGCGCCCCATATTGCACGGCCTGGCGAGCTATGGCCTCGTGGCCCATGCGCTCCTGCGCCAATGCGCGGGCGGCGATGCGGCGCGGCTCAAGGCGCTCGATATCCGCTTTGCCGCGCCGGTCTACCCGGGCGAGACCCTGGTCACCGAGATCTGGCGCGTGCCCGGCCAGGACGGCCAATACCAGCTGCGCGCGCGCGTGGCCGTGCGCGACAAGCTGGTGCTGAGCCACGGCTACGCCGAGTTGGCCTGAACCGCTTCCACTCCCTCTCCCGCGTGCGGGAGAGGGCTGGGGGGAGGGGGCATGCCATCGGCATTGCGCCCAAACCACCCCCTCACCCCCACCCTCTCCCCCAGGGGGGGCGAGGGAGTCCATACCAGGAGACCGCATGCAAGACGCCCCCGTATTGACCGCCGTGCAGGACGGCATAGGCACCATCACCCTGAACCGCCCCGAGGCGCGCAACGCGCTCGGCCAGGCCATGCGGCCGGCCCTGGCCGCCGCCGTCACGCAGATGCGCGACGACAAGGCCGTGCACGCCGTCATCCTCACGGGCGCGGGCGGCGCGTTCTGCTCGGGCGGCGACATCTCGGCCATGCTCGACCCGGCGCGCCAGGGCCTGACCTTTCGCGACGGCATGCGCGCGCTGCACCAGTGGTTCCCCGAGCTCGTGAACATGGAAAAGCCCGTGATCGCCGCCGTCGACGGTCCGGCCTTCGGCGCGGGCCTGAGCCTGGCGCTGGCGGCGGACTTCGTGCTCGCCACGCGCCGTGCCCGGTTCTGCGCCGTGTTCGGCCGCATCGGCCTGATCCCCGACCTGGGCGCGCTGCACCTGCTGCCGCGCATCGTGGGCCTGCAGAAGGCCAAGGAACTGGTCTTCACCGCGCGCACCCTGGACGCCGAGGAGGCGCGCCGGCTTGGCATGGTCTGCGACATCGTGGAGGACGGCACCGCGCTGACCGAGGCCGCGCAGGCGCTGGCAAGGCGCTTTGGCGATGCGTCCACGGCCGCCATCGGCATGGCCAAGACCATCATGAACCAGTCCTTCGAGAGCGACGCGCGCACCATCGCCGAGCTCGAGTCCTACGGCCAGAGCCTGTGCCGCAGCTCGCCCTACCACCAGGAGGCAATTCAGCGCTTCAAGAACAAGGAGCCGCTGCGCTTCGATTGGGATAGGCCGGCATGAGGGCTGGTCGCGATGAACCCTGACAACGCTACCCTGGCCGAGCGCCTGCAGCAGCTGATCCGCCCCGGCGATACCCTGTGGTGGGGCCAGGCCCAGGCCGAGCCGCTGACGCTCACGCGCGCCGTCGTAGCGCACCGCCATGCGCTCGCGCGCGGCGGGCGGCTCGGCGTGTTCGTGGGCATGGCGGGCTCCGACACCCTGCAGCCCGCGCAGGCCGATGTGTTCGACTTCTTCGGCTATGCCGCGGGCGGCGCGCACCGGGCACTGGCGGCCGCGGGGGTGCTCGACATCGTGCCCAGCCACTACTCGCACCTGCCCGGGCTCATAGAGAGTGGCCGGCTGCCCGCCGATGTGCTGCTGCTGCAGGTATCGCCCGCCGACGCCCAGGGCCGCCACAGCTGGGGCATGGCGCAGGAATACCTGCCCGCCGTGCTGCGCCGCGCGCGCGTGGTGATCGCCGAGGTCAACCCCGCCGTGCCCTGGACCCATAGCGGCCCCTGCCTCAGGGCGTCGGACTTCGCGCTGCTCGTCGATGCCGAACACCCGCCGCTCGAGCCCGGCCGCGGCGCGGGCGGCGCGGCCGAGCAGGCGATTGCGCACCACATTGCCGGCCTGATCGAGGACGGCGCCACGCTGCAGCTCGGCGTGGGCAATCTGCCCGAGGCCGTGCTGGCCGCCATGCATGGCCACCGCGACCTGGGCCTGCACAGCGGCGCCGTGGGCGACGGCATAGCGGCATTGGCCGAGGCCGGCGTGCTGACCAACGCGAAAAAGAGCATCGACCCTGGCGTGGGCGTGGCCGGCATCCTCATGGGCGGCGAGCGCCTGCGCCGCTGGGCGCACCGCAACCCGCAGATCGAGCTGCGCGCCACCAACTACACGCACCACCCCGAGGTGCTGGCCGCAAGCCACAAGCTCGCCGCGATCAACGCCGCCATCGAGGTCGACCTGACGGGCCAGATCAACGCCGAGGTGGCCGCCGGCGGCTACGTGGGCGCCGTGGGCGGTGCCATGGACTTTCTGCGCGGCGCGGCCCGCAGCCGCGGCGGCCTGCCCATCGTCGCGCTGCCGGCCACGGCCAAGGGCGCAAGCCGCATCGTCGCGCAGCTGTCCGGCCCCGTGAGCACGCCGCGCGCGGACGCCGGCCTCATCGTCACCGAGCATGGCGTGGCCGACCTGCGCGGCCAGACCCTCTCGCGCCGCGTGCGCCGGCTGATCGACATCGCCGCGCCCGAGCACCGCGAAGACCTCGAGCGCCAGGCGCATGCGCTGCTGCGCCGCTGTGGCGCGGTGTTGTCATGAAGGTGGCGTGTGCCGCAGATTCTGAGAATGAACACCAACCGTCATCCCCGCGCAGGCGGGGATCCAGGCAGGCGCCACAGACATACCGTGTGTCGCGAGCGGTCATCCCCGCGAAAGCGGGGATCCAGGTGCTACCCATGCCGTCGATTCGTCGCTGCCGTGGATCCCCGCCTGCGCGGGGATGACGGAGGGCGAGGCATCGGCAGAAGTCGTTTCAAACAATCAAATTGATAGCTGCTTGCGCTTGATGCATAAGCGATAGAGCCATTTCTCTTATCAAACCCCAAGGAGACCCACCATGCGCCGAGCCGCCATCGTCACCCCCGTCCGCACCGCCGTCGGCACCTTCGGCGGCAGCCTGCGTCCCGTGCCCGTCGAAGAGCTCGCGGCCACCACGGTGCGTGCCGTGGTCGAGCGAAGCGGCATAGACCCCACGCGCATCGACGACGTGGTGTTCGCCCAGTCCTACGCGAGCAGCGAGACGCCCTGCGTGGGCCGCTGGGCCGCGCTGCAGGCGGGCCTGCCGGTGGCGGTGCCGGGCATGCAGCTCGACCGGCGCTGCGGCGGTGGGCTGCAGGCCGTGGCCACGGCCGCGATGATGGTGCAGAGCGGCGCGGCCGACGTGGTGATTGCCGGCGGCGTCGAGAGCATGAGCAACATCGAGTACTACAGCACCGACATGCGCTGGGGCGCGCGCTCGGGCAACGTGCGCTTCTATGACCGGCTCGACCGCGGGCGCGAGCGCTCGCAGCCCGTGGAGCGCTTCGGCAAGATCAGCGGCATGATCGAGACGGCCGAAAACCTCGCGCGCGATTACGCCATCACGCGCGAGCAGGCCGACGCCTACGCCCTGCGCAGCCACCAGAAGGCCGCGGCCGCCTGGGCCGCGGGCCGCTTTGCCGACGAGGTCGTGCCCGTGCAGGTGCCGCAGCGCAAGGGCGAGCCCATCACCTTTGCCCGGGACGAGGGCTTTCGTGCCGACGCCACGCCCGAGAGCCTCGCGAAGCTGCGCGTCTTGATGCCAAACGGCACCGTGACGGCCGGGAACGCCAGCCAGCAAAACGATGCGAGCGCCGCCTGCCTCATCGTCGCCGAGGACAGGCTCGCCGAGCTGGGCCTGACCCCCATAGCCACGCTGGTCGGCTGGGCCGCCGCGGGCTGCGAGCCCTCGCACATGGGCATAGGCCCGGTGCCGGCCACGCAGAAGCTGCTGGCGCGCCTGAACCTCACGCTCGACGACATGGACCTGGTCGAGCTCAACGAGGCCTTCGCCTGCCAGGTGCTCGCCGTGCTCAAGGGCTGGGGCTGGCAGGACCAGGCGGCCATAGAGCACAAGCTCAACGTCAACGGCTCGGGCATCTCGCTCGGCCACCCGATCGGCGCCACGGGCGTGCGCATCCTGGCCACGCTCTTGCACGAGCTCGAGCGCAGGCGTGGCCGCTACGGCCTCGAGACCATGTGCATAGGCGGCGGGCAGGGGATTGCTGCGGTGTTCGAGCGCGTGTGAGCGTGCATGCCTAACGAGGACTGAACCCCGGGTTAGGCAAATGCAGATTCACATGCCGCGGCCGGGCGCGCACCATGCGCCGCGCCAATCACTCAATCACAGGAGACATCGCATGACCGCTTCGCGCCGCCTTTCGCTGGCCGCCCTGGCCGCCCTGGCCCTGGCACCTCTGGCCTCGGCCCCCGTCGCCGCCCAGGACGGCCAACCCTTGCGCCTCATCGTCGGCTATGCCGCGGGTGGCCCCGTGGACCAGGCCGCGCGCCTGTTCGGCCAGGCCCTGGCCAAGGAGCTCAATACCAGCGTGATGGTGGAGAACAAGACCGGCGCCAACGCCACCATTGCCGGCAGCGAGGTCGTGCGCGCCAAGCCCGACGGCCTGACGCTGTGGTATGCCGCCAGCCCCACCATCACCATCAGCCCCAACGTGATGAGCAAGATGCCGTTCGACCCGGCCAAGGACCTGGCACCGGTGGCGCCCATCCTCAGCTACTACAACCTGCTCGTGGTCAACAACAACGAGCCGTACAAAGACCTGAAGGAGCTCGTCGCCTACGCCAAGGCCAACCCGCGCAAGCTGGCCTATGGCTCGGCCGGCGTGGGCGCATCCAACCACCTGGGCGCGCTGCTGTTCGCGCAGCGCAGCGGCATAGAGATGAACCACATCCCCTACAAGGGCAACGCGCCGGCCATGACGGATGTGATCGGCGGCCAGCTCAACATGATGCTGGACATCATCAGCACCGCGAGCAACTACGCCCACGCGGGCAAGGTGCGCCCGCTGGCCGTGACCTCGCCGCAGCGCAATGCCGCACTGCCCGATGTGCCGACCTTTGCCGAATCGGGCATAGACGGCCTGCAGGGCTTCGACGTGGGCGGCTGGTACGGCATCTACGGCCCCAAGGGCATGGCGCCCGAACTCGTGGCCAAGCTCAACAAGGCCGTGAATGCCGCGCTGGCCCAGCCCGAGTTGAAAAAGCGCTACAAGGAGCTGGGCTACGACGAGTGGACCGGCAGCCCCCAGACCCTGGCCGAGCGCGCCGCCAAGGAGCGCGCCATGTGGGCCACGGTGACGCACGGCATCGCCGTGGATTGAGCAGCCCAGGCGCATCGTGGTGCGGTTCACGCGGCCCACGAACCTCCTCGCTTTCACAAGGAGACATCCCATGACCATCCACCCCACCCGCCGCCAAATCGTCGCAGGCGGCCTGCTGGCCGCGGCCGCCCAGCCCCTGGCTGCCCTGGCAGCCGACGCCTGGCCGAGCAAGCCCGTGCGCTTCATCGTGCCCTTTCCGCCCGGCGGCCCCGTGGACACCACGGCGCGCGCCGCAGGTCAGAAACTGGGCGAGATCTGGAACACGCCCACCGTCATCGACAACCGCGCCGGCGCCGGCGGCGTGGTCGGCGCCCAGGCCGCGGCGCGCGAGGCGCCCGACGGCTACACCCTGTTCATGGGCGCCATTCATCACTCGGTCAACCCCACGCTCATGGGCAATCTGCCCTACGACATCGAGAAGGATTTCGCACCCATCAGCTTCGCCGCCATGTTCCCGGTGTTCATCGTGGTCCACCCCTCGGTGCCGGCCAATACCGTGCAGGAGCTGATCGCCCTGGCCAAGAAGCCCGGCAGCACCTTGAGCTACGCCTCATCGGGCAACGGCGGCGGCACGCACCTGGCGGGTGAGCTGTTCAACATGGAGGCCGGCACCAAGCTGCAGCATGTGCCCTACAAGGGCAGCGCGCCGGCCATGAACGATCTGCTCGGCGGCCAGGTGCAGATCATGTTCAGCGACGCGCCCACGGCGCTGCCGCAGATCAAGGCCGGCCGCGTCAAGGTGCTGGCCGTGGCCAGCAAGAAGCGCTCGGCCATGCTGCCCGATGTGCCCAGCGCCGCCGAGGCCGGCCTGCCCGGCTACGAGGCCTATTCCTGGACGGCGCTGTTCGCACCGGCCAGGACGCCCCAGGCCGTGCTGGACAGGATCAACGCCGACTTCAACACGGCCTTCAAGGACCCGGCCGTGCGCCAGCGCCTGCTCGACGCCGGCGCCGAGGCCGCGCCCGGAACGCAGCAGGAGATGCGCGACTTCCTGCGCGCCGAGATTGCCAAATGGGCCAGGGTGATCAAGACGGCGGGGATTACGACGGGGTGAGAGGTGCTCCGATTGCTGATCGCTGTGCGGTTGGGTTGATTGCAGGGGCTGGAGCAGTAGCTCTGCCACCTGCTATTGACCCATTGCAGACGTTTAGCCCACGAGTGTGACAGGCAGCTCGGCAGCGATTGAAGTCCGTCAACCCCTTGGTATCAAAGTCGACATTCGGCCAGCAGGGTGCGGGCCAATGTCAGCTATGAGGACCCACCACTTCAAGCCATCGTTTACCGCTCCTTCGCGATGGCCGTCTGCAACCGCCCCCAGAGTGGGCGCAGTTGCCTTCGGATCTCCTTGGAGTTCATCATCTGTGCAGCCGTGTAGCCGTATCTCAGGAAGTTCCGTTTGCCCAGATGGGAGTACCTGGCAAGGATCTTTCGTTGGTACAGCTGCCGCTCGTAGGCGCCCTTGGCGTTCTTTGCCTTGTTTCTGCTGCGCATCGTCTGCTTAGCTAGGCTTACGCCGCGCTTCATGCGGTTCGAGAACTTGGCGAATGCGGCCGAACGAATGAGGATCCGCTTGCCATCAAAGAGGAACCCCAGGTACTGTAGGGGCTGATTGCAGGCTTGGGCTGCCCCCTTCTTGACGAAGGAGCAGGTGTCGGTTTTTGCTGGATTGATGGTCAACTTGAGCTTGCCTACTTCGGCGATGCAGAACTTCTTAGTTTTCTCTGCCAGGCTCGTGGGCATGATGAAGAGGATGTCATCGCAGTACCTCATGTACAGACCGCCTTGCCTCTTGGCGAAGCCGTGCGCGGCTGCGTCAAAGTCGAGCATGTAAATATTGGAGAGCAGGGCGCTGATCGGGGTTCCTTGCGGAATGCCGCATTTGTGCTGGTTGACCTTGACGAGCCCAGCTGCGCGAACGTCCTGCTTGAAGTCGGCAGGGCTGCAGAGGCGATGTCTTCCGCCGCCTCGGGGGTTGTGCACGGACACACCAAGTGCCGCGAAGCAGTCATTGCGGTCAACGAATGAGAACTTAGTCAGCGCCTTGAAGACAGCGTAGTGGTCCCGCGGAAGGGACGAGGTGTTCAGCAAGCGCATCCATCGTTGCTTGAGCTGCGCGTGATCAATATTGTCAAAGAACTTCGTGACATCCAGCGCGACTGCCACGCAGTCTCCGCGCGCGCTGATCTCGTCGAAAGCGGCTTTCGCAAAGTCAATATTGTTCTTTCCCAGTGAGCGAAACGCGAGGACGCAGTCACCCAGTCCTTGCTGCCCGAGTACTGCCTCGTACAGCTTGCTCAGAGCTTCTGCATAAAAGCTGAAGATCAGCGAATCGCCATGCGCCGCATATGAAATCTCGCGGTCCTTAGGATGGCAATCAAGCTGTCCGGTGGTCTTGTCTTGCTTGATCTTGGTGGTATGAATCTGGAACCGGATCAGGGGCCAGAAAGAGTGCGCTGCCACAGCTTCCGGATTCGTGACCAAGGTCGTAGCCTTCTGAAAGTTCAACGGCTCGTCGAAGTGCAAATAACGGCGTTGCCGAAACCAGGTTGGCTTGTCCTGCATGCAAAGTAGGGCTTGGTAGCAAAACCGGGGAGGGATAAGACCGTGGCAATCTTCACCACCCTCCCCGGCTTAACCGAGTGACAACTCATCACCATCTTGCGACACAGGGCCGCGTAGCCACGCGTGTTAACAATGTCGTACAGTTACCTGGAGACAACCATGAGGCTGAGATTCCAAGTGCAGTGGTCAAGTTGGATCGGCATGGCCGGGTGGCTTGACATCCTGTGACATACCCTCAACACAATTTTGTTGAGGCGATGCAAGGTTAACATGGTAGCGCGGGCTTGCTATTGCGAGATCAGCCGACCTTCAAGTACTTGCAAGTGCTCTTCGACAGCGGCTTGAACGCCTGGTCGCCCGAAATGGTTGTCAGCACCTTGTAGTAGTCCCAGGGGTAGTTCGATTCGGCCGGCTTCTTCACTTGCACCAGGAACATGTCGTGCACCATGCGCCCGTCCTCGCGCAGCCGGCCGTTCTGCGCAAACATGTCCGACAGTTTCATGCCCTGCAGCTGCTTGACCACGGCCTGCGCATCGTCGGTGCCCGCGGCCTGCACGGCCTTGAGGTACTGCGTGACGGCGGAGTAGTCGCCTGCCTGGATCATGGATGGCATCTTCTTCATCTTGCCGAAGAAGCGCCGCGCCCAGGCACGGGTTTCGTCGTTGCGGTCCCAGTAAAAGCCTGTGGTGAACACCATGCCCTGGCCGTGCTTGAGGCCCAGCGCGTGGATGTCGTTGATGAACATGAGGCTGGGCACGATGGTCTGGCTCTTGGTGATGCCGAACTCGTTGGCCGCCTTGATGGCGTTGACGGTGTCCGAGGTGGCGTTGGCCAGAGCGATCACCGGCGCCTTCGATCCCTGGGCCTGCAGCAGGAAGGATGAGAAGTCGCTGGCGTTGAGCGGGTGGAAGGTGCTGCCCACGATCCTGCCGCCGCCGGCCTGCACGAACTCGGTCAGGTTGGCCGCCATGGCCTTGCCGAAGGCGTAGTCCACGCCCAGGATGAACCAGTCCTTCTTGCCCTGGGCGAGGATGCCGTCGGCCGCGCCCTTGGCCAGCGCGTAGCTGTCGTAGGTGTAGTGGATGGCGGTGGGCGCGCAATGCTCGTTGGTCAGAATGTCGGAGGCGCCGCCGGTGTTCATCACCAGCTTGCTGCGCTCGCGCGCCAGGTTGTTCACGGCCACGGCGACGGCGGTGTTGTTGAGGTTGATGATCAGGTCCACGCCGTCGCGGTCGAACCAGGTGCGTGCATGGGTGGCGCCCACGTCGGCCTTGTTCTGGTGGTCTGCCCAGACGACCTCTATCTTCTTGCCCAGCACGCTACCGCCGAAATCCTCCACCGCCATCCTGGCCGACTCCAGCGAGCCACGCCCTGCGGTGTCGGCGTACAGGCCCGACATGTCGGACAGCACGCCTATGCGCACCACGTCGTCGGATATTTTTTGCGCCTGCGCGCCAAGGCCGGCCCCGAGGCCACAGGCCAGCAGGCACGAGAGAAAGAGCGGGTGATGGCGGTGCGGCATGTTGTCTCCGGTTGTTGATGGACGATCAGCGCCGCATGCTAGGGATGGGCGGCCGGGCTTTGCTACGTGATTGCGAAACAAGGTGTTCGGCTGTGCGAAAGCCGGGAAATCCCGCGCCATGGCATTGCGCGGCGGCGCCGCGAAAGCCGCCCTTTCAAATTGCCGAATTGAAGCGCGCCGCCACTGCGGGCATGCTGCGGGCAATTGCATTCACATGCCGGGGTTCGCCCGGTCGTCACTTCATGCAAATGAGCGCCCAAACCCACTACCAGGCCGAGCTCGATGCCGGCCGCTTCTGCATACAGCAGTGCCCCGCCTGTGAGCGGCATGTATTCGCCCCGCGCGAGCTGTGCCCGCATTGCGGCGCCGGCGGCCTGCGCTGGGTGCGCGCGAGCGGCCTGGGCACGGTCTATTCCACGAGCACCATTGCGCGCAAGCAGGACGCGGGTGGCAACCACAACGTGGCGCTGATCGACCTCGACGAGGGCGTGCGCATGATGAGCCGTGTCGAGGGCCTGGTGCCCGAGGCCGTGACCATTGGCCTGCGCGTGCAGGCCCATGTCGGCCAGAAGGACGGGCGCGGCCTGGTGCTGTTCACGCCCGTCGCGCAGGGAGGTGCCGCATGAGCCGCATCCCCCCATCGCATCTGGACGCCGCCGCCGTGAACCGCGGCCTGCGTGGCCGCGTGGCCATTGCCGGCGCCGCCACCTATGGCTGCGGCGAGGCGCCCGGCATGGACGACATGACGCTCTTGGTGCGCGCCGCGCAGGCGGCCGTCGCCGACGCGGGCCTCACCATGCAGGACATCGACGGCCTGGCCACCTGCAGCGTCAACGCGAGCATGTGGCCCATGCCGGTGATCGAGCATCTGGGCATCAACCCGACCTATGTGGACGGCACGATGATCGGCGGTTCGAGCTTCATCGCCCACCTGCTGCCCGCGATCCGCGCGCTCGAGGCCGGGCAGTGCAAGGCCGTGCTGGTGTGCTACGGCAGCGCCCAGCGCAGCGCCACCTTTGGCCGCAAGGAAAGCATTGCCGCGCGGCGCTTTCTCGACCCCCAGCCCTATGAGTTTCCGTACGAGCCGGTGCTGCCCGTCACGGCCTACGCGCTGGCCGCGGCGCGCCACATGCACGAATTCGGCACCACGCGCCGGCAGCTGGCCGAGGTGGCCGTGGCCGCGCGCGCCTGGGCGCAGAAGAACCCCGAGGCCTTCATGCGCGACCCGCTCAGCATCGACGAGGTGCTGGCCGCGCGCCCCATCGCCAGCCCGCTCACGGTGCGCGACTGCTGCCTGGTGACCGACGGTGGCGGCGCCATCGTGCTCACGCGTGCCGAGCGCGCGCGCGATCTGCCGCGCCCCCCTGTCTATGTGCTGGGCAATGCCACGGCGGTCTGGCACCGGCAGATCTCGTGCATGCCCGACCTGACGACCACGGCGGCCGCGCAGTCCGGCGCCCAGGCCTTCGCCATGGCTGGCATGCGGGCCGCCGACATGGACATGGCCCAGGTCTATGACGCCTTCACCATCAACACCATCCTGTTCCTGGAGGACCTGGGCTTCTGCGCCAAGGGCGAGGGCGGCGCCTTCGTGCAGGACGGCGGCATCGCGCCCGGCGGGCGCCTGGCCGTCAACACCAATGGCGGCGGCTTGTCCTGCGTGCACCCGGGCATGTACGGCATCTTCGCGCTCATCGAGGCCGTGCGCCAGTTGCGCGGCGAGGCCGGTGCGCGCCAGCTGCCAATACACCGCACGGCCGTGGTGCATGGCAATGGCGGTACGCTGTCGAGCCAGTCCACGGCCATCCTCGGCACGTTTGACACCCTCTGAAGAGCGAAAGGAGCATCGATCATGATCCGCGACCCTGAAATTCTGGAAGCCCTGCTCGACAGCGTGCGCCGCTTCGTGCGCGAGCGCCTCGTGCCCGCCGAAAACGAGGTGGCCGAGACCGACGAGATCCCCGAGGCGATCGTGCAGGAGATGCGCGAGCTCGGCCTGTTCGGCATGACCATCCCCGAGAAGTTCGGCGGCCTGGAGCTGACGATGGAGGAGGAATGCCGCGTGCTGCTCGAGCTGTGCCAGACCGCGCCCGCGTTCCGCTCGGTGATAGGCACGACGGTGGGCATAGGCTCGCAGGGCATTTTGATCGACGGCACGCCCGAGCAGCAGGCCCAGTGGCTGCCCAAGCTGGCCACGGGCGAGGTGATTGCCTCGTTTGCGCTCACCGAGCCCGAGGCCGGGTCGGACGCAGCCTCGCTGCGCACCACGGCCGTCAAGGATGGCGACCACTACGTCGTCAACGGCACCAAGCGCTTCATCACCAACGCGCCGCACGCCGGCATGTTCACGCTGATGGCGCGCACCAATCCGCAGAACAAGGGCGCGGGCGGCGTGTCCTCGTTCATCGTCGATGCGAAAAGCCCCGGCATCAGCTTCGGCAAGTACGACGTCAAGATGGGCCAGAAGGGCGCGCACACCTGCGACGTGATCTTCGATAACGTCAAGGTGCCCGCGGCCAACCTGATCGGTCTGAAGGAAGGCAAGGGCTTCAAGACCGCGATGAAGGTGCTGGAGAAGGGCCGCATCCACATCGCTGCCGTGGCCGTGGGCGTGGCCAAGCGCATCCTGCGCGACGCGCTGGCGTATGCGCTGGAGCGCAAGCAGTTCGGCCAGCCGATCTGCGAGTTCCAGCTGGTGCAGGCCATGCTGGCCGACAGCCAGGCCGAGCTCTACGCGGCCGAGTGCATGACGCTGGACGCCGCGCGCCGGCGCGACGATGGCCTGCCGGTGTCCACCGAGGCCTCCTGCGCCAAGATGTTCGCCACCGAGATGTGCGGCCGTGTGGCCGATCGCGCGGTGCAGATCCTGGGCGGCGCGGGCTACATGGCCGAATACGGCATAGAGCGCTACTACCGCGACGTGCGGCTGTTCCGGCTGTACGAGGGCACGACGCAGATCCAGCAGATCATCATTGCGCGCAACATGATCCGCGAGGCCCGCGACGCATGAGCACGCCGGGCCGCTCCCAAGTGCGAATCCCGCAGCGCGCAGCGCGGAGGGTAGTCCAGTGAGCGCGTCGCAACAGCCCCAGGAGCGCAGCGCCTTTCTGCGCATGATGGGCGCGGCCCAGGTGCCGGCGCCCGAAGGCAAGGTGTGGGTGCGCCTGCCCGAGCTGCGCCCCGAGCTGCTCAACCAGCTGCCCGCCGCGCATGGTGGCGTGATCATGGCGCTGCTCGATTCCGTCATGTCGCGCGCCTGTGCGCTGCAGCCGGGCGCGCCCTCGCAGACCGCGGTGACGGTGGAGATGTCCAGCCGCTTTCACCGCCCCGCGCGCGGCGCGCTGCTGGCCGAGGGCTGGGTGGTGCATGGCAGCCGCAGCCTGTGCAGCTGCGCCGCCGAGCTGCGCGACGCGCAGGGCCAGGTGGTGGCCACGGCCAGCGGCACGTTCAAATACTGGCTCGCGCCCACGACCTGGGACTCGCGCGAGTGAGGAGCATGCGCGACGCAAGCGACGCCACCGGTTGGACAGCCCCCGCCCCGTCATCCCCGCGCATGCGGGGATCCAGGTGCCACCCAGGCCGTGGCTTCGTCACCGCGTTGGATCCCCGCATGCGCGGGGATGACGGAGGCCTTGCCGAGGCGGCTCGACAAATTCAGGCACCTGATCCGTGATTGAAGCCAAAAAAGCCTGTAGCGCTTATCCATCAAGCGCAGATAGCTATATTTAAAGGAGCGTCAGGCCAGCGCCAGCCGTCCCTGCGCATCGTCCACCAGCATCTGCACCAGCTCCTGCGCGAAGCTGGGCAGGGCGTCGAGGCTGCGCACGCAGATCTGCATCTCGCGCACCGACCAGGCGTCGGACAGCGGCACGATGGCGATGTCCATGGTCTGGGCGTGGCGGCTGGCGGCGGACTCGGGCAGCACGCCCACGCCCACGCCGGCCTCGATCATGCGGCAGGCCGTCTCGAAGTTGCCCACCTGGATGCGCTGCTTGATCGGGCGGTGCAGTTGGTCGCTGGCCTGGCGCAAAAAGCTGTGGATGGCGGTCGATTCATGCAGGCCCACGTGGTCGAGCTCCAGCGTGTCGGCAAAGGCGATCTGCATCTGTCCGGCCAGCGCATGGCCCTGCGGCACCACCAGCACCAGGCGGTCGCGCCGGTAGGGCAGGGTCTCCAGGTTCTCGGTGCGCACCAGGCCGGCGACTATGCCGATGTCTGTCTGGCCCTCGGTCACGGCACGCACGATGTCGTGCGAGGGGCGCTCGCGCAGGTCGATGTTCACGTCCGGATTGCTGCGCAGAAAGTGGCGCAGCACCGGCGGCAGGAACTCGCCGAGCGAAGTGGTGTTGGCAAACACGCGAACATGGCCCTTGATGCCGCGCACATATTCCTGCATGTCGCCGCGCAGATGTTCGATCTGGCCCAGCACCATGCGTGCATGGGTCACAAAGGCCTGGCCCGGTGGCGTCAGCGTCACACCCTGGCTGGTGCGGTAGAGCAGCTTGGTGCCTATGCTCTCCTCCAGGTTCTTGATGCGCGTGCTCGCGGCGGGCAGGGAGATGAAGGACAGCTCGGCACCGCGCGTCATGCTGTTGGCGTCGGCGATGTGCACCATGAGGCGCAGGTCCACAAGATCGAAATGCATGGCCATGGCGGGCATTGTAGAAAGCGCGGCGAACGCCTGCTTTCACAAATGCGAAGCCGCGCCGCGGTGGTGCGCGTAGGATGCGCGAGACACGATTCTTCTACGCCCATGACCGCTGCCGCCAACTCCCCACACCACTCCAGCGCCGCCGTCGGCGCCCTGAGCCACCTTCGCGTGCTCGACCTCTCGCGCGTGCTCGCCGGCCCCTGGTGCACCCAGAATCTGGCCGACATGGGCGCCGACGTGATCAAGATCGAAAAGCCCGGCGATGGCGACGACACGCGCCACTGGGGCCCACCGTTCTTCCCCGACGAGAGCGGCCAGCCCACGAAGAACGCCTGCTACTACGCCGCGTGCAACCGCAACAAGCGCTCGGTCACCGTGGACATGGCCACGCCCGAGGGGCAGGAGCTGATCCGCGAACTGGCCAAGCAGAGCGACGTGGTGGTGGAGAACTTCAAGACCGGCGGGCTCAAGCGCTACGGCCTGGACTACGAAAGTCTGTCGGCGCTGAACCCGCGCCTGATCTACTGCTCGGTCACGGGCTTTGGCCACACCGGGCCTTATGCGCCGCGCGCAGGCTATGACCTGCTGGTCCAGGCCATGAGCGGCCTCATGAGCATCACCGGCCATGCCGATGGCGAGCCCGGCGGCGGCCCCATGCGCGTGGGCGTGGCCGTGATCGACCTGTTCACCGGCATGTACGCCACCACGGCCATCCTGGGCGCGCTCGAGGCGCGCCACCGCACGGGCCGCGGCCAGCATATCGACATGGCGCTGCTGGACGTGGCCATGGCCGTGCTGGCCAACCAGGGCGCGGGTTTTCTGAACGCGGGCAACATCCCCAAGCGCCAGGGCAACACCCACCCCAGCGTCGTGCCCTATCAGGACTTCCCCACGCAGGACGGCAACATGCTGCTGGCCATAGGCAACGACGGCCAGTTCGCGCGCTTTTGCGAGGCCGCGGGCGTGGACTGGGCGAGCGACGAGCGCTTTGCCACCAACGCCGGCCGCGTGATCCACCGCGCGACGCTGATCCCCATGATGGCCGAGCTCACGCGCACGCGCCCCACGGCCGACTGGATAGCGCTGCTCGAGGACAAGGCCGTGCCCTGCGGCCCCATCAACCATATCGGCCAGGCCTTCGACGACGCGCAGGTGCGCTCGCGCGGCCTGCGCGTGGAGCAGCTGCGCTACCCCGATGGCCAGCTGCCGGCCGGCGAGGTCATCAACCGCGTGGTGACCACGGCCAGCCCGCTGCGCCTGTCGGACACGCCCGTCACGCTGCGCCACGCGCCGCCGGCTCTGGGCCAGCACACCGAGGAGGTGCTGCGCGAGCGCCTGGGGCTCGATGCGGCGCGCGTGCAGGAGCTGCGCGCCAAGGGCGTGTTGTAGGGGTGTTGCAGGGTGCAACGAAAAGAGCGGCCCGCAGGCCGCTCTCCAAGAGGTGAAGGCGTGGCCCCGTATCAGGGGTACAGGCCGCGCATCTCGCGCGCATGCAGGATGCGCTTGCAGGCCACGATGAAGGTGGCGGTGCGCAGGCTGACCTTGTTCTCCTGCGCCACATGCCAGACGGCCGCGAAGGCCTCCTTCATGATGCGCACCAGGCGGGCGTTGATCTCGTCCTCGGTCCAGAAGAAGCTCGAGAAGTCCTGCACCCACTCGAAGTAGCTCACCGTCACGCCGCCGGCGTTGGCGATCACGTCGGGCACGACCAGCACACCCTTGTCGTGCAGGATGTCGTCGGCCTCGGGCGTCGTGGGACCATTGGCGCCCTCGATGACCATCTTGGCCTGGATCTTGCCAGCGTTGTGCTCGGTGATCTGGCCTTCCAGCGCGGCGGGGATCATGATGTCGCAGGCCACGCCCCAGAACTCGTCATTGGCCATGGGCTCGGCGCCGGCAAAGCCGCCCACGCCGCCCGTCTGCTGCACATGGGCGAGCAGCGCGGGCACGTCCAGACCCTTGTCGTTGTGGATGCTGCCCGTGTGGTCCTGCACCGCGACGACCTTGGCGCCGGCCTCGGCGAACAGCTTGCCCGCCGTGCCGCCCACGTTGCCAAAGCCCTGCACGGCCACGCGTGCGCCCTGCACCGGCATGCCGGTCAGGCGCGCCGCCTCGCAGCCCACGGTGAACACGCCCCGGCCCGTGGCCTCGACGCGGCCGAGCGATCCGCCCAGATCCACGGGCTTGCCCGTGACCACGCCGGTGGCGGTGGCGCCCACGTTCATCGAATAGGTGTCCATCATCCAGGCCATGACCTGGGCGTTGGTGTTCACGTCAGGCGCGGGGATGTCCTTCGAGGGGCCGATGATGATGCCGATCTCGCTCGTGTAGCGGCGCGTCAGGCGCTCGAGCTCGGCCCTGGACAGCGTCTTCGGGTCGACGCGGATGCCGCCCTTGGCGCCGCCGTAGGGCACGTTCACGGCCGCGTTCTTGATGCTCATCCAGGCCGACAGGGCCATCACCTCGGACAGCGTCACGTCCTGGTGAAAGCGCACGCCGCCCTTGCCCGGACCGCGGCTGGTGTTGTGCTGCACGCGATAGCCCTCGAAATGGGCGATGGTGCCGTTGTCCAGCTCGATGGGCACGTCCACGATCAGCGCGCGCTTGGGGCGCTTCAGGGTCTCGACCCAGCGCGCCAGGCTGCCCAGGTAGGGCGTGACGCGATCCACCTGTTGCAGGTAGATGCCCCAGGGGCCGAGGTGGTTGGGATCCAGATACGAGGGCAGAGGGTGGGTGCCGGTCGGCGAGGTCATGGATTGTCCTTGTGAAACAAATCAAGAACGCAGACTGTATGCCTGGGTGCGTGCACTGTCCAACGCGTATCTTTTTGCGCGCAATGCATTCGATGCATAGACCCTGTGAGCATCCCCGGCAATGGCCGCGCATGGTGGCCAAGCCCCTGGCGCGGCGCGCCTTCCGCGCCTGCTCCTATACTGCCGCGCCATGAATGCAACGCCTACGGCGAGCGGCCTGCAGGGCCCCTGGCGCCGCGTGATCTTCGTCACCCTCTACGAGCTCATCGCCATCATTGCCTCCAGCCTGCTGTTCATGGCCATAGGCCAGAGGGCGCTGGAGTCGGGCGTGATGTCCGTCGTGGCCTCCACGCTGGCCATCGTCTGGAACCTGACCTTCAACCACCTGTTTGAGAGATGGGAGTCGCGCCAGAGCGTCAAGGGCCGCTCGGTGCGCCGGCGCGTGGTCCACGCCCTGGGCTTCGAGGGGGGGCTGGCGCTCATGCTCATCCCGCTCATGGCCTGGTGGTTCGATGTAAGCCTGTGGCAGGCCACGCTGATGGAGGCGGGCCTGCTGGTCTTCTTCCTCGTCTACACCTACGTCTTCAACTGGGTGTTCGACCGCATCTTCGGCCTGCCGGCCTCGGCCCAGGCCTTGCCCGCGGCCCTGCCGTCGGCATAGGCGCCGGCGCGGCCATGGCGCCGCTCGCAGCCCCTCAGCGCGGCACCAGGAAGACCGACTTCTCCACCACCCGCGCCCTGCCGTCCGGGGTGCTGATCTCGAAGTACACGGTGTGCGAGCCCGCGGCCGCGCTGCCGTAGGGGATGTGCAGCTGCACCGGCACCCAGCGCGAGGCGGCCGGGGCTATCTCCACCTCGTCCTGCGACGCCACGGTCAGGCCCTCCAGGCCATGGGCGCCGATGCGGTAGCGCTGGGGCTGCTCGGTGGCGTTCATGATCTGCAGGCGGTAGATGTTCTCGAGCTGGCCGCCGGCCACCACGCGCGAGAGGGCCGCGCGGTCGCGCACCACGTCCACCTTCAGCGGCACGCGCAGCGCCAGGCTGGTGAGCAGCGCCAGGCTCAGGCCCAGCAGCACGGCGCTGTAGACCAGCACGCGCGGGCGCAGCACGCGGCGCAGCATCTGCGCGCCGCTCCAGCGCTGCGCCATGCCGTTCTGCGTGGCAAAGCGGATCAGGCCGCGCGGGTAGTTCACCTTGTCCATGACGCTGTTGCAGGCGTCCACGCACAGGCCGCAGCCAATGCACTCGTACTGCAGGCCGTTGCGGATGTCTATGCCCGTGGGGCAGACCTGCACGCACAGCGAGCAGTCGATGCAGTCGCCCAGGCCCGCGGCCTTGGGGTCGACCTTCTTGCTGCGCGCGCCGCGCGGCTCGCCGCGCTCGCTGTCGTAGGTGACGATGAGCGTGTCCTTGTCGAACATGGCGCTCTGAAAGCGTGCATAGGGGCACATGTACTTGCACACCTGCTCGCGCATGTGGCCGGCAAAGCCGTAGGTGGCCAGGCTGTACAGCCCCACCCAGAACAGCTGCCAGGTGCCGTGCAGGGCAATGATCTCGCTGCCGAGCGTGCGAATGGGCACGAAGAAGCCGACGAAGGTAAAGCCCGTCCACAGCGCCACGGCGATCCAGCTGAGCTGCTTGGCGCCCTTGCGCCAGAGCTTCTCCCAGGAGGTCCAGGGCGCCTTGTCCAGGCGCATGCGCGCGCTGCGGTCGCCCTCGATGCGGTTCTCCAGCCACATGAAGATCTTGGTGTACACCGTCTGCGGGCAGGTGAAGCCGCACCACAGGCGCCCGGCCACCGCGGTGAACAGAAACAGCGACAGCGCCGAGATGATGAGCAGCCCGGTCAGGTAGATGAAGTCCTGCGGATACAGCACCAGGCCAAACAGGTAGAAGCGCCGTGCGCCCAGGTCGAACAGCACCATCTGCCGCTCGCCCCATTGCAGCCAGGGCAGGCCGTAGAAGAGCAACTGCGTGACCCAGACCATGACCCAGCGCCAGCGGTTGAAGACGCCGTCGATGGCGCGCGGATAGACCTTGGTGCGGGCGGCGTAGAAGTGGATGGTTTTCTGCTTCGGGGGCGTGGCTGTGGTCATGGCTTCTCGTGGGGCGTCGTGGCCGGTCGGCCGGCATGGGCGGCGCGTCTGTCCGTCCGGGCAGGCTGGCCGCGCAGGCCTCATGTCTTGCCTTGTCTCAAGACTTGTGCCAGCCCGTGGTTTCCGCACTTCGCCGGAAAATTTCCATGCAGATCATGGGCTTGGCGTTGCCTGGCGAGGGCGGCAAGACTTGCCGCGACTGCCATGGTGGGTGACAATCGCTGCCACATTGGCACCAACTGGCAGTCGGCAGTGACAGCTCGACGGCGCAAACCAGGACCCACCCATGAACACAACCGTGAACGCCACCGAGGAGGGCGCAGCGCCGGCGCCCGCGGCGCTGCTCGACGCGTGGCTGGAATCGCTGCCCGAGCCGCACATATTGTTCGACCGCAGCTATCGCATCGTCGCCGCCAACGGCGCCTACCGGCAGCAGTACGGCCAGGGCGGGTCGGTGCTTGGGCGCACCTGCCATGCCGTGTCGCACCACTCGGCCGTGCCCTGCGACCAGGCGGGCGAGAGCTGCCCGCTCGCGCGCTCGCTCGTCAGCGGCCAGCGCGAGCGCGTGCTGCACCTGCACCACACGCGCAGCGGCCGTGAATATGTGCAGATCGAGCTCACGCCGCTGCGCGCGGGCGCCGGTGAGCCGCTCTACTTTCTGGAGCGCATGGAGCCGCTGCGCATTGCCCAGGGCGCGGGCACGGATGCGCCGGCCATGCTCGGGCGCGCGCCGGCGTTTCGCGCGGCGCTGGAGCTCATCGCGCGCGTCGCGCCCTCGCAGGCCAGCGTGCTGCTGCTGGGCGAATCGGGCACGGGCAAGGAGCTGGCCGCGCGCGCCGTGCACGAGGCCAGCACCCGCGCCGCGCGCCCGCTCGTCGCCGTGGACTGCGCCAGCCTGCCCGAGTCGCTGTTCGAAAGCGAGCTGTTCGGCCACGAAAAGGGCGCGTTCACGGGCGCGCACGCCGCACGCGCCGGGCTGGTGGAGGCGGCCCATGGCGGCACGCTGTTTCTCGACGAGGTCGGCGACATACCGCTGACCATGCAGGTCAAGCTGCTGCGCCTGCTCGAGAGCGGCACCTACCGCCGCGTGGGCCAGAGCGAGCTGCGCCGCGCCGACATCCGCCTCGTCGCCGCCACCCACCGCGACCTGGGCGCCATGGTGCGCGCGGGGCAGTTCCGCCAGGACCTGTACTACCGCCTGAGCACCTTCCCCATCACGCTGCCGGCGCTGCGCGAGCGCGCGCCGGACATCCCGCTGCTGGCCGAATCGCTGCTGCAGCGCGTGGCGCCGGGGCGGCGCCTGACGCTGGCGCCGGCCGCGCTGCGCTGCCTGGCGCAGCACCCTTTCCCGGGCAATGTGCGCGAGCTGCGCAACGTGCTCGAGCGCGCCGCCCTGCTGACCGATGGCGACACCATCACGGCCGCCACGGTGGCGCGCGCGCTCACCTTCGACCAGGGCGGTCTGCAGCCCGCGGCCACGGGCCAGACGCCAGCGCCCGCCCCGGCCGCGCCCGACCTGCGCAGCCTGCAGGACGCCGCCCTGCGCAGCGCCCTGCAGACCCCCGGGCGCACACGGCGCGAGCTCGCCGCGGCCCTGGGCATCAGCCCGCGCACGCTCTACCGCAAGCTGCGGTCAATGCAAAAACAATAGCTACCTGCGCTTTGTGGTAAAGGGCTGGAGGCTATTTTTTATGAACTTTTCGCCCGGCACCGTGGGCTCAGCCGAATCTGAACGCGGACACATCCACCCCCAGCACGCGATCGGTGAACACCTTGGCGCCCGCGCTGTCGCCGGCCGCGCCGGCCACCACATGCAGGGGCAGCAGATGTTCCTCGGCGCCCGGCGGGTGGGACAGGCGCCCGGCCGGGCCGCTGGCGCTGGCCCAGTCGGCCAGCCGCGCCTCGCGCTCGGGCGCGGGCAGGGCCACGGTCTCGGCGAGCCATTGGTCGAAGGCGGTGCTGATGGCCGCGGAGCGCGGGTCGCCATAGCCGCGCATGTTGTGGTAGCTCATGCCGCTGCCGATGATGAGCACACCCTCCTCGCGCAGCGGCGCCAGCGCCCGGCCCAGGCGGATGTGGTCGGCCGCGTCCAGGCTTTGCAGCAGCGACAGCTGCAGCACCGGGATGTCGGCCTCGGGGAAGGCCAGCATCAGCGGGATGAAGCTGCCATGGTCAAAGCCGCGTGCGCCATCCTGCTGCGGGGCAAGGCCCGCGCCCGCCAGCAGGTCGCTCACCCGATCGGCGAGCAGGGGCGCGCCGGGCGCGGGGTAATCGAGCGCATAGGTGTGGGGCGGAAAGCCGTAGTAGTCAAACAGCATGCCGGGGCGCTCGGCGCTGCTCATGCTGGGTTGCGGCGCCAGCCAATGCGCCGTGACGAGCGCGATGGCGCGCGGCCGCGCAGGCAGGCTGGCCGGTATGGCGCGCAGAAAGGCGGCCATGCGATCCCAGGTGCCCGGCGGGTTCCAGTCCATGAAGAAGCAGGGCCCGGCGCCGTGCGGGATGTACAGCGTGGGCATGCGAGCGGTGGCGGCGGTGGAGCGGTGGGGCAGGGTCATGGGCGTCATGTGAGGGTGGATGCGGGATTGTCCAGGCCCTGCCTCACTGCGCCGGCTCATTGCGCCGGCTCATTGCGCCGACTCATCGTGACGGCTCATCGCACCATGATGCCTTCGACGCGGCGCGCGAAGCGCAGGATCTGCTCCAGGCTGGGGGCCGTGTCGAACGTTGTCAGATGCTCGGTCCAGGCATCGCGCAGCGCCTGGTTGCGCAGCGCGTCCGCCGGTCTGTCAGGGCCGCTTGCCTGGGCCGGGTCCTGTGCGCCGCTGGGCGCGCGTGCCTGCAGCCATGCGCGCACCACGTCCGGGGCCCGTGCGCCCGGATCGGCCTTGGTCCATGCGTCGGCCAGGCTCGTGAGCAGCGCCGGGTCGAGGTGGTGCATCGCGGCCAGTGCGACGAGCGACTCGTCGCTGGCCGCGCCGTCACCACCTTGCTGCCGCTCGTACGCCGCGAACAGCCGCGCGCGGTTGTAGAAACGCTTGACGTGGCGCGGCGTGGGGTCGTAGCTGATGACGACCGGGTTCCAGATGCCCAGTGCCTGCATGAAGCGATCGGAATCCTCGGATCGCAGCGCGCCGCCCAGCGCGACCACGACCTGCTCCCTGTTGCGGCGCAGCCAGGCCAGACCAAGGGCCGTGCATATCACAAGCAGCGCGCCGCCCAGCCATGCCCAGGGCCTGTCGGCCGGGCGTGCTGGTACAAGGCCGACCTCCTGGTCTTGCGCCGGCAGCTCCGTGGGCGATGGGGGCGTAGGTGACGGCAACTTCTGGTCCTCCTCTGGCTGCCCAGACGGTCCTGTCTGCGCGACGGGGGGCGGGACAACCACGAAAGCTTCGCCCTTGCTGCCTTCGTGCAACGCGCTTCCGGTCAAGAAGGCCAGATACAGCACGGACAGGAACGCCACGGCGCCGACGCTTCGCAGCGCCCAGCGAGGCAACCCCGGGCGCCGGGACTCGGCCGCAGGCGGCGCAGAGGCAAGCTGGTTCAGCCGGTCGCGGTGCTGCGGCACCGGCAGCTCGATGTGCACGAGCTTGCGCAGGTAGGCGGTCGGATAGTCCGGGTCCTCGCCGACGGGGGACTTGACGCACTTGAGCACACGCTCCATCGCCGCGCCGATGACGATGAAGCAACGGCCGACGTCGGCAAGATAGTTCGTCAGCTCCAGCATTCCGTTCACGGTCTCGGGCGTGCAGCGGTCAAGGTCGTCGATGAAGATCACCAGCCTGCCGTCCAGCGCGTCGCACAGCAGACGGAACTCGGTGCGGTAGCGTTCCACGGTGCCGCTGGCCTCCTTGCCACCGGCCTCCGACTTGCCCTGCGCCGCAGCAAACAGGCTGCGCAACGGCGCCGTGAACTGCAGACCGTAGACCGTGAAGCCCTTCGCAAACAACGCACCCAGCAGTGCTGCGATGCCACCAAAGGCCGTGCTGTCGAGCCAGGGGAACATGGGCTGCGGCGGCACCGTCTCCGCGGCGGCGCGTATGGCCTTGCGCTCGCTCGGCAGGAGCTTGCCGCCGCCGGCGACATTGCTCGCCTCGACGGTGGCAAGCAGATCCTCTGGCTTGGGAAACACGCAGCTGTGGCCGTTCTGCGCAGACGGTTTGCGTTGCACTGCACAGTTGCTTGCGTCGCCGTCTTCTTCCCATTGCAGGTTGCGCCTGAGATAGCAAAAGACCTCGGGCCGGATCGGAACGGCACTCTGGCCAGGGAGACGGGTGGGCATGTCGCATGGGTGGACGGTGGGCAAGGTTTGCTCGCCGGCGCGCAGCGTCGTTGACGCGGATGCCGTCTTCGCAAATGGGTCGAGCCTGGCCAGGCTTGCGCCGGTGATCGCGGTCTGCTTGTGCTGCAGCACATGATGGCGAAAGTTTGCCTGCATGCGCTCATAGGCCCTGCCCCAGCCGTCGGACAACAGGTTGCCCGCGAACAGCACCAGCATGATGGCCGTCACGACGGCCACGGTCTTGTAGAACCAGCTGCGTCCCCAGATCAG
This sequence comes from Oryzisolibacter sp. LB2S, assembly GCF_040732315.1. Classification (NCBI taxonomy): domain Bacteria; kingdom Pseudomonadati; phylum Pseudomonadota; class Betaproteobacteria; order Burkholderiales; family Comamonadaceae; genus Alicycliphilus; species Alicycliphilus soli. The sequence continues at coordinate 211,285 of NZ_CP160388.1, forward strand.
TCGCGAGCGCACGCGCCATGCGGCCAGCGGCTGGCGCCACCATTGCGGCACGCCCTGGCTGCGCACCACGTTGAACAGCGCGCTCATCTGCTTGCCTTCCTGCTGGTGGTGCCAGGCGTTGAACCACGCGGTGCGAAAGCCCGCGCGGTTCAGGTCGGTCTGCAGCATACGCATCACCGAACTCTTGCCGTTGCCCCATTCGCCGGTGACGGCGATCGTCACGCGCGGTTCGGTATCACGGTTGCGCATGAACGAGGACAGCGCCTCGACGAGCGGGCGCACGCCGAGCCGATCCAGCGCCTTGTCGGCGACCGGCTGGTCCGAGCGTAAAAATGTCGCCGCCCCGCCGGTGGCGGCAGCGCGCGACGATTCGACGAAGGCGAGCAGGGTGAACGCCGCCAGTGTCAGCAGCACCAGCGCCGCGAAGTACCACGGGGCCCAGTAGCGTTGGTACAGGGCGATGGTGTTCCATCGCTGGCCGCCATCGAGTGTGGCGAGAATGGTGCCGTCACGGCCCACGGCCCAGCCGCGCTGCCCGTCGGCGGCAAAGTGCACGCTGGAGAGCGATGCCCCGGTGCCGCTGGTCTGAGCGACCCAGGAGTTGCCGCCATCGCGCGTGGCGAGAATGGTGCCGTCATAGCCCACGACCCATCCGCGTTGCCCGTCGGTGGCAAACTGCACGCCAGAGAGGAATGCCCTGGTGCCGCTGGTCTGGGCGACCCAGGAGTTGCCGCCATCGCGCGTGGCGAGAATGGTGCCGTCATAGCCCACGACCCATCCGCGTTGCCCGTCGATGGCAAACTGCACGCCATTGAGCCATGCCCCGGTGCCGCTGGTCTGGGCGACCCAGGAGTTGCCGCCATCGCGCGTGGCGAGAATGGTGCCGTCATAGCCCACGGCCCAGCCGCGCTGACCGTCGACAGCGACCTGCACGCTGTAGAGACCTGCCGTGATACCGCTGGCCTGCTCGGCCCAGGAGTTGCCGCCATCGCGCGTGGCGAGGATGGTGCCGGCCCTTCCCACGGCCCAGCCGCGCAGGCCGTCGGCGGGAAAGTGCACGCTGAGAAGCGATGCCTTGGTACCGCTGGGCTGCGCGGCCCAGGAGCTGCCACCATCGCGCGTGGCGAGAATGGTGCCGCCACTTCCCACGGCCCAGCCGCGCTGGCCGTCGTCGGCAAACTGCATGCTGAAGAGCGGTGCCACAGTACCGCTGGCCTGCGCGGCCCAGGAGTTGCCACCATCGTGCGTGGCGAGAATGGTGCCGCCATCGCCCACGGCCCAGCCGCGCTGGCCGTCGGCGGCAAATTGCACACTGTAGAGCCATGCCTTGACGCCGCTGGCCTGGGCGGTCCAGGTGGCGCCACCATCGCGCGTGGCGAGGATGGCGCCGTCGCCGCCCACGGCCCATCCGCGCTGCTCGTCGACAAAGAACACTGCGGTCAAATCGGCTTGCAGCGGATCCACCTGTGGCACCGGGGCCGGGCTGGCCGGCGGCGCGTTCGGCTGTGGCGCCTGCTTGGGTAGCGCTTGCTGGACATCAGGCGTCCTGGCGGGCGTTGACTGCCGTGCAGTGCCGGTGGCGGCGGGCGCTATCGGCACGGGTGGCTTGGAGCCGGAGTCCATCCCAGGTTGAGTCACCGGCATCTGTGCCGGCTGTGCCTTTTGTTCGGGAGGCTCCGCCGCAATCGCCTGCGGCAGCATTGACCAAGCGGCCGACACCTTGGTGCGCGTGCCGCCGTCCTGCGTCGTGGGGGGCAGGCATTTGCTGGGCCCAGGTCGCTCCGCCGTCTTCGCTGTGCAGCACAAGCCCGCGGCTGCCTACCGCCCACAGCTTTTGCGTGCCCGGTAGCAGAAACACTGCATTCAAGTCGCCGCGCACGATCCGGCGCTTGAAGGCATTGCGCTCCAGCGGGTAGCGCCACCAGTCCAGGCTGCCGACATCCCAGTTGCCCATGGGGCGGAACATGTCGGGGTGGGGCGCCTGGCGTGAGGCGAACCAGGTGCTGCCCAGCAACAACAGAAAGACCAGCGCGAGCAGCGCCCAGCGCAGCGCCGCGGGCATGCGCAACGCGGCGCGTGCCGCCGCCGGCCTGCGCGCAGCGGCGCCGGGGGACGATTCGGCGCGCGGGGCTCGCGCACCGGCCTGCATCACGGTGGCTTCACCGTTGTCGCGAGGGGCGCTGGACATGTCGGGTTCCTCCGGAGCCTTGAGGTCCAGGCGAAATTATGGTCACGGGACGGCGCTGCGTACAGGGTCCGCCCCTGACGGCGCCGTGCGATTGCAGCCGCGCGTAAAATCGCGCCCTTCCCGAGGAGCGCTGCAGCGCCTGCCGCACAGGCCCCGAGCCTTGTGCGGCCGCGTCAGGCTCGGGCCGGTGGCGGCTTGACCCCACACGGGTGCAGCAACGGCGCTCACCTGTCCTTTTCAGCCTTGGGTCTTTCACAGGTGAGCCAGATGTCCGCAACCCCCCACACCACCGCCATTCCCCCCATGCGCCTGTCGGGCCTGGAGCCCGTCTTCATCGGCGAGGGCACGCTGTTCGTCAACGTGGGCGAGCGCACCAACGTCACCGGCTCCAAGGCCTTCGCGCGCATGATCCTCAATGAGCAGTACGAGGAGGCGCTGTCGGTTGCGCGCCAGCAGGTGGAGAACGGCGCACAGGTCATCGACGTGAACATGGACGAGGCCATGCTCGACAGCAAGGCCGCCATGGTGCGCTTTCTGAACCTCATCGCCTCCGAGCCCGACATCGCCCGCGTGCCGGTGATGGTGGACAGCTCCAAGTGGGAGGTGATCGAGGCCGGTCTGCGCTGCCTGCAGGGCAAGGGCATCGTCAACTCGATCAGCATGAAGGAGGGCGTGGCGGAGTTCAAGCGCCAGGCCAGGCTGATCAAGCGTTACGGCGCGGCCGCCGTGGTCATGGCGTTCGACGAGGCCGGCCAGGCCGACACCTACCAGCGCAAGATCGAGATCTGCGAGCGCGCCTACCGCGTGCTGGTCGATGAGGTGGGCTTTGCGCCCGAGGACATCATCTTCGACCCCAACATCTTCGCGATTGCCACGGGCATCGAGGAGCACGCCAACTACGCCGTGGACTTCATCGAGGCCACGCGCTGGATCAAGCAGAACCTGCCGGGCGCCAAGGTCTCGGGCGGTGTGTCCAACGTGTCGTTTTCCTTCCGCGGCAACGACCCGGTGCGCGAGGCGATTCACACCGTGTTTCTCTACCACGCGATTGCCGCGGGCATGGACATGGGCATCGTCAACGCCGGCATGGTGGGCGTGTACGACGACCTGGAGCCCGAACTGCGCGAGCGCGTGGAAGACGTGGTCTTGAACCGCCGCCCGGATGCGGCCGAGCGCCTGCTGGAGATCGCCGAGGCCGCCAAGGGCGCGGCCAAGGACGAGGGCAAGAAGCTCGAATGGCGCGGCACGCCCGATGCACCCAAACCCGTGGGCGAGCGCCTGTCGCACGCGCTGGTGCATGGCATCACCGACTTCATCGTGGAAGACACCGAGGAGGCCTACCAGCAGATCGTGGTGCAGGGCGGCGGCCGGCCACTGCATGTCATCGAAGGCCCGCTGATGGACGGCATGAACATCGTCGGCGACCTGTTCGGCGCGGGCAAGATGTTCCTGCCTCAGGTGGTGAAATCCGCGCGCGTCATGAAGCAGGCCGTGGCCCACCTGATTCCCTACATCGAGGAGGAGAAAAAGGCCCAGGAGGCCGCGGGCCTGGACGTGTCGAGCAAGGGCAAGATCGTGATCGCCACCGTCAAGGGCGACGTGCACGACATCGGCAAGAACATCGTCACCGTGGTTTTGCAGTGCAACAACTTCGAGGTTATCAACATGGGCGTGATGGTGCCCTGCCACGAGATCCTGGCGCGCGCCAAGGCCGAGGGGGCGGACATCATCGGCCTGTCCGGCCTCATCACGCCCAGTCTCGAGGAGATGCAGTACGTCGCCGGCGAGATGCACAAGGACGACTATTTCCGCATCAAGAAGATTCCGCTCTTGATCGGCGGCGCCACCTGCTCGCGCGTGCACACGGCCGTGAAGATCGCGCCGCAGTACGAGGGGCCGGTGGTCTATGTGCCCGACGCGTCGCGCAGCGTGAGCGTGGCGCAAAGCCTGCTGGGCGAGGGCAAGGACGCCTATCTGGCCGAGGTGGCCGCCGACTACGACCATGTGCGCGAGCTGCACGCCAGGAAGAAGAAGGTGCCGCTGTGGCCCCTGGCCCAGGCGCGCGCCAACGCCACGCGGCTCTCCTACGCCCCGGTCGCGCCGCGCGCGCTGGGCCGGCGCGTGTTCAGGAACTTCGACCTCGCCGAGCTCGTACCCTTCCTCGACTGGGGCCCGTTCTTCCAGACCTGGGACCTGGCGGGGGCCTTCCCGGCCATCCTTGATGACGAAGTGGTGGGCACCGAGGCACGCAAGGTCTATGCCGACGGCCAGGCGATGCTGAAGAAGATTGTCGAGGGCCGCTGGCTCACGGCGAACGGCGTGATGGGCCTGTTCCCCGCCAACAGCGTGGGCGACGACATTGAGTTCTACACCGACGAGACGCGCAGCCAGGTTCTCATGACCTGGTACGGCCTGCGCCAGCAGACCGAGAAGCAGCCCGGCGCCGACGGCCAGATGCGCCCGAGCCGGTGTCTCGCCGACTTCGTCGCGCCCAAGGAGTCGGGCATTGCCGACTACGCGGGGCTGTTCGCCGTCACGGCCGGCATAGGCGCCGAGAAGAAGGAAAAGGAGTTTCTCGACGCGCTCGACGACTACAGCTCCATCATGTTCAAGGGTCTGGCCGACCGCCTGGCCGAGGCCTTTGCCGAATGCCTGCACCAGCGCGTGCGTACCGACCTCTGGGGCTATGGCGCGGGCGAGGCGCTGACCAACGAGGATCTGATCGCCGAGAAATACCAGGGCATACGCCCCGCGCCCGGCTACCCGGCCTGCCCGGACCACACGGCAAAAATAGCGCTGTTCGAGACGCTCGCCGCGCACGAGATCGGCATGGAGCTGACCGAGAGCATGGCCATGTTCCCGGCATCGAGCGTGAGCGGCTTCTACCTCGCGCACCCCGAGGCCCGGTACTTTGTCGTCGGCCAGATCGGCGACGACCAGGTGCAGGACATGGCCGCACGCCGCGGCATGGACATCGACGAGCTGCGCCGGCGGCTTGCGCCGAACCTGGGCTGAGCCGATCGTCGTGGCTGCGGGCGGGCGCATACTGCATGCCCGTCCCATTCCCTGCAGGAGCCCGACCATGAACCTTCGACCTCTCTCCCCCGCGCTCGCACTGGGCGCCAGCCTTGCGCTGCTGACGGCCTGTGCCCACATGGGCGGCCAGGGGCCGAGCGCCAGCGCCAGCCTGCAGCCGCGCAGCGGCTCGTCCGTCACCGGCACGGCGCAGTTCACGCAGAGCGGCGACAAGGTGCTGGTGCGCGTGCAGGTCAGCGGCCTGCAGCCGGGGCAGGAACATGGCTTTCACATCCACGACAAGGGCGACTGCTCGGCCCCCGACGCCATGAGCGCGGGCGGCCATTTCAACCCCACCGCGAAACCCCATGGCCCGCAGGATGGGGAGCATCACGGCGGCGATCTGCCCGCCCTGAAGGCCGACGCCAGCGGCAAGGCCGTGGCGAGCTTCAGCGTGACGGGCGTGACCGTGGCGCCCGGACCCACGAGCATCGTGGGCCGCTCGCTGATCGTGCACAAGGACCCGGACGACTACAAGACCCAGCCCACGGGCAACTCGGGCGCGCGCCTGGCCTGCGGGGTCATCACGGCCTCCTGACGGTCCCAAGGGCCGCTGACGGCAAGGACCACATCAAGGGCCCGGCGTCATCTCCAGCTGCATCAAGACCATGTTCACGAGCGTGTTCACGGTGGGCCGGCCCGTCTCTATGACGTAGTGCGCGGTCTCGCGGTAGAGCGGGTCGCGCGTGCGGTAGAGCTCGCGCAGGCGCTCGAGCGGGTCGGCCACCTGCAGCAGCGGGCGGGTGCGGTCGTGGCGCAGGCGCCGGAAGATGTCCTCGGGCGAGGCGCGCAGATACATCACATGGGCAAAGCCGCGGCGCAGGGCCGCGCGGTTGTCCGCGCGCAGCACGATGCCGCCGCCGGTCGACAGCACCATGGGCCCGGGCTGGTCCGCGAGCTCGGCCAGCAGGGCGGACTCATGGTCGCGAAAGGCCGCCTCGCCATGCTGGTCGAAGTAGCTGCGGATGCTGCAGCCCAGCCGCTCCTCGAGCCGCTGGTCCATGTCGACGAAGGGCAGGCCCTGGCGGCGCGCCAGATGCCGGCCCACGGTGGATTTGCCGCTGCCGGGCATGCCGACCAGGGCGCAACGCGTTTGCATGTGTTCGTGAATGCTGTGTGGTGAGGCATGAGTGTAAGAGCCGGGCCGGCGCGCCGGCGGCTTGCGCACAATCGGCCCATGCCCGACTTCCACTCCAGGCTGCCCGCATGGGCACGGCCTCTTGCCCGCCCCCTGGCGCCCCTGCTGCGTGCCGTGCAACTGTGGCTGGACGCGGACGGCCTGCGCATGAGCGCGGCCATGTCCTTCTACGGCATGCTGAGCCTGGCGCCGCTCCTGTTGCTGCTGGTGGGGCTGCTGGGCTGGTGGATTGACAAGGCCTACCTGGAGAGCAACCTCATCACCCAGGTGCGCGCCGTCATGGGCGAACGCGGCGCCGAGGTGGTGCGCATGGCGCTCGCGAGCGCCCAGGCGCCCGCGCAGGGCAGGCTGGCCTCGGTCGCGGGCTTTGTGCTGCTGCTGTCCGGCGCGACGGGCGTGTTCGCAGAGTTGCAGAAGGCGCTCGAGCGGCTGTGGCTGCATGGCCAGAGCGCGCCCGAGCGCAAGGCCTGGTGGCGCATGGCCTCGCTGCGGCTGCGCGGTCTGGCCTATGTGCTGGCGCTGGGCTTTCTGCTGCTGGTGTCGCTGGTGCTGTCCACGGTCATCAAGGCCCTGGCCACCTGGGCCGGCGCACTGCTGCCGTTCGGCTCGGGCCTGCTGCTGCAGGTGGTCAACGAGGCCGTGTCCTTTGGCGTGGTGGTGCTGCTGTTCCTGGGCCTGATGCGCATCGGCAGCGGCCCCAAGCCGCCGTTGCCCTGCCTGCTGTGGGGCGCGGCCGTGGGCGCGGCGCTGTTCACCGGGGGCAAGCAGTTGCTGGCGCTGTACCTCACGCGCGCGGCCGTGGTGTCGGCCTACGGTGCGGCGGGATCGCTGGTGGTGTTTCTGATGTGGATTTATTTCTCGTCGGCCGTGCTGCTGTTCGCCGCGAGCAGCGCCCGCGCCCTGCACGAGGCGCGCCAGGGCGCCGACGCGCCGTCCTGACCGCTGTTTACGCCCGTTACAGCCGGCCCGGCTTTGTGAAGCCGGGGGCGGGGTAGCCTCGACGCACGGCGCCCGGCCGCATCAGGCCGGGCGCAGCGATTTCCCCGACTACTCCTCCATTGGATCGTTGCATGAACCCTTCCACCACTGCCGGCACGGCCCAGCCTGCCGCGAATGTCAAATGGCTGTGGGCCGCCGTGGGCGCGCTCGGCGTGAGCGTGCTGGCCCTGGGCGGCACGCTGCTGGCGCAGAACCTGCGCGGTGATGCGCAGCCCCAGGCCCTGGCCCAGACTGCCGCGGCGCGCACGCCCGAGTCTGAAATCATCAATGAAAAATCGACTCAAACGCCCGCCAGTAAAGCGCTGACAGCTCCTGATACAGGAGCGCCACACGCCGCGCCCAGCCATGCGCCGCAGCAGCCGCGGCGTGTCGCGGCGCGCCCGGCCGACGCCGCGCCGCAGCCCGCGGCCCAGGCCCGGCCGGCGGCGCCCGTCTGCACCACCTGCGGGCGCGTGGAGTCGGTGCAGGCCGTGGAGCAGGCGGCGCCGGCCACGGGCCTGGGCGCGGTGGCGGGCGGCGTGCTCGGCGGTGTGCTCGGCAACCAGATCGGCAAGGGCTCGGGCCGCGCCGTGGCCACGGTGGTGGGCGCCGTGGGCGGCGGCTATGTGGGCCACCAGGTGGAGCAGCGCGCGCGCAGCACCACCGTCTACCAGATGCGCGTGCGCATGCAGGATGGCTCGGTGCGCAGCTTCACGCGCGCCCAGCCCCTGGCAGAGGGCACGCCCGTGCGCCTGCAGGGCAAGAGCTGGCGCGTCGACGATGGCGGCGCCGACAGCGGCGCGGGTGCGCAGCCGGTGCGCGTGGGCGATGGGGGGTATTGAGGCGCCGGGTTCTACGCCCTCATCCTCTGGGGGGCGTGGCGCCTGAGCCGAGAGCCGGCAAGATCTTACTTCTCTACAAACGCGCGCTCGATGACGAAGTCGCCCGGGCGCGTGGTATTGCCCTCTTCGAAGTCGCGGTGCTCGAGGATGGTCTTGAGCGAGGCCAGCATCTCCGGGCTGCCGCAGAGCATGACGCGGTCTTCGAGCGGGTTGAGCGGCGGCACGCCCAGGTCGGTGAACAGCTTGCCGTTCTCGATCAGGTTGGGGATGCGGCCCTGGTTGCGGAAGGGCTCGCGCGTGACCGTGGGGTAGTACTTGAGCTGCTTGGTTATGAGCTCGCCGAGGAACTCGTGCTTGGGCAGATCCTTGGTGATGTAGTCGTGGTAGGCCAACTCGGCCACCTGGCGCACGCCGTGGATCAGGATCACTTCCTCGAACTTCTCGTAGGTCTCGGGGTCGCGGATCACGCTCAGGAAGGGTGCCAGGCCCGTGCCCGTGGACATCAGGTACAGGCGCTTGGCCGGCAGCAGGTAGTCGATGAGCAGCGTGCCCGTGGGCTTCTTGCCGACGATGATGGAGTCGCCCACCTTGATGTGCTGCAGGCGCGAGGTCAGCGGGCCGTCGGGCACCTTGATGGACAGGAACTCCAGATGCTCCTCGTAGTTGGCGCTGACGATGCTGTAGGCGCGCAAGAGCGGCTTGTCATTGACCTTCAGTCCGATCATGGTGAAGTGGCCGTTGGAGAAACGCAGCGCCGGGTCGCGCGTGGTGGTGAAGGAAAACAGGCGATCGGTCCAGTGGTGCACCGTCAGGACACGCTCTTCGTGAAATGCGCTCATGGATGGAGGGAAAAAATGGAAGGTGGATGATGTGGATTTCGGCGAGTGTCACCGTTTTCTTATTCACCTGGGGCATAAGCCGAAATGCGCGGCCCGCGGGCCATGCGGGCAAACCCGCACATTGTCGGGCAAACTCGGCCTGGCGGTACAGTCGCTGCGCTCGGCGACTGACCTGAGGCAAAGGATTCCATGATGCACAAACGCTTTACCGCCTTGCTGGCCGCGCTGGCCTGGGGCCTGGGCGCGGCCCAGGCCGAAGAGGTCTACACCATTGGCGAGATCAACAGCTACAAGGCCCAGCCCGCCTTCCTCGAGCCCTACAAAAAGGGCATGGAGCTGGCGCTGGCGCAGATCAACATCACCGGCGGCGTGAACGGCAGAAAGCTCGTGCTCGTCACGCGCGACGACAACGGCAACCCCGCGGACGCCGTGCGCGCGGCCGAGGAGCTCGTCACGCGCGAGAAGGTGGACGTGCTCATGGGCAGCTTTCTGTCGCATGTGGGCCTGGCGCTGACGGACTACGCGCAGCAGAAGAAGCGCTTCTTCCTCGCCGCCGAGCCGCTCACCGACAAGATCGTCTGGGAGAACGGCAACCGCTACACCTTCCGCCTGCGCCCCTCGACCTACATGCAGGTGGCCATGCTGGTGCCCGAGGCCGCGGCCATGAAGAAGAAGCGCTGGGCCATCGTCTACCCCAACTACGAGTACGGCCAGTCGGCCGTGGCCACGTTCAAGCGCCTGCTCAAGGCGGCCCAGCCCGACGTGGAGTTCGTCGCCGAGCAGGCCACGCCGCTGGGCAAGGTGGATGCGGGCAGCGTGGTGCAGGCGCTGGCCGACGCCAAACCCGACGCCATCTTCAATGTGCTGTTCGCGGCGGATCTCGCGAAGTTCGTGCGCGAGGGCCACACGCGCGGCCTGTTCGAGGGCCGCGGCGTGGTCAGCCTGCTCACGGGCGAGCCCGAGTACCTGGACCCGCTCAAGGGCGAGGCACCGCAGGGCTGGGTGGTCACGGGCTACCCCTGGTACGCCATCTTCACGGCCGAGCATGACGCCTTTGCCACGGCCTACCGCAAGCGCTTCAAGGACTACCCGCGCGCCGGCTCGGTGGTGGGCTACAACGCCATCCAGTCGATCGCCGCGGGCCTGAAGAAAGCCGGCAGCGCCGACACCGAGAAGCTCATCGCCGCCTTCCGGGGCCTGGAGGTGCGCACGCCGTTCGGCCCCATCACCTACCGGCCGCAAGACCACCAGTCCACCATGGGCGCCTATGTGGGCAAGACCGGGCTGTACGGCGGCAAGGGCGTGATGGTGGACTTCCACTACATGGACGGCGCGAAGTTCCAGCCCAGCGACGCCGAGGTGAAGAAGCTGCGGCCCGCCGCGCCCTGAGAGCGGCTGCGCACGCATGAACCTCTCCGGCCTTCTGGCCCAGCTGCTCAACGGGCTGGCGGGCGCGTCCACGCTGTTCCTTGTGGCGGCGGGGCTGTCGCTGATCTTCGGCGTCACGCGCATCGTCAACTTCGCCCATGGCTCGTTCTACATGCTCGGGCTGTTCGTGGCCTATTCCAGCGTCGAGCATCTGGCGCCCGCGCTCGGCTTCTGGCCCGCGCTGCTGCTGGCGCCGCTGGCCGTGGGGCTGCTGGGCGCGGCCGTCGAGCTCCTGGTGCTGCGCCGCATCTACCGCGCGAGCGAGCTGCTGCAGCTTCTGGCCACGTTCGCGCTGGTGCTGATCATCAAGGACGCGGCGCTGTGGCTCTGGGGGCCGGAGGAGCTGCTCGGCCCGCGCGCGCCGGGGCTCGAGGGCGCGGTCATGCTGCTCGGGCGGCGCTTTCCGGCCTATGACCTGTTCCTGATCGCCGTCGGCCCGCTGGTGCTGCTGCTGCTCACGCTGCTGCTCAACCGCACGCGCTGGGGCCGCCTGGTGCGCGCCGCCACGCAGGACCGCGAGATGGTCGGCGCCCTGGGCGTGAACCAGTCCTGGCTGTTCACGGGCGTGTTCGCGCTCGGCGCGCTGCTCGCGGGCCTGGGCGGCGCGCTGCAGCTGCCGCGCGAGCCCGCGAGCCTGGAGCTCGACATGCTGACCATAGGCGCGGCCTTCGTCGTCGTGGTCGTGGGCGGCATGGGCTCGCTGCCCGGCGCCTTCGTGGCGGCGCTGTTGATCGCCGAGCTCAAGGCCGTCTGCATCTGGCTTGGCGTGGTGCCCATCGCCGGGGTGGCGGTGGCCTTCCCCAAGCTCACGCTGGTGGTGGAGTTCCTGGTCATGGCCGTGGTGCTCGTCTGGCGCCCCTGGGGCCTGATGGGCCGGCCCCAGGCCACGGTGCGCAGCCTGGGCGCGAGCGAGGCGCCGCCGCGCGGCGCGGGCGCGCGCGCGGCGGCCGCGTGGCTGCTGCTGGCGGCGGCGCTGGCGCTGCTGCCGTTGCTGCTGGGCGCGCGCAGCTACGCCCTGGTGCTGCTCACCGACATGGCGATCGCCGCGCTGTTTGCCGCGAGCCTGCATTTCATCCTCGGGCCGGGCGGGCTGCATTCGTTCGGCCATGCGGCCTACTTTGGCCTCGGGGCCTATGGCGCGGCGCTGGTCACGCGCGCGGCGGGCCTGCCCATGGGCGCGGCGCTGGCGCTGGGCGCGCTGCTCGCGGCCTGCGGCGCGCTGCTCTATGGCTGGCTGTGCGTGCGCCTGTCGGGCGTGTACCTGGCCATGCTCACGCTGGCCTTCGCGCAGATCACCTGGGCCATCGCCTACCAGTGGGACGCCGTCACGGGCGGCAGCAATGGCCTGGCCGGCGTCTGGCCACCCGACTGGGCCGCGCAGGGCGCGGGCTTTTACTGGTTGGTGCTGGCGCTGACCGCGGCCGGCGTCTATCTGCTGAGGCGCATGCTGTTTGCGCCGCTGGGCTGGTCGCTGCGCGCGGCGCGCGACTCGGCCGCGCGCGCCGAGGCCGTGGGCCTGCACACGCGCCGCGTGCAATGGGCGGCCTTTGCCATCGCCGGGGCGTTCGCGGGACTGGCCGGGGCGCTGTCGGCCTTCTCCAAGGGCGGCGTGGCGCCCGATGCGCTCGCGGTCACGCGCTCGGTCGACGGCCTGGTCATGGTGCTGCTGGGCGGCGTGCAGCAGCTCGCCGGGCCGCTCGTGGGCGCGGCGGTCTTCACCTGGCTGCACGACAGTCTGGCGCGCGAGACCGACTACTGGCGCGCGCTGCTCGGCGCCGCCATGCTGCTGCTGGTGCTGCTGTTTCCGCAGGGAATTTCTGGGTTTGCGCAGATGTGGCGGGCGCAAGCAGCTATCAAAAACAAAGTAACCGGGGGCGCCGCATGAGCCTGCTGCGCGTCGACGGCCTGTGCAAGTCCTTTGGTGGCGTGCAGGCGGTGCAGGGCCTGTCGTTCACGCTCGAGCCCGGCGAGCTGCTGGCCCTCATCGGCCCCAACGGCGCGGGCAAGAGCACCAGCTTCAACCTGGTCGGCGGCCAGCTCGCGCCCGACGCCGGCCGCGTGCTGCTGGACGGGCGCGACATCACGGGCCTGCCGCCGCGCGCCATCTGGCGCCTGGGCGTGGGCCGCACCTTTCAGATTGCCCAGACCTTTGCGAGCTTCACGGTGCTGCAGAACCTGCAGCTTGCGCTGCTGTCGCACGACGGCCGCGCCTGGCGCTGGTGGCGCCGCGCCGAGCACCACCGCCGCGCCGACGCGCTGGCGCTGCTCGACCAGGTGGGCATGGCGGCGCAGGCCGAGCGGCCCTGCAGCGCGCTGGCCTATGGCGACGTCAAGCGCCTGGAGCTGGCCATGGCCCTGGCCCATGGGCCGCGCCTGTTGCTCATGGACGAGCCCACGGCCGGCATGGCCCCGGCCGAGCGCCTGGCGCTGATGCGGCTGGTGCAGCGCCTGGCGCGCGAGCGCCGCATGGCCGTGCTGTTCACCGAGCACAGCATGGACATGGTCTTCGGCCATGCCGACCGCGTCGCCGTGCTCGTGCGCGGCCGCCTGCTGGCCGAGGGCAGGCCGGACGCCATACGCCGGGACGCGCGCGTGCAGGCCGCGTATCTGGGCACGGAAAACTCTGAAATCGATAGCTGCTCGCGCTTTACTGAAACGCCTGGGAGGCCGAAAACACCAATGCTTTCGGTGCAGGGGCTGAACGCCTGGTACGGCGCGGCCCATGTGCTGCACGAGGTGTCGCTCACCGTGGGCCGCGGCGAGGTCGTGGCCCTGATGGGGCGCAACGGCGCGGGCAAGAGCAGCACGCTCAAGAGCATTGCCGGGCTGATGCCGCGCATCCAGGGCCGCATCGACTTCCTTGGCCGGCGCATCGACGGCCAGCCGCCGCACCGCATCGCGCGCGCGGGCCTCGGCTATGTGCCCGAGGACCGGCGCATCTTCACCGAGCTCACGGTGCTGGAAAACCTCGACGTCGGCCGCCAGCCGCCGCGCCATTGGCCGGGCGGCGAGCCCGTGCCGCACTGGACGCCCGACAAACTCTTTGCGCTGTTTCCCAACCTCGGCGAGATGCCGCGGCGCCCGGGCGGGCGCATGAGCGGCGGCGAGCAGCAGATGCTCAGCGTGGCGCGCACCCTCATGGGCCAGCCCTATCTGGTGCTGCTCGACGAGCCGTCCGAGGGCGTGGCCCCGCTCATCGTCGAGCAGATGGCGCGCACCATCGCCGCGCTCAAGGCGCGCGGCATGGGCATTGTGCTCAGCGAGCAGAACCTGCCGTTCGCCCAGTCCGTGGCCGACCGCGCCTATGTGCTCGAGCAGGGTCGCATCGTGCACGAGGCCCCGATGGCCGAGCTGGCGCGGGACGCCGCCGCGCGCAGGCAGTTCCTGGGTCTTTGAGAGGCCGTGAGCGCTACACCCCGCAACATTGTTTGCGGTAGTGACGACTCACTGTGCGAAACGCACAATGCACGCGTCATGCGGCCCATGCCTCCGGCAGCGTGCCGTGCGGCCGACCCGGGAGACGATGCCATGCCGACCTATCTGTTGCGTCAGGGAAGTCAGGATCCATTGGTCACGCGCCTGCGCAAGGCGCTGACGGTCGAGCTCGGGAGCGCGGCCGGCGGCTATCCGGACCTGAACAAGGGCGGCACGAGCTTCGATGCCACGCTGGATGCGGCGCTGCGCTTCTGGCAGAACGGCCGCGGGCTCATCGCGGACGGCATCGTCGGGCCCAGCAACATGCTCGCGCTGGGGCTGGCCGACTGGCCGCGCCTCGATTGCAAGCTGGACGTGGACAGCGTCCATGCGCTGTTTCCCGCGACCAAGCCCGTCAACATCGCGCGCTACCTGCACTATGTGACGGCCGCGCTGCGCGCCCTGAATCTCACGGGCCGCGACATGGTGCTCGCGGCGCTGGGCACGATACGCGCCGAGACCGAGGGCTTTGTGCCCATCTCCGAGTTCCAGTCCAAGTACAACACCGCGCCCGGCGGCGCGCCGTTTGCGCTCTATGACGGCAAGCTGGGCAATCGTCGCGGCGAGGGCGCCATGTTCCGCGGGCGCGGCTTCGTGCAGCTCACGGGGCGCGTCAACTATGAAACCTATGGCGCCAAGCTGGGCATCGACCTGACCGCCGCGCCGGATCTGGCCAACGCCCCCGAGGTCGCGGCGCTGCTCCTTGCACTGTTCCTCGACGCGCACAAGGGCGCCATGCAGGCCTGCCTGGACAAGGGCGACCTCAAGGGCGCGCGCCGCCTCGTCAATGGCGGCTCGCACGGGCTGGACCGATTCCAAAGCGTGTTCGCGCTCGCGCAGCAGGCCCTGCCGGCCGCCGCCGCCGTGCCGGCGGCCCGCGCCGGCAAGCGTGTGGTGGCCGCGGCCGCGCGCAGGAAGGCGCCCGCGGAGGAGGTGCCCGAGCGCCAGCTCAACGCCACGGCCGACGCGCCCGACCTGCGCGACCGCCCCTACATCCCGCCCCCCATCAGCCTTGACCCCGAATGGCCCCGTGCCGACGTGGTGAGCAAGTGGCTGCCGGCCTATGCCAAGGCCGGCCTGGTGCTCAACCAGGGGCGCGAGGGCGCCTGCACAGGCTTTGGCCTCGCGGGCGTGGTCAACTACCTGCGCTGGGTGCGCAGTGGCTCACCCAAGACCATGGAGTCGGTCAGCCCGCGCATGTTCTACAACATGGCGCGGCGCTATGACGAGTACGCGGGCGAGAACTACGAGGGCTCGAGCTGCCGCGGCGCCATCAAGGGCTGGTTCAATCATGGCGTCTGCCTGGAGGAGGACTGGCCCTACCAGGCCACGGCGCAGAAGCCGCCAAGGTTCGGCTATGCCGAGCGTGCCCGTGGCACCACCGTGGGCGTGTACTACCGCATAGACACCAAGAGCATCTCGGACCTGCAGGCGGCCATCATGAACGTGGGCGCCATCTATGTCTCGAGCTACGTGCATGACGGCTGGCAGCAGGTGCCCACGAGCAGCCTGCCCAAGAACCACGCGAGCCTGCCCGTGATCGCCTTCGACGGCGTGCCCAGCCGCGACGCGGGCCATGCCTATGCGTTCGTGGGCTACAACGAACGCGGCTTCGTGCTGCAGAACTCCTGGGGCCCGGACTGGGGAGCGCATGGTTTTGCCGTGCTGAGCTACGAGGACTGGCTGCAGCACGCCATGGATGCCTGGGTCGTCGCCCTGGGCGTGCCGGGCCTGATAGGCGGCGGGCGCAACGTGCCGCAGGCCGCGGCCGGGCGCGCCGCGACGGGCCGGGGCTGGTCCGAGAGCCAGACGCTGGACCATGTGATCTCGGTCGGCAACGACGGCCGCATGAGCCGCTACCTGACCACCGACGAGCGCACGCGCAACCTCTCCTACCAGGTCAGCGTGTTGCCCGACCAGTGGTTTCGCACCCAGGCACCGCAGGGCAAAAAGCGCCTGCTGATCTACGTGCATGGCGGCCTCAACAGCGAGGCCGATGGGCTCAAGCGCGCGCGTGCGCTGGGGCGGCTGTGCGAGGCCAATGGCTGCTACCCGCTGTTCGTCGTCTGGCACACCGGGCTGCTCGAGAGCATCGGCTACTACCTCGAGGACTGGCGCGCCGGCCGCCCGGCCGCGGCCGGCATCAAGGAATGGCTGACCGAGCGCACCGACGCGCTGATCGAATCGACCATAGGCCGCACCGTGGTGCGCGCGCTTTGGAGCGAGATGAAGGAAAACGCCGGCTACGCCTGGCAGGCCACGCGCGCGGGCGACCTGCTGGCGCGCGCCCTGGGCGAGCTCAAGGCGCTCTGGGGCGACGAGCTGGAGATCCACCTCATGGGGCATTCGGCCGGCAGCATCTGGCTGGGCCATATGCTGACCTGGCTGGCCAAGGTGCAGGCCACGCCCGGTGCGCCCAGCCTGCGCGAGTCCGTGGCCGGCATACACCTCTACGCCCCGGCCTGCACGGTGGACTTTGCCAACCGACATTTCGCCGACAAGGCGCTGCTCGCCAAGACCCATATCGCCGTGCTCAGCGACTCGCGCGAGCGTGACGACAACACCGCCTACATCTATCGCAAGTCGCTGCTCTACCTGGTGTCCAACGCGCTCGAGCAGGACCGGCGCACGCCGCTGCTGGGCCTGGAGCGCGCCCTGACCGGCGAGAACGACCAGAGCAGCTGGGACGGCGCCTCCACCACGGGCGAGACCCTGTCCATCTGGCGCCGCGCCGCGGCCGAGGCCAGGCTCAAGTCGCGCCTGACGGTCGTGAAGGACGACCGGGTGCTCACGGCCGAGCCCGATGTGCGCATCCCCGCGAGCCATGGCGCCTTCGACAACGACCTGGCCATCGTCGGCGCCTCGCTCGCGCAGATTTGCGGCCAGCCGTTGCCCGAGCCGCCGCGTGACCTGCGCGGGTACTGAGGCGCTGCAATACCCGAGTGACGCCTGGGGATGTTCGGCGTCGTTTGCGATGGCGACTGTGGGTGTCGTTGTCAACTGTCGTCTTCATGCGCCTATCTGTGCATATCGGCATTCATGGGCTCATGTTCCGTAGCCGGGCTTGATGTCTAAAGCCGGCAATAGGCGGCCGGTTCGCCGCAGTTGCAGCATGAGGCCGGAAAGGCGCTTCAAGATGGCATCAAAACGCGGTAAATGCATCGAATTTGCGCGTGAATGTCAGTGAACGTCGCTCAACCCGCGCGATCGTCGCCGGGCGTCCGAGGCGTGCGCGATTTCGCCACAATGCGCGCCATTGCGCCCAAGGAGAAATCGCCCATGACCCATGCCACGCCCACCCAGGATGCCGCCGCACGCCCCATGCAATGGCATGCGCCCGCCCGCCCCGCCGCCGCACCGGCCAACGCCCGCTGGACGGTGGAGGCCATCCAGGCCCTGCTGGACAAGCCGTTTCTGGACCTGCTGTTCCAGGCCCAGACCGTGCACCGCGCCCACTGGCCCGCGGGCGAGATCGAACTCGCCACGCTTCTGTCGGTAAAAACCGGCGGTTGCCCCGAGAACTGCGGCTATTGCCCGCAATCCGCGTCTTTCGAGACCGGCGTCAAGGCCGAGAAGCTCATGAGCGTGGAAGAGGTCACGCGCGCGGCACAGGCCGCCAAGGACGCGGGCGCCACGCGCTTTTGCATGGGCGCGGCCTGGCGCGCGCCCAAGGACCGCGACATCGAGAAGATGAACGCACTCATCGGCGCCGTGAAGGGCCTGGGCATGCAGACCTGCGCCACGCTGGGCATGCTGCAGCCGCACCAGGCGCGCGCGCTGCGCGAGGCCGGCCTGGATTACTACAACCACAACCTGGACACCGCGCCCGAGTACTACCAGGACGTCGTGAGCACGCGCCAGTACCAGGACCGGCTGGACACGCTGCAGGCCGTGCGCGACGCCGGCATCAACGTCTGCTGCGGCGGCATCATTGGCATGGGCGAGGAGGTGGTGCACCGCGCGGGCCTGATCGCCCAGCTCGCCAACATGGACCCCTACCCGGACTCCGTGCCCATCAACAGCCTGGTGCCCGTGCCCGGCACGCCGCTGGCCGACAGCGACCCCGTCGACCCGCTGGACTTCGTGCGCGTGATCGCCGTGGCGCGCATCACCATGCCGCGCGCGCGCGTGCGCCTGTCGGCCGGGCGCCAGCAGCTCGGCGAGGCCGTCCAGGCCCTGTGCTTCATGGCGGGCGCCAACTCCATCTTCTATGGCGACAAGCTGCTCGTGACCGGCAACCCCGACGTGCAGGCCGACACCGACCTCATGCGCAAGCTCGGGCTCAAGGGGCTGGAGGTGGCCGGGGGCTGAGGCGGCTGCTCCGTCAGGCCAACATGCCTGACTGGCGAAGTGCCTGACGGCCTCGCGGATGGCGTCGGCGGCGTCGTTCTTGCAGCGCTTGCCCGAGAGGCGGCAGGGGGCGACGAATTGGGGGGGCATCAGGCGCACGCTGTGGCCGAGCCTCTCAAATTCACGCGTCCAGTGGTGCGCGCCTGAGCACGCTTCCATGCCGATCAGGCACGGCGGCAGGCTGGCGATGAGTTTGAGCAGCCTCTCGCGCGCCACGCTGGGGCGCACCAGTGCCGGTTTGTCCGATGCGTCCACGCCGTGCACGGCGAAGGCGTTCTTTGCCAGATCGATGCCTACGGTTAGGATGGTCATGGACTCTCCCTTTCTCACAACGAGTGCGTCGATGAGAGATTGCACTTCCTATCGTGGCACTTTGATGCCGTATCCCGCAACTGCGCGGATCACTCGGGACGGGGAAGTCCAGTTCATTCGTTAGGCGACACAATCCACGTCAGCGCATCCATGCAGGTAAACAGCAAGTCCGTCGTCCGCGCCTTCGTTGATGCGATCAATGCGAAAGACTGGGCTCGCCTCCGCGCTGTTCTTGCTCCTGAGTTCAGGCGTCACAGCGTCGCCGCCGGCGAACCGGGTGTTCGTTCGGCTGAGGATCTTGTTGCTTTCCTGGTGGCGGAGTACGCAACGTTTCCCGACGCCCACGAAACTCTGCTTGACCTCGTGGCAGAGGGAGACAAGGTTGCCGCACGCCATCTGTTTCGTGGCACGCAGCTTGGTCCCATGGGTCAGTTCCCGCCGTCGGAAAAGGTGCTTGAAGCCACCTATCTCGCGATCTACCGTCTCGAGAACGGGCGCATCGTTGAGGCATGGGCCGAGTGGGACAACCTTGCTGGGCTCAAGCAGCTTGGTCACAGTGCAGACTAACTGTTTACCGGGACTTCCCACATAGTCAACAAGCGCAGGCCATCGACATTCCTTGGTGACGGTATTTCTACGTTGACGCGAAGAGACGATGCTGCAAACGAGGAACAGACGGCACATCTGCTGACGGTCTTGTTGCACCGCTTCGGTGGTGCGGATCCAGCACGGCCCAGCACATGCGGGCGTTCTTGGCTGCGATGGCCACCACGGCCCGCCAGTAGCCGCGTCGCTCTGTCAGGCCGCGCGCCCAGTGGCTCACGCAGTCTTGTTTGGGCGTTCGGGTGAGTCAGCATTCACACGATGTCACCTCATTCCGGCGAAAGCCGGAATCCAGGAATCGCGCAGCGCCCAAACCGAACGGTGAACCGAGGCATGTTTCTAATGAATATTGCCTCAATGTCAATACCGTCAAGCGTTGATAGCTATGTAAAGGCTAGCATCAACTGCCCTGTGCACGCAGCACCCGCCGGTACTGTATGGCCTCGGCCACATGAGCCACGCTCACCGGGCCCGAGCCCGCGAGGTCGGCAATCGTGCGCGCCACCTTGAGGGCGCGGTGCGTGCCGCGCGCCGACCAGGCCAGGCGTGTGGCGGCCGTCTGCAGAAAGCGCGCGGCGGCCTCGTCGAGCGCCACCACCTCGTCGAGCTGACGGCCCTGCAGTGCCTGGTTGGGCATGCCCTGGCGCTTGAGCGCACGCTCGTGCGCCTGGGCCACGCGCTCGCGCACGGCGGCGCTCGATTCCCCGGCGGGCGCACCCAGCAGCTCCGTGGCCGGCAGCTGCGGCACCTCCACATGCAGGTCTATGCGGTCGAGCAGCGGGCCGCTCAATTTGCCCTGGTAGCGCGCCACCTGGTCGGGTGTGCAGCGGCAGGCGCGCTGGGTGGAGCCGGCAAAGCCGCAGGGGCAGGGGTTCATGGCGGCGACGAGCTGAAAGCGCGCCGGGAACTCGGCGCGCTGCGCCGCGCGCGCGATGGTGATGCGCCCGCTCTCGAGCGGCTCGCGCAGGGCCTCGAGCGCGCTGCGCGCGAACTCCGGGAACTCGTCGAGGAACAGCACGCCCTCGTGCGCGAGCGAGATCTCGCCCGGCCGCGGCGGCGAGCCCCCGCCCACCAGGGCCACGGCGCTGCAGCTGTGGTGCGGGCTGGCCGTCGGGCGTTGCATCCACTGCTGCGGTGTGAAGCGCCCGGCCAGGCTGGCGATGGCCGCGCTCTCGAGCGCCTGCTCCACCTGCATGGGCGGCAGCAGGCCAGCAAAGCGCTGCGCGAGCATGGACTTGCCCGAGCCCGGCGGGCCGACAAGCAGCAGCCCATGTGCTCCTGTGGCCGCGATCTCCAGCGCGCGCTTGGCGGCGGCCTGGCCCTTGACGTCGGCGAGATCGGGGCCATCGGCATGGACTGCGGGCGGCGCGGCCACCATGCGCCGCCAGCCGTCGTCGTCGCCCTCGGGTTCGGGTTCGGGCGTGCTGCCCGCGGGCAGAAAATGCCGCACCACGTCCAGCAGGTGGCGCGCGCGCCAGATCTCGGCGCCGGGCACCAGGGCCGCCTCCTCGGCGCTGCCCGGCGGCAGCACCAGGCGCAGCTGCTGCGCGCGCAGCGCCAGGCTGGTGGCCAGGGCGCCGCGCACCGGGCGTAGTTGGCCCGACAGCGACAGCTCGCCCGCAAACTCCCAGCCGCCCAAGCGCGCCGGGTCAATCTGCCCGCTGGCGGCCAATATGCCCAGCGCGATCGGCAGGTCGAAGCGCCCCGAGTCCTTGGGCAGGTCGGCCGGCGCCAGGTTCACGGTGATCTTCTTGTTCGCGGGGAACTCCAGGCCCGCGTTCTGCAGCGCCGAGCGCACGCGCTCGCGCGCCTCCTTGACCTCGACATCGGCCAGGCCCACGAGCGCAAAGCTCGGCAGGCCGTTGGCCAGATGCACCTCCACGGTGACGCTGGGCGCCTGCAGGCCCAGCAGGGCGCGGCTTTGCACCAAAGCAAGACTCATGGCGTGAACCCTCCCCAACTTGGTGCATGGCGCCACGGCGTCCATGCGTGTTTGCAGCCAAATGTACCTGTGATTGGGGTTGGCACGGTCTGTGCATTGAGCGCTGTACCTGCTTTCAACACCTATCGGAGGATCCATGCCCTACGCAACCCTGAAGTCCCTGAGCCTGGCCCTTGTGGCGGCCGCCATGCCCATGCTGGCCAGCGCCGAGCTGACGGCCAACGTCTCGCTGACGAGCAACTACAAGTTTCGTGGTCAGGACCAGGACGTGAACCGCATCAAGGGCTTCAACCCGGCCATCCAGGGGGGCTTCGACTACACCTTTGGCGAGAGCGGCTTCTACCTGGGCAACTGGAACTCCAGCGTGGACTGGCTCGCGGGCAATTCCATCGAGTCCGATTTCTACGGCGGCTACAAATTCAAGGCCGGCGAGGTGGATCTGGACGTCGGTGCGCTCACCTACCTCTACCACGGCAACAACAACGGCAACACCACCGAGCTGTACGGCGCGGCCACCTGGGGCCCGTTCACGGCCAAGTATTCGCACACCGTGTCCAAGGACTACTTCGGCTGGGCCGGCGCCAAGTCCTCGGGCAACCGCGGCCGCGGCACGGGCTATCTGAACCTGGCGTTCGCCAAGGAAGTGGCGCCCGCCGTCACGCTCAAGGCCGCCGTGGGCTACACGCGCTTTGCCGGCGACATCAAGGACCTGGGCGTGCCCAACTATGTCGATTACAGCCTCGGCGGTGCCTATGACTTCGGCTCCGGCCTGTCGCTGTCCGCGGCCGTCGCGGGCGCCAACAAGAAGGGCTTTTTTGGCGACGCGAACAAGGCGCGCCTGATCGTCACCCTCACCAAGACCCTGTAATTCTTCAAAAGGAGCCGGTCATGAAAATGATCACCGCCGTCATCAAACCCTTCAAGCTCGACGAGGTGCGCGAGGCGCTGTCCGACATCGGCGTGCAGGGCATCACCGTCACCGAGGTCAAGGGCTTTGGCCGCCAGAAGGGCCACACCGAGCTCTACCGCGGGGCCGAATATGTCGTGGACTTCCTGCCCAAGGTCAAGGTCGAGGCCGCCGTGGCCGACGAGCTGGCCGAGCGCGTCATCGAGGCCATCGAGGGCGCGGCCCGCACCGGCAAGATCGGCGACGGGAAGATCTTCGTCTCCGACCTGGAGCAGGTCGTGCGCATCCGCACCGGCGAGACCGGTGGACAGGCCCTGTAACCCCCAGTCACGGAGATTTGCCATGAGAAAACTGATTGCTTCCCTGGCTCTGGGCCTGGGCCTGCTGATGGGCGGCGGCGCCGCCCTGGCGCAGGCGCCCGCCACGACCGAACCGGTGGCCGAGGCGGCCGCCGCCGCACCCGCACCCGATGCGGCGCCCGCCGCAGCCCCGGCCCCCGCCGCCGAGGCCGCGCCGGCCGAGGCCCCCGCGCCCAAGATCGACTCGGGCGACACGGCGTGGATGCTCACCTCCACGCTGCTCGTGATCCTCATGATCATCCCGGGCCTGGCCCTGTTCTACGGCGGCCTGGGCCGCGCCAAGAACATGCTGTCGGTGCTGATGCAGGTGTTCGTGGTGTTCTCGCTGGTGTCGCTGCTGTGGGCCCTCTACGGCTACAGCCTGGCGTTCTCGGGCGAGGGCAAGTTCTACGGCGACTTCGCCAAGGTCTTCCTCAAGGGCGTGAGCATGGAGACCTTTGGCGCGCTGCCGACCATCCCCGAATACGTGTTCCTCGCCTTCCAGGGCACGTTCGCGGCCATCACCGTGGCGCTGGTCGTGGGCTCGTTTGCCGAGCGCATGCGCTTCTCGGCCGTGCTCATCTTCGCCCTGCTGTGGTTTACCTTCAGCTACGTGCCCATGGCCCACATCGTCTGGGGCGGCGGCCTGCTCGGGGCTGACGGCGCGCTCGACTTCGCGGGCGGCACCGTGGTGCACATCAACTCCGGTATCGCCGGCCTGGTGGGCGCCTACATGGTGGGCAAGCGCATTGGCTTCGGCCGCGAGGCGTTCACCCCGCACTCGCTGACGCTGACCATGGTCGGTGCGTCGCTGCTGTGGGTGGGCTGGTTCGGCTTCAACGCCGGCTCCGCCGGTGCCGCCAACGCTGCCGCGGGCCTGGCCTTCGTCAACACCGTGCTGGCCACGGCCGCCGCGACGCTGAGCTGGAGCGCCGGCGAGGCGCTGCACAAGGGCAAGGCCTCGATGCTGGGCGCGGCCTCGGGCGCCGTCGCCGGCCTGGTGGCCGTGACGCCCGCCGCCGGCTTCGTCGGTCCCATGGGCGCCATCGTCATCGGTCTGATCGCCGGCCTGGTCTGCCTCTGGGGCGTGAGTGGCTTGAAGCGCATGCTCAAGGTGGACGACGCCTTCGACGTCTTCGGCGTGCATGGCGTGGGCGGCATCGTCGGCGCCATCCTCACCGGCGTGTTCGCGGCCCAGGGCCTGGGTGGTACCGGCGGCCTCACGCCCGACACCTTCAGCATGGGCGCGCAGGTGTGGATCCAGGTCAAGAGCGTGCTGTTCACCATCGTGTGGTCGGGTGTGGTGTCCTTCATCGCCTACAAGATCGCCGACCTGATCGTGGGCCTGCGCGTCTCCGAGGAGGACGAGCGCCAGGGCCTGGACATCACTGCCCACGGCGAGACGGCCTACCACCGCTGAGTCACACCGACCAACCTACCCTCCAAGGTGTTTGGGCCCGCTCCATGCGGGCCCTTTTTTCGCCCAGCGCCGCCGTGTTCACGCCCGGCGTTCAAAAAAATCAAAACCGCCCGGGGCGTCGTTTCGGGGCTGCGGCAGTACCATCGCCCCCCATGCAAGCCGCCCTCAGCCAGATCATCGACCGCGTGCGCGACAGCGCCGCGCGCCATGCCCCGCTGCGCATCTGCGGCGGTGGCACCAAGGACTTTCACGGCCCGGGCGCGCCGCACCATGTGGGCGAGCGGCTGGAGATGCGGCAGCTGGCGGGCATCGTGAGCTACGAGCCCAGCGAGCTTGTGGTCACGGCCCTGGCGGGCACGC
The DNA here is from genome assembly GCF_040732315.1 of Oryzisolibacter sp. LB2S. Taxonomy (NCBI): domain Bacteria; kingdom Pseudomonadati; phylum Pseudomonadota; class Betaproteobacteria; order Burkholderiales; family Comamonadaceae; genus Alicycliphilus; species Alicycliphilus soli. The sequence continues at coordinate 235,479 of NZ_CP160388.1, forward strand.
CGCTGGCCGAGCTGGAGGCGCTGCTCGCCCAGCATGGCCAGAGCCTGCCTTTCGAGCCGCCGCGCTTTGCCAGGGGCGGCGCAGCCGTGGGCACCGTGGGCGGCATGGTTGCGGCCGGCCTGTCGGGCCCGGCGCGCGCCAGCGTGGGCGCGGTGCGCGACTACGTGCTCGGCGTGGAGATCATCAACGGCCGTGGCGAGCTGCTGCGCTTTGGTGGCCAGGTCATGAAGAACGTGGCCGGCTACGACGTCTCGCGCCTCATGGCCGGCAGCTGGGGGCAGCTGGGCATCCTCACCGAGGTCAGCCTCAAGGTGCTGCCCGTGCCGCCGGCCGAGGCCACGCTGCGCTTTGACTGCGACCAGGTCGAGGCGCTCGCGCGCCTGAACGCCTGGGGCGCAAAGCCCTTGCCGCTCAACGCCAGCTGCTGGGTCGAGGAGGGCGGCCAGGGTCGGCTCTACGTGCGCCTGCGCGGCGCGCGCGCGGCCGTCGATGCCGCCTGCCGCGGCATGGGCGGCGAGCTGCAGGACGCGCCCAACGTGCCGGACGACTGGCAGGCCTGCCGCGACCAGCGTCTGCCCTGGTTCACGCAGCGTGCGCCGCAGCACGCGCTGTGGCGCCTCTCGCTGCCGCAGACCGCGCCCGCGCTGGTGCTGCCGGCGGGTGTGGCGGCGCCGCTCATCGAATGGCATGGCGGTCTGCGCTGGGTGCAGGCCGCGCCGGAGCAGGGCGCGGCGCTGCGCCAGCTGGCCGCGCAGGTCGGTGGAAGTGCTTCTCTTTTCGTAGCTTCCGGCGCCCAGCAGAATGGCGATGGGGCCGGTTTTGATCTTGGTTCTGCGGCCCTGGTCGGCATCCACAGACGGCTCAAGGACGCGTTCGATCCGGCCGGCATCTTCAACCCCGGCCGACTGCTGTAAGCCGGCGCCCATCGCCACATGCGCGCGCCCGCCCGGCCGGCGCCGCGCGGAGCCATTGAGTTAAGGATTCACCATGCAGACCCAGCTCGCCCCCGAGTACCAGAACACCCCCGAGGGCCAGGAGGCCGAGGCCATCCTGCGCAAATGCGTGCACTGCGGCTTTTGCACCGCCACCTGCCCCACCTACCAGTTGCTCGGCGACGAGCTCGACGGCCCGCGCGGGCGCATCTACCTGATCAAGCAGGTGCTCGAGGGCCAGGCGCCCACGCGCAAGACCCAGCAGCACCTGGATCGGTGCCTGACCTGCCGCAACTGCGAGAGTACCTGCCCGAGCGGCGTGCAGTACGGCCACCTCGTGGACATAGGCCGCAAGATCGTCGAGGAGAAGGTGCCGCGCCCGCTCGCCGAACGTGCGACGCGATGGGTGCTCAAGGAGGGCCTGCCCTCGCCGCTGTTCGCGCCGGCCATGAAGCTGGGCCGCAGCGTGCGCGGTCTGCTGCACGAGCGCCTGCGCGCCAAGGTGCCTGTGCACCAGGATCCGGGCAGCTGGCCCGCACGCACGCATGCGCGCAAGGTGCTGCTGCTCGAGGGCTGCGTGCAGCCCTCCATGGCGCCCAACATCAACCATGCGACGGCGCGTGTGCTCGACGCCGCGGGCATAGAGACCGTGGTCGCGCGCGAGGCCGGCTGCTGCGGCGCCGTCAAGTTCCACCTGAACGATCAGGAGGGCGGGCTGGCCCAGATGCGCGCCAACATCGACGCCTGGTGGCCGTACATCGAGCGCGGCGAGGTCGAATGCATCGTCATGAACGCATCGGGCTGCGGCGTCACGGTCAAGGAATATGGCCATTTGCTGCGCCTGGACCCGCAGTACGCCGACAAGGCCGCGCGCGTGAGCGGCCTGACGCGCGACCTGTCGGAGCTGCTGCCCGACCTGGTGCCGCTGCTCAAGGACCGCGTGCGTCCGGCCGGCCGTGCCTTTGCCTACCACCCGCCCTGCACGCTGCAGCATGGCCAGAAGCTGCGCGGCGGCGTGGAGCGGCACATGGCGGCGCTGGGCTTTGAGTTGCGCGTGGCGCGTACCGAGTCGCACCTGTGCTGCGGCTCGGCCGGCACCTACTCGGTGCTCAACCACGAGATCTCCCACCAGCTGCGCGACCGCAAGCTCGGCGTGCTCGGCGCGGCCTTTGCCGAGGAGCCGCCCGCGGCGATTCTGTCGGCCAACATGGGCTGCATCACCCACCTGCAAAGCGGCACCGAGATCCCCGTGCGCCACTGGATCGAGCTGCTGGACGAGGCATTGCTGGCATGATGGCGGGTTTTGACCCGCCGCGCGCTAGCTGCCATGCCGCGCGCCATTGAGCATGAACGACAACGTCACCTCCGACCAAGTCACGCAGCAGGCCAGCGCCGAGGCTGCATCGTCCACCCCCGCCATCGCTCCCGTGGCAGACGCCGCGCCGCAGGCCGCCGAGCCGGGCCGGCCCGCAGGGCGCCGTGGTGGCCGTGGTGGCCGTGGTGGGCGCCGCCGTGGCGGCGAGCGCCGTGAACCGGCCGCGCAGGACGGTCAGGCCACCCCCGCGCCGGAGAAGACCGGCGCAGCCCGCCCCCAGCCGCGCCGCACCCACCTGCTGCTCGAGCAGCTCGCGGCCTGGTATCCGCAGCTCTTTGGCGCGCAGTTCCTGCCGCTCAAGCGCGGCATCTTCCACGACCTGATGGCCGCCCATGGCGAGGCCATCGACAAGGACGCGCTCAAGCTCGCGCTCTCCATCCACACGCGCTCCACGCGCTACCTGAACGCCGTGGCCCAGGGCATGAAGCGCCACGACCTGCAGGGCCAGCCCGTGGAGGACATGGCGCCCGAGCATGTGCACCACGCGCTGCTGGAGGTGTTTCGCCGGCGCAAGCCGCGCGAGGGCGAGGACCTTGCGGCCACGCTGCGCCGGCGCATCGCCCAGGCCTTCGAGGCCTCGGGCCTCACGCGCGAGGCCTATGACGCCCTCGTGCGCGGCCGCGACGAGCGCGCCAACGCCCTGCTCGACGAGGCCTTTGCCGAGGTCGCCGAACGCGACGCCCGCGCCGAGGCCCTGGCGCGCGCCTTTGAGGCCAGCGGCGCCACGCCCGCGCAGTTCGCCGACATGTACGGCATGGATGTGCACGCCGTGCAGCGCGCGCTGGCACGCGCGCGCCAGCTGCGCGGCGCCTGACGCTGGTCGGAGCACGCCATTGGGCTGGGTAACGGCGCGCTGACGCTGCTGTTCGCCGTCGACGCCCAAGTGCGTGGCGGCCAATCGCTTGAGTGGCGCCGACGGCCATGGGTTGGACGTGGTTCACGCTGTTCGTGACCATCGCCGCAGTGCCCTTGGGGCGCTGCAAACCCCGGCCGATGCGCGAACGTCAATATGAACATCAATCGGGCCGCTTGGCGCGCGTTGGCGCCATGTGTTTCGTCCGGGGCTTCCTGTTGCTCCCCCTCTGCCCTCGAGAAGGCGACGCCTCGAGTGCATCTGAGTCGGTTCAGAGATCGCATCAACGGTGAGTAGTAGCGCGCAGCAATTTGTCGGAATTTTTTACGAGTCAGTCGACAAATTACGTATCAACAAGAAAAAACTCAATGAAATCAACGATATTAATATTTGGCACGAATTGTGCTTTTGGACTTTCGGGTGTCAACCAATTGTCAACGTCACCTGAAAGGAATCGATATGACCAAGAGACTTGTTTCAATGGCCGCTGCGGTTTTGATGACGCTCGGCACATCGGCGTATGCGGGTACATTTGTCAACGGAGGCTTCGAGGACGGCAACCTCGGCGGCTGGACCGGTGGTGGTGGTACCTGGTCTGGGAGCCCCGCAGCACCGGTCAACCCTGCCGTCTATAACGGTGGCACGCCCAACAACACCATCATGAGTGGCGGGACTGATCCTTACACTGGCGCAAACCGGGTCTATACCGGCAACTATTCGGTGCGGGTGAATGACAGCATCAACAACTACTCGGTCTCGACCCTGCGTCAGTCGGTGACCAACTACACGGACAACAGCATCTTTTTTGCCTGGAATGCGGTGCTGGAGGCCTCCCATGGCCTGAGCGACTCCGACTACTTCTCTCTCACCCTGAGGGATGACACGACTGGCACGGACCTGGTGAGCCGTGCCTATAGCTCTGCCGGGGCCATTGGCTCGGGCACTTCGGGCGTGACCTGGACCAACTACAGTGGTTGGTACTCCTCTGGCTGGGTCGTGGAGCAGATTGACCTTCTTGCGCTGAACGCGGTGGGCCATGACTTCACGTTGACGCTGCTGGCCTCGGATTGCCCCTATGGCGGCCATGCCGGCTATGTCTATCTCGACGGCTTCGGCTCCGTCGTTCCGCCCAACGACGTGCCAGAGCCCGGCTCGCTGGCCCTGCTGGGTCTTGGTTTTGCAGGGTTGGTCGCCGCACGCCAACGCCAGAAGAAGGCTGCCTGATTCGAAGGCTGCCTGATTCGAGTGCGCCGCCCAGGCATGCCGGGCGGTGTGCAAGCCAAGGGCCGCAGTCTTGCGGCCTTTTTGCTTTGGCGCGCCTCTCAATCGATCAACGATTTTCCAGGCTTGCCCACAGCGCGGCCAGCACGATGAGCGCGCCGCCGGCGAGCGTGCGCGCGTGCAGCTCGGCCGCGCCCAGCAGTACCGAGGACAGGCTCGCAAACAGCACCTCCGACAGCATCACCACCCCGGTGATGGCCGTGGGCAGCCGCGCCGCACCGTATTGCAGCGCCCAGTTGCCCAGCATCAGCAGCAGGGCCAGTGCCACGGCCACGGCGGCCCAGCGCGGGTCGAAGGCCGGGAAGGCCGGCACCACGCCGAGGGCCGCGCCGGCGCCGGCCCCGACCCAGCCCAGCAGCATGCAGCCGGCAAACATGGCCAGCATGCGCGCGGGGCCGGGCACGGCGTGCAGGCGGCGCAGCAGCACATTGGTCATGGCAAAGGTCAGCCCGCCGATGAGGGCCAGCCCGTCGGCCAGCGACAGGTTGGCCAGCAGGCTGCCCGGGCTGGCTCCCGCCGGCAGCAGCACCAGAGCCACGCCGCCAAAGGCCAGCGCCAGGCGCGCCAGCGCGGCCGGCGTGGGACGCTCGCCCAGCAGGCGCCAGGCCAGCAGCACCAGCCAGGCGGGCATGAGGTAGAACAACAGCACCACGCGCACCACGTCGCCCACCGTGACGGCCCAGTTGAAGGCCATGTTGTTCACGCCCGAGTTCAGCGCCAGCAGCCACAGCCCGGGCTGGGCGAGCAGCGCGCGCAGGCTGTCCGGGCGCGCCAGCAGCATCAGCGCGCACACCAGCGTGTACATGAGCGCCGTGGCCCACAGCGGGTGCAGGCCCGCGGCCTGCATCTGGCGAAAGGGCCACCAGGACAGGCCCCAGAGAAAGGCGTTGCACAGCAGCGCGAAGACGGGCAGGGGGGATTGCATGAAAAAGGCCTTCAACGCCCGCCAGTCAAGCGCCGAAAGCTATCAAAATTGATGTTCAGTGATGGTCGCGCCGCGCCATGCGCCGCAGATGCACCATCTCCTTGGGGTGGTGGCGTACGTTGTGCACATGCCAGCGCAGAATGGCCAGCATGACCAGCGCCACCAGCAGGCCGAAGGCGGTGATGGCGCCATAGGCCGACAGCCCCATCTTGGTGAACAGGCTGTAGAGCACCCCCATGCCCAGGATGGCGGCCTGCTCGTTGAAGTTCTGCACGGCGATGGAGCGGCCCGCGCCCATGAGGTTGTGGCCGCGGTGCTGCAAGAGCGCATTCATGGGCACGACGAGAAAACCGCCCAGGCCGCCGAGCACGATGAGGAAGGGCACGGCCAGCCAGATGCTGTGGATGGCGTTCATGAGCATGACCACCAGCCCCATGGCAATGCCCAGCGGCAGCACGCGCACCGCATGCTCCAGGCGCATGCGCATGGACGCGAGCACCGCGCCCGCGGCCGTGCCTATGGCCACCACACCCACCAGGGACGAGGCCTGGGTGGTGTTGTAGCCCAGGGCCACGGCGCTCCAGGCCAGCACGATGTAGCGCAGATTGCCCGAGACGCCCCAGAACAGCGTGGTCGTGGCCAGCGAGATCTGACCGAGCCGGTCGCGCCACAGGCGCCGGTTGCAGACCCAGAAGTCGGGCAGCAGCGCCATGGGGTTGCGCGGCATGGGGCGCATCGCCACGCCCGTGAGCGGTATGCGCAGATTGATGGCCGCGGCCAGCGCATACACGGGCACCAGGGCCATGATGGCGGCCTCGGCCGGCAGGTCAATGCCCAGGTCCAGGCCCGGCAGGTCCAGCGCGAGCAGCGGCCCGGCGATGTGCGGCGCGACGAGCTGGCCGCCCAGCAGCACGCCGAGGATGATGGAGGTGATGGTCAGCCCCTCGATCCAGCCATTGGCCTTGACGAGCTGCGAGGCCGGCAGCAGCTCGGTGAGGATGCCGTACTTGGCCGGCGAGTAGGCCGCTGCGCCCAGGCCCACCACGCCATAGGCCAGCAGAGGGTGCGAGCCGAACAGCATCATCAGGCAGCCCAGGACCTTGATGGCATTGCTGATGAACATCACGCGCCCCTTGGGCAGGGAGTCGGCGAACGCCCCCACCCAGGGCGCGAGCACCACGTAGAACAGCGCGAACATGGGCACCAGGGCCGCGCGCTGCCATTCGGGCGCGCCATCGGTGCGCAGCAGCTCCACCGCGGTCACGAACAAGGCGTTGTCGGCCAGCGAGCTGAAAAACTGCGCCGACATGATGGTGTAGAAACCGCGCTTCATCGGGTGGCTGGTGGCTCCATCGGCGCGGCCGATGGCTTGTGAGAAATCGAAACACTCCGTGGAGCGACGGGCGGTTATATCACGCAAGGGCGGCGCCACGGTGCCAGAATGCCCATCCTTTGCCCTGTGGAGGCCCGCGCCGCATGCCCCGTCCGATACTCGCCACCATTCACCCCGCCGCCGTGCAGCACAACCTGGAGCGCGCGCGCCGCGCCGCGCCCGATGCGCGCCTGTGGGCCGTGGTCAAGGCCAACGCCTATGGCCATGGCATAGAACGTGTCTGGGAGGGGCTGCGCTCGGCCGACGGCTTTGCGCTCTTGGACCTGGCGGAGGCCGAGCTGCTGCGCCAACTCGGCTGGCGCGGCCCCATCCTGCTGCTCGAGGGCGTGTTCGAGCCGCGCGACCTCGAGCTGTGCTCGCGCCTGTCGCTCTGGCACGCCGTGCACTGCGACGCGCAGATCGACTGGCTGGCAGCGCACAAGACCCAGGTGCCGCACCGCGTGTTCCTCAAGATGAACAGCGGCATGAACCGCCTGGGCTTCACGCCCGATCGCTACCGCAGCGCCTGGGCGCGGCTCAATGCGCTGCCGCAGGTGGACGAGATCTCCTTCATGACGCATTTCTCCGATGCCGACGGGCCGCGCGGCATCGCCCACCAGGTGCAGGCCTTTCACCGCGCCACCGCCGACCTGCCGGGCGAGCGCTGCATCGCCAACAGCGCCGCCATCCTGCGCCATGGCGGCGAGGGCGAGGTGCGCCTCGACTGGGTGCGCGCCGGCATCGTGCTCTACGGCAGCGCGCCCGACCACCCCGAGCGCAGCGCCGCCGACTGGGACTTGCGGCCGGCCATGACGCTGGCCTCGCGCCTCATCGGCGTGCAGCGGCTGCAGCCGGGCGACAGCGTGGGCTATGGCTCGCGCTTCACGGCCGAGGCGCCCATGACCATAGGCGTGGTCGCCTGCGGCTACGCCGACGGCTATCCGCGCCACTGCGACACCGGCACGCCCGTGCTCGTGGACGGCGTGCGCACGCGCACCGTGGGCCGCGTGAGCATGGACATGATCACCGTCGACCTGACGCCCGTGCCCCAGGCGGGACTGGGCAGCGAGGTCACGCTCTGGGGCCGCGCGGCCAACGGCGCGGTGCTGCCCATCGACGAGGTGGCCCAGGCGGCGGGCACCGTGGGCTACGAGCTCATGTGCGCGCTGGCGCCGCGCGTGCCGGTTGTGGTGGAGTCGTGAGCCACCCATGGGGAAGGGAGGCGACAAATGAGTTATGCTCAATGACCATTTTCTGGAAACGGTCTTGTTTGCGCTTTATCAAATAGCCGCCACGGGTTAACCCTAAGAATGGCTCCGCAACCCCGATGGTTGTCGTCAACGACAAGAGGAGCCCCATGAAGAAGAAGCCCGCCCCCCATTCCCGCCATGTCCTGCGTCTTGCGCTGGGCGCCGTCTCCACGGCGGCGCTGCTGGCCTCGGCCCCGCTGCGCGCGGCCGAGCCCGTGCAGCCCATCGCGCCCGCCAAGGTGAGCCACCCCGCCCGGGTGGAGCTGGGCAAGAAGCTCTGGTTCGATCCGCGCCTGTCGCGCTCGGGCTTCATTTCGTGCAACTCGTGCCACAACCTGAGCATGGGCGGCTCGGACAACCTCAAGACCTCCATCGGCGACAAATGGCAGAAGGGCCCGATCAACTCGCCCACGGTGCTCAACTCCAGCCTCAACGTGGCCCAGTTCTGGGATGGCCGCGCCAAGGACCTCAAGGAGCAGGCCGGCGGCCCCATCGCCAACCCGGGCGAGATGGCCTTCACGCACGACCTGGCGGTGGACATGCTGCGCTCCATCCCGCAGTACGTGGCCGAGTTCAAAAAGGTCTTTGGCAACGACAGACTGGACATCGACCAGGTCACGCTGGCCATCGCCGCGTTCGAGGAGACGCTGGTCACTCCCAATGCGCGCTTTGACAAATGGCTCAAGGGCGACAGGAAGGCCATCACGGCGCAGGAGCTCAATGGCTACCGGCTGTTCAAGGATTCGGGCTGCGTGGCCTGCCACAACGGCCCCAACCTGGGCGGCACGTCGTTCCAGAAGATGGGCCTGGTCGAGCCCTACAAGACCGACAACCCGGCCGAGGGCCGCTCGGCCGTCACGGGCAACGACGCCGAGCGCTTCAACTTCAAGGTGCCGACGCTGCGCAACGTGGAGCTGACCTACCCCTATTTCCACGACGGCGCCGCCGACACCCTGGCCGAGGCCGTGGACACCATGGGCCGCATCCAGCTCGGCAAGAAGTTCACCGACCAGGAGAACGCCGACATCGTCGCCTTCCTCAAGACGCTGACGGGCGATCAGCCCAAGCTCGTCATGCCGATATTGCCGCCCTCGAGCGACAAGACAAAACGCCCCCAGCCCTTCGAGTGAGGCGCGCCACCGCATGAAAGCCGGCCTGCCTGCAGGCCTTTGACCGGCCGGGGCCCTGACGAGGGGTTCCGGCCGTTTTTTTCTGGCGCGACTTCAGGCCAGCGCGCGCTGCACGGCCGGGCGCTGGGCCATGCGCGCGTGGTGCGCCGCCACCTTGGGGAACTGCGCCATGTCCACGCCGTCGCTCTTGAGCCAGCCGGCCATGGTGAACAGATAGCCATCGGCCACGGTGTACTGCGCGCCCATAACCCAGGGCTGCTCGCCCAGGTAGTGCCGTTCGATCAGGTCAAAGCACTCCGTCATGTTGGCCGGCACCTTGCGCTGCATGGCGGCCTGGGCCTCGGGCTCGTCGGCCCAGCGCGAGGCGCGCGGGCGGTGGGCGTGGGCGATGTGGACGGTGGAGGCCAGGTAGCCGTTGAACTCCTGCATGCGCGCCAGGCCAAAGGCGTCGCCGGGCGCGAGCCGCGCCTCGGGAAAGCGCTGCGCCACATAGGTCAGCAGCGCCAGGGTCTCGGTCAGCGTGCCCTGTCTGGTGACCAGGGCCGGCACGCGGCCCTTGGGGTTGACGGCCAGATAGTCGGGCGAGCGCTGCTGGCCGCTCGCGAAGTCCACGCGCACCAGGTGGTAGGGCGCCTGGGCCTCCTCGAGCGCGATGCGCACGGCCTGGGCGCAGGTGCCGGGGGCGTAGTACAGGGTCAGTGCGGACATGAAATGCTCCTTAAGTTATAGCTGTTTGCGCTTGTCTGCAAAGCGCTGGGTGCCAATTTGACCATGAAATATGGGAGGCGACACGGCGCGCCCCATGGCCCCGTCCGGGGGATGGCCAGCCCTCGTTATAGTGCCCACCCCATGGCCAAGGACAAAACCCTCTTCACCTGTACCGAATGCGGCGGCAGCAGCCCGCGCTGGCTCGGCAAATGCCCGTCCTGCGGCGCCTGGAACACGCTCATCGAGACCGTGGCCGAGGCGGCCCCCGGCAAGAACCGGCTGAGCGGCGCCGGCCAGTACGCGGGCCTGGCCCAGGCGCAGGCGGTGATGCCGCTCGCGGCCATCGAGGCCACCGAGGTTGCGCGCACGGCCAGCGGCATTGAGGAGCTCGACCGCGTGCTCGGCGGCGGCGTGGTCGAGGGCGGCGTGGTGCTGATAGGCGGCGATCCGGGCATTGGCAAGTCCACGCTGCTCCTGCAGGCCATGGACGCGCTGCAGCGCACAGGCCTGCCCACGCTCTACGTGACGGGCGAGGAAAGCGGCGCCCAGGTCGCGCTGCGCTCGCGCCGCCTGGGGCTGGACGCGAGCCAGGTCAACGTGCTCGCCGAGATCCAGCTCGAGAAAATCCTCGCCACGGTCGAGGCCACCCAACCTGCGGTGTGCGTGATCGACTCCATACAGACCATCTACTCCGACCAGCTCACGAGCGCGCCGGGCTCGGTGGCCCAGGTGCGCGAGTGCGCGGCGCACCTCACGCGCCTGGCCAAGGCCACGGGCATCGCCGTGGTGCTTGTCGGCCATGTGACCAAGGAGGGGGCGCTGGCCGGCCCGCGCGTGCTCGAGCACATGGTGGACACGGTGCTGTACTTCGAGGGCGACACGCATTCGAGCTTTCGCCTGGTGCGCGCCATCAAGAACCGCTTTGGCGCGGTCAACGAGATCGGCGTGTTCGCGATGACGGAGAGGGGCCTCAAGGGCGTGGCCAACCCGAGCGCCATTTTTCTCTCTCAGCACAGCGAGCCCGTGCCGGGCAGCTGCGTGCTCGTCACGCTCGAGGGCACGCGCCCGCTGCTCGTCGAGATTCAGGCCCTGGTCGATGGCGGCGGGCCGAGCCCCCGGCGCCTGTCCGTGGGCCTGGAGCGCGACCGCCTGGCCATGCTGTTGGCGGTCTTGCACCGCCACGCGGGCGTGGCCTGCGCGGACCAGGACGTGTTCGTCAACGCCGTGGGCGGCGTGCGCATCAGCGAGCCCGCGGCCGACCTGGCGGTGATGCTGGCCATTACCAGCAGCCTGCGCGGCCGCGCCCTGCCCAGGGGCTTCATCGCCTTTGGCGAGGTCGGCCTGGCCGGCGAGGTGCGCCCCGCGCCACGCGGCCAGGAGCGGCTCAAGGAGGCCGCCAAGCTCGGCTTCAGCGTGGCCGTGGTGCCCAAGGCGAACGCGCCCAAGAAGCCCATTGCCGGCCTCACCATCCACACCGTGGAGCGCGTCGAGGAGGCCATGGAGGCCGTGCGCGGTCTGGCGTAGGAGCCAAGGGCCGCGCCGGCGCGGGCTACGCAGCATCCACAGCCGCCCCTCAAACCCCGCATAGGACAATGCGCCCATGAATCTGCGCAAGTTCCTCATTCCGCTGGGCATCGTCGCCCTGGTGTTCGCGGCCTGGCGGGCCTATGGTCCGCAGGGCATTCTCACGGTGAGCGGCGGCCTGGTGATGTGGGCGCTGCTGCACTACACGCGGCTCATGAACGTGATGCAGAAGGCGCGCCACAACCCGATAGGCTGGGTGGGCAGCGCCGTGATGCTCAACGCCAGGCTCAAGCCCGGCGTGAATCTGATGCACGTGGTGGCCATGACGCGCGCCCTCGGCGAGCAGCTTTCCGCCGAGGGGCAGGAGCCCGAGATCTACCGCTGGACCGACGGCACGCAGTCGCATGTGACCTGCGAGTTCGTGGCCGGCCGCCTGGTGCGCTGGCAGCTCGTGCGTCCGGCGGCCCCCGGCGATGACGCTCCGGCGCCCGCCGGCGAATCGTAAAATAGCCGGCTTTGCGACCTTCGCAGTTCTCTAAAGGATCCCCATGAGCCCCGTTGTTCCCTCCATGGCCGACCGTGACGGCAAGATCTGGATGGATGGCCAGATGGTGGACTGGCGCGATGCCAAGATCCACGTGCTGACCCACTCGCTGCACTATGGCTGCGGCGCTTTCGAGGGCGTGCGCGCCTACAAGACCGAGCAGGGCACGGCCATCTTCCGCCTGCAGGAGCACACCGACCGCCTGTTCAACAGCGCCAAGATCCTGCGCATGCAGATGCCCTTCACCAAGGACGAGGTGAACGAGGCGCAGCGCGCCGTGGTGCGCGCCAACGGGCTCGAGTCCTGCTACCTGCGCCCGCTGACCTGGATTGGCTCGGAAAAGCTCGGCGTCTCGCCCAAGGGCAACAAGATCCACCTGATGGTGGCGGCCTGGGCCTGGGGCGCCTATCTGGGCGAGGAGGGCATGCAGCGCGGCATCCGCGTCAAGACCAGCAGCTTCACGCGCCACCACGTCAACATCACGATGACGCAGGCCAAGGCCTCGAGCAACTACACCAACTCCATCCTGGCCAACATGGAGGCCACGGACGACGGCTACGACGAGGCCCTGCTGCTCGACAGCGCCGGCTTCGTCTCCGAGGGCTCGGGCGAAAACGTGTTCATCATCAAGGACGGCGTGGTCTACACGCCCGACCTCTCGGCCGGCGCCTTGAATGGCATCACGCGCAACACCGTGCTGCACATCTGCAAGGACCTGGGCCTCGATCTGGTGCAAAAGCGCATCACGCGCGACGAGGTCTACATCGCCGACGAGGCCTTCTTCAGCGGCACGGCCGCCGAGATCACGCCGATCCGCGAGCTCGACCGTGTGCAGATCGGCAGCGGCAGCCGCGGCCCCATCACCGAGAAGATCCAGACGGCCTTCTTCGACATCGTCAACGGCCGCAATCCCAAGTACGCCCACTGGCTCACCAAGGTCTGAACATGCCCCAAGCAACTGTCGAACTGCTCGCCAAGGACCTGGACCGCAACGGCGGCGTGTACTGCCCCAACCCCAAGGCGGATATGAAGCTGTGGAACAGCCACCCGCGCATCTACCTGGAGATCGGCCACCAGGGGCATGCGCAATGCCCGTACTGCGGAACGCTGTATCGGCTCAAGGAGGGTGAGGTGGTCGGCAGCGGGCATTGAGCCCGGGCGGCATGGCCGCCGGCTTGCTGCTTTCACCCATGCAGGAGTCCAGCAAGAGTCAGCGCCCGCTGCGGGTGCTGCATTTCGTCACGGGCGGCTTTTCCGGCGCCACCCAGGTGGCCGTCGATCTGTGCCTGGCCGCGCAGCGCGAGCCCGACATGCAGACCCTGCTGGTGCTCAGGCGCAAGCGCAACACCTCGGCCGCGCGTGTGCAGGCGCTGCGTGACCAGGGCCTGCAGGTGCAGGTGGTGTCCAACTGGCTGCACGCGTTCACCGTCTGGGAACTGCGCAAGATCATCCGCGCCTGGCGCCCCGACGTGGTCTTTGCCCATGGCTTCAGCGACCATATCTGGGGCCGGCGCGCCGCCGTGGCCGAGCATGTGCCGCGCATCTACCATGTGGAGCACAACGCGCGCGAGCGCTACACGCCCAGGCGCCTGCGCCAGGCCCTGGCGCTGCAGCCCTTCACCCAGGCCAGCATAGGCGTATCCGAGGGCGTGCGCACGGCCCTGGTGGAGCGCGGCTTTGCGCCCGACAAATGCCTGGCCATTCCCAACGGCATCGCCCTGCAGCGCTTTCCCGACAGCCTGCTGCCGCAGCGCTGGGAGCAGCGCGAGCCCGCCATCCTCATGGCCTCGCGCTTTGCGCGCCAGAAGGACCACGCCACGCTGATCCAGGCCCTGGCCCTGCTGCGCGATCGGGGCCTCACGCCGCGGCTTGATCTTGCCGGCGCCGGCAGCGCGCGCCTGCGCCGCAAGGCCGAGGCGCTGGTGGCCCGCCTGGGCCTGCAGCAGCAGGTGCGCTTTCTCGGCAATGTGGCCGACCTGCCGCAGCGCCTGGCCGCGACCCAGGTGTTCGTGCTGTCCACCCACTGGGAGGGCATGCCGCTGGCCCTGGTCGAGGCCATGGCCGCGGGCTGCGCCTGCATCGCCTCGGACGTGGTGGGCGCGCGCGAGCTGCTCGAGGATGGCCGCACGGGCCTGCTCGTGGCCCATGCCGATGCCGTGGCACTGGCCAGTGCGCTCGGGCGGTTGCTGCAGGACGCGCAGCTGGCCGAGCGCCTGGGCCGCGCGGCGCGCGCGCAGGCCTTGCTGACGGGTGGGCACGAACATATGTGGCGACGCTACCGCGCGCTGCTCGATGGAACGGTTACCGGGATCTCATGAATTCGACGATTGCGTTCAGGCTGGCGTCGCTGGCGGCGTTTCTGTTGCCGGCGCTGGCGCTCTGGGTTCCTTCGGGCTACTCCTATGCCGCCGTGCTTCTGCTCCTCGGGGCGCTGTGTCTGGCGCCGCGCTGGTTGCGCCGGCGCCCGGAGCCGGAAGTCCTGTGGCTCGCGGCGTTGTTTGCCGGCATGGGTTGCATGTGGTTCCTGTTGTCGCTCGATCCCGGTGTAGCGCGCTGGGACAAGGGCAGCAAGTGGCTGCTGGCCTTGCCCTGCCTGTTCTTTCTTGCCGCGTATCCGCCCCGGCCGCGCGCGTTCATGGCAGGCCTGCCCATAGGCTGCCTGGGCATGGGGGCGCTCGCCGCATGGCAGACCTGGGGTCAGCACTTGCCGCGCGCGGAGGGCTTCACCAATGCCATCCAGTGGGGCAACACGGCCCTGCTGCTGGCCTGCATGACCGTGGTCTGCGTGGTCGTGTTCTGGCGTGTGCGCCCATGGCCATGGCGGTTGGGAATGGTTCTGGCGGCCCTAGCGGGGCTGGGGGGCTCGCTGTTGTCGCAGTCGCGCGGCGGATGGCTGGCGTTGCTTGTGGTGCTTCCCGTGTGGCTGCTGTGGGTGGCTAGGCTGCGCCCCCATCGGCTGCGGCACGCTTTGACCACGCTGGCCGCGCTGGCCCTCATGCTGGTCCTGGTATTGGGGCTGACGCCCAGGTTCCATGGACGCATTGCGCTGGCGGTCAGCGAGATTTCCGGCTACCTGAACACGGGACAGGGCGAGACGTCACTGGGCGTGCGATTGCAGCAGTACGAGTTGGCCGCCGACATGATTGCCCACAAGCCTTGGCTGGGGTGGGGCGCCCACGGCTTTGTGGCAGAGATGCACCGCCGCGTGGAGGCTGGAAGCTATGGTCCTGCGATGCTGGGTTACCCCGAAATCCACAACATCTTTCTCGATGCCTGGGTCAAGGTCGGCATCCTCGGGTTGCTGCTGCAGCTGGCATTGCTGGGCTATGTGCTGTATCTGTTCTGGCCCAGCCCCGGGCGCCTGCAGCATTGGCGTGAAGACTCGGACGCATGGCGCGACGCCCTGGCCCTGCGCGCCATGGGCTGTCTGGTACCTGTGTGCTATCTGATGTTCGGCATGTCCCAGCCCTTCTTCAACCACAACAGCGGCATCATGGTGTTCGCCTTCTACACCATGGTGCTGTGGGCGGCGCTGCGCGGGCTGGAGCGGGGTGCGCGCGCATGACCTGGCTCAGCATCCTGGTGCCGGTCTACAACGTCGAGCCCTATCTCGAGGAATGCCTGGCCTCGGTGATCGCACAGCTGCCGGCCGAGGGCGGTGTGCAGCTGCTGGTGCTCGACGACTGCTCCACCGATGGCTCCTGGGCGCTGATGCAGCGGCTTGACGCGCGCTGGCCCGGGCGCCTGCAGCTGCTGCGCCACGCGCGCAACGGCGGCCTGAGCGCGGCGCGCAACACCATGATCGATGCCGCCACGGGCGACTACCTGTGGTTTCTCGACTCCGACGACAAGCTGCTGCCCGGCGCCATCGCCGGCCTGCGTGCCATCGTGCAGGCCCATGGGCCCGATGTGGTGCTGTGCGACTTCGAGGTCTGGCGCGAGCGCATGCGGCTCAAGCACCGGCTGCGCGGCGAGCGCCACCGGCGCAGCTTCGACGGCCCGGCCGGCCGCCTGGTGCGCGATCGCGGCGCATTGCTCGCGGGCATGCTCATGACCGGCGAGCTCCATGCCTGGTCCAAGATCTCGCGCCGCGCGCTCTGGGGCGATGCCGATGCGGGCGGCCTTCGCTTTCCCGTGGGGCGCTACTTCGAGGACATGGCGACCATGCCGCTGATGGCCCTGCGCGCGGACAGTTTCTTCTACGAGCCCCGCCCCTGGGTGGCCTACCGCCAGCGCGGCAGCAGCATTCTGGCCACCATGACCGTGCCCAAGGCGCTGGACCAGTCCGCCGCGCTGCTGCCCCTGGCGCGCGCCCTGCAGGGCCGGCCCGAGCTGCAGCAGGGCGCGCTGCGCCTGGCCCTGGCGCACCAGGCCGCGCGCGCCCTGACGGGCGCCATGCGCCATGTCAGCCAACGCCGGCCCGAGGTGGGGCAGCCCCGGCCGCAGGAGCTGGCCGAACGCCTGCGCCAGGACTTTCGCGCGGCCTCGCCCCTGGCGCCCGAGGAGCTCGCGCGCGCCTATCTGCGCCGCGGCTGGTGGCTGCGCCGGCGCAAGTTTCTGCGCTGGTTCCACGCCTTGCCAGCCGCGTGAGCGCGCGCAGAGGGGCGTTTTTTTGGGTCAAACAGGCCTGTAGCGCCCTGTTGGTAAGCGTCAGAAGCTATTGATTTGATAGTCCGCCGCAGGTCTCGCGCCATTCCCGCGCCAGCAGCGCCACCAGTTCCCCGGCAGCCATGGCCCGCGCCGCGCCCACGCCCTGGCCGGCCCAGAGTGCGATGTGGCCCGCGTCGCCCGCCTGGGCTGCGGCGCGGCGGATCGGGCCCATGAGGGCGTTCTGCACCGGGTAGGCGGGGATTTGCGTCTCCTGCGGCTGCAGCGCGCGCATGGCATCGTTTTGAATGCCGCGCGCCGGTCGGCCCGAGAAGATGCGCGTGAGCCGCGTGTCGGTGGCCCGGGCGGCGGCCATGGCGGCGCGCTGGGCGGGGACTATGGCCGATTCGGGACAGGCCAGGAAGGCCGTGCCCATCTGCACCGCCTGGGCGCCCAGGGCCTGGGCGGCGGCGATGCCGCGCCCGTCCATGATGGCGCCGGCGGCGATGACGGGAATGTCGAGCGCATCCACGCAGGCCGGCACCAAGGCCAGGGTGCCGATCTGGCTGCCCTCCCAGTCGCCCAGAAAGGTGCCGCGGTGGCCGCCGGCCTCCATGCCGCTGGCGACGACCGCGTCCGCGCCCACCTGCTGCCAGGCCAGGGCCTCGGCCACGGTGGTGGCGGTGCCGATCACGAGGCTGCCGGCCTCGGCCTTGAGGCGCCGCACCTGGGTGGCAGACAGAATGCCGAAGGTGAAGCTGGCCACGGCCGGGCGGGCGGCGATCAGCGCCTCGAACTGCGCGGCAAAGTCCTCGCACCAGCGCGTGGGTACGGTGGGCGCGAGGCCGAAGCGCGCATACAGCGGCGCGAGCCGCTCCAGGGCCGCGGCGACCTCGGCGGCGTCGGGCTGGGGGGTGTCCAGCACGAACAGATTCATGCCGAACGGCCTGTCGGTGGCGGCGCGCACGGCGGCCGCGGCCTGGGCCATGGCCTCGGGCGCGCGCATGCCGCAGCCCAGAAAGCCCAGGCCCCCGGCGTTGGAGACGGCGGCCGCGAGCTCGGGCGTGTCCGAGCCCGTCATCGGCCCCTGGATGATGGGCAGGTGGATGTTCAGGCGTTGCAGAAGGGTGGTCACGGTTCAGCTCCTTGAATAGGTGAGTCCACGCCGCCCAGAGCCTCCTGCAGTGCGGCGAGCGCCGGCGTGGCATAGCCCGGGCGGTGCACCAGCATGGTGTCGCAGGGGCCCAGCGCCACCCATTGCAGCGCCGGCGGCTCGTGCAGCAGCGCGCGCATGGACTGCGGCAGCACGCCGGCGCAGCGGCCCGCGGCCACGCAGGCCAGGATGGCGGGGTAGGAGGCGAGCTCCAGCACCTCCACCGGCCGGCCGCCCTGGCCCATCCAGTCCTCGCCGATGCGCCGGTAGCTGCAGCCCTGGGCAAACGCCGCCAGCTGGTGCAGGCGCAGGTCGGCGGGCGTTTTCACGGGTGGGTGGCTCGCGGGCAGGGCCAGCAGCAAATCCTCGGTGTAGACCCTGTGGCGCGCCACGGGCGTGTCCTCGTCCAGCCCCGGCGGGGGCCAGGCCACCAGGGCGCAGTCGAGCTGATGGGCCAGCACCTGCTCCACCAGCGGGCGCGATGCGCCCGTGCGCAGCTCCAGCACCAGGGCCGGCCAGCGCGCGTGGATTGCGGCAAGCGGCGCGGGCAGGCGGGTTGCGGCCGTGCTCTCCATCGAGCCCATGCGCAGCCGGCCCGTGGGCTCCCCTGGCCGCAGCGCCTGGCGGGCCTCCTCGGCCAGGGCCAGCAGGCGCTCGGCATAGGTCAGCAGGGTCTGGCCCGCATCCGTGAGCTGCATGCCCCGGCCCTCGCGCAGGAACAGCGCGCATCCGAGCTGCTCCTCGAGCTGCTGCAGGCGCGTGCTCACGTTGGACTGGGCGCGGCCCAGCCGCTCGGCGGCGCGCGTCACGCTGCCCTCCTGGGCCACGGTGCGAAAGATGTCCAGTGCGAGCAGGTCCATGAAATCTGCTTATGCGATGATTCGCCAAAAATCAATATCAAAATCAGATTTTATGATCGCCACCCCCGACGCGCCCACCCCCTGGTCCGAGCGGCCCGCGGCCATTGCCCTGGCCGGCATGCTGGCGCTGGCCGTGGCCATGGGCGTGGGGCGCTTTGCCTTCACGCCGCTCCTGCCCATGATGCTGCACGACGGCGTGGTCACGCTGGCCGCGGGCAGCTGGCTGGCCACGGCCAACTACATCGGCTATCTGGTGGGGGCGCTGGCCTGCATGGCCCTGCCCTGGGTGACGCCCGCGCTGTACCAGCGCTGGCACCCGGCGCGGCTGGCACGCGCGGGGCTTGTGGCCACGGTGCTGCTGACCGTGGCCATGGCGCTGCCGCTGCCCGCCAGCTGGCCCACGCTGCGCTTTGCCGCGGGCGTGGCCAGCGCCTTTGTGCTGCTCAATGTGTCGGCCTGGTGCATGGTGCGCCTGGCGGTGCTCGGGCGCCCGTCCATGGGCGGGCTGATCTTCTGCGGGCCGGGCGTGGGCATTGCGCTCACGGGCCTGGCGGCCGGCGCCATGGTGGCGGCGGAATGGCGCGCGGCCTCGGGCTGGGTGGTGTTCGGGCTGCTGTCGGTGCTGTTGTGCGCGCTGGTCTGGCCCGTGGTGCGCGGGCGTGCGGCCAGGGCGGGCGCGGCGCAGCCGGCCGCGGCGGGGAAGGCGCAGGGCGGCGGCACGGCGGCGGCGCGCGGCGTGCATGCGCTGGCCTATGGCCTGGCGGGGCTGGGCTACATCGTCACGGCCACGTTTCTGCCCGTGATCGCGCGCGGCGCGCTGCCCGCGGGCTCGCCCTGGCCCGATTGGTTCTGGCCCATCTTCGGCGCCGGCGTGGCCGTGGGCGCGGCGCTGAGCACGCGCGCGCCGGCCGCATGGGACCGGCGCTGGCTGCTCGTGGCCGCCTATGCCATGCAGGCGCTGGGCATAGGCCTGGGCCTGTGGTGGCCCACGCCGGCGGGCTTTGCCGCGAGCAGCCTGCTGCTGGGCCTGCCGTTCACGGCCATCACCTTCTACGGCCTGCAGGAGGCGCGGCGCCTGTGGCCGCGCTCGGCCGACAGCTTTGCCAGCCTGATCACTGCCGTCTACGGCCTGGGCCAGATCATGGGCCCGCCCATGGTGGCCTGGCTGCTTGCGCGCGGCGGCCAGGCCCAGGGCTTTGCCCAGGGGCTGGCGCTGGCGGCGCTCGCCTTGGTGGCGGGCGGCGTGATGTATGCGGCGTCGGCCTGGCGCTGGCCGTTGGTGAAGGGTGAACGATGAGGAGCCGGGACTTGACATGAACGGTCTTGCGGTTGTTTCTCCCTCTCCCCCAAGGGGGCGAGGGAGTCAAAACCGGCGCCAGACAAACGCTGTGCGCTATCAAAATCGCTGTGTAGATACCTTTGCCGTAGCACCGGGGGTCGGACGGCTCAGGACGGCCTGCCGTCCAGGCGTGCGCTCCAGTCCTCGGCGCTGGCGTGCTCGAGCCGGCGCGTGAACAGCCGCTGCCAGGAGGGCGGCAGCGGCAGCGCGAGGATGGCGCGCAGCGTATCGGGCGTGCAGTCGCGCTCGGCGATCACGCGCAGCAGCCGGGTGATGGGCCATTGCGGGAAGGGGCGCTCCAGCAGCGTGACGCCGTCGCCCTGCTGCACCCGGCCGGGCTGCAGCACGCGCAGGTACCAGCCGGTGCGCAGGCTGTCCTGCACGCGCCGCGCCATGTCGGGCACGTCGAAGCGGTCGCTGAGCTTCCAGCAGGGCTGGCGGCCCTGGCTGACCTCGAAGCGAGCGCTGCCGATCTGCCATTGGTCGGCCAGGCAGACCTGGCTTTCGTCGATGCCGTCGAGGCAGAAGTTCTCGCCAAACGCGCCGGGCCGCGCGAGCAGCGCCTGGGCCTGGGCGTTGCCGGCCAGTTCCTCGCGCCAGGGCGCGTACTGCGCCCAGGCGTAGCAGTGCACGGCCTTGTCGGGGCCGCCATGCACGCGCG
This sequence comes from Oryzisolibacter sp. LB2S, assembly GCF_040732315.1. Lineage (NCBI taxonomy): Bacteria > Pseudomonadati > Pseudomonadota > Betaproteobacteria > Burkholderiales > Comamonadaceae > Alicycliphilus > Alicycliphilus soli. Next base: position 255,973 of record NZ_CP160388.1, read on the forward strand.
GGTCGCCCTGCTCGTCGCCCGCGAGGCCCAGGGGGCCAACCTCGACGGGGCCGTGGCGCTCCTGCTTGGCGATGGCGCTGCGGCTGCCCGGGCGGGTGTAGGGCCGGGCGTGGCCCGTGAGCAGGGCGCGCAGCCGGCCGATGGGTGCAGTGGAATGCGGGGGCGTGGTGATCATGGGCGGGGCATGTCCGGGCGTGGACAGCCATTGTCGTCGCAGGCGCCGCCCTCGGCGCCCTCAGCGCCCTCCGCACCGGCGGTGGGCGGGTCGGCGGGGGCGCGTGCCGGGGGCTCGGGCTCGCCGAGCAGTTGCCCGAGCAGCGCGCCCAGGCGCAGGTCGTCCAGGCGGCCGAAGTGGTGCAGGCGCATGCGGCCCTCGCGGTCGAGCACCACCAGGCTGGGCGTGCCCTGCAGCATCAGCGCCTCCATGGTCTGTGGAACGGCGCGCGTGGCATGCGGCCGGTCGAGCGCAATCGGAAAGCGCAGCCGGTACTCGTGGATGAAGGCCGCCAGCGCCTCGGGCCGGCCCTGGACCGCGTGGTGCTCGAACACCGTGTGCAGGCCGATGACGACGAGCCGGTCCTGCGCGAAGGCCTCGTCCACGCGCCGCGCCTGGGGGATGCCATGCTCCACGCAGCCCGGGCACAGCATCTGGAACGCGTGCAGCACCACGACGCGCCCGCGCAGCGCCTCGAGCGTGAGCGGCGTGCGCGTGTTGAACCATTGCGCCACCTGCAGTTCGGGCGCTTGGGGGTGGTAGGCGTCGCTGTGCATGGAACGGACTCCGGCAGACCAGGGCAGACGCCACCTTAGCGCGCCAGGCCCGGGCGCGTCCGCAATGCGGTCTTGCCAGGCGCTGGGCAACGGCGCCCCGGCGTCGCCGGGCGGGCCGGGCTTTTCCGTCACAATGCAGCAGCCTGCGGCCAGGTTTTGAACAAAACAATAGCTGCCAGGGCTTTGCCTGCAACGATTTCACGCCTTTTTCATTGAAAGAACCTCTGCCATGGCCGGAGCCAGTCTGCTGACCCTGCTCGACGATATCGCCGCCATCCTCGACGATGTGGCGCTGATGACCAAGGTGGCCGCCAAGAAGAGCGCCGCCGTGGCCGACGACGTGGGCGCCATGACCAAGGTGGCCACGCAGAAGACGGCCGGCGTGCTCGGCGACGACCTGGCGCTCAACGCCCAGCAGGTGGCCGGCGTGCGCGCCGAGCGCGAGCTGCCCGTGGTCTGGGCGGTGGCGCGCGGCTCCATGGTGAACAAGGCCATCCTCGTGCCCGCGGCGCTGGCCATCAGCGCGCTGCTGCCCATGCTGATCACGCCGCTGCTCATGCTCGGCGGCGCCTTTCTGTGCTTCGAGGGCGTGGAGAAGCTCGCGCACAAGCTGCTGCACCGCGGCGAGGACGATGCCGCCGCGCATGAGCGCCATGCCCAGGCCAATGCCGACCCGGCCGTGGACCTGGTGGCCTTCGAGCGCGAGAAGATCCGCGGCGCCGTGCGCACCGACTTCATCCTGTCGGCCGAGATCATCGTCATCGCCCTGGGCACGGTGGCGCTGGCGCCGTTTGCGCAGCAGGTGGCGGTGCTCGTGGGCATTGCCATCCTCATGACCGTGGGCGTCTATGGCCTCGTGGGCGCGATCGTGAAGATAGACGACCTGGGCCTGTGGCTCAGCCGCCGCGGCGCGCATCCGGCCCGGGCGCTGGGCACCCTGCTGCTGGCGGCCGCGCCCTGGCTGATGAAGTTCCTCTCGGTGGCCGGCACGGCGGCGATGTTCCTCGTGGGCGGCGGCATCGTCGTGCATGGCATCGCGCCGCTGCACCACGCCGTCGAGGCCGCGGCGCAGGCCGTCGCCCAGGGGGCGCTCGCCGGACTGTGGCAGGCCTTGGTCGGCAACGGGCTCAACGCCCTCGCGGGCATCGTGGTGGGCGCGCTGGTGCTGGGCGTGGTCAGCGCGGTGCAGCGCCTGCGCGCGCGTTGACCGCGGGCGCCGTCAGCGGCAGGCGCAGCACGAAGCAGGCGCCGCCCGCGCCGTCGGGCCGGTCCTCGCAGTGCACGCTGCCGCCGTGGCGCTGGGCGATGGAGCGCACCAGCGCCAGCCCCAGGCCCACGCCGCCCGAGCGCTCGCTGGCGCCGGGCAGGCGGTAGAAGGGCTCGAAGATGCGCTCGCGCTGCGCGGGCGGCACGCCCGGGCCCTGGTCGCACACGCGCAACACGGCCTGGGCGCCCTCGCGCGTGATGGCGAGCGTGATCTCGCCCTGGCTGTAGCGGCGCGCGTTCTCCAGCAGGTTGCGCACGGCGCGGCGCAGCAGCTTGGCCACGCCAGGCACCTCGATGGCGGCGCCGTCGCCCCACAGCCGCTCGGCATCGAGCAGCTCGGCGTCCACGCGCGCGCCTTCCTCCACGGCCAGGCCGACGAGGTCCACGGGCTCCACCGTGCCCACATCGGCCGCGCCCGCGTCCAGGCGGCTGGCCAGCAGGATCTCGTCGACGAGCTGGTCGAGCTCGGCGATGTTGCGCTCGATCTCGGAGCGAAACGCCGGCGAGGGCGCGCCGCCCTGCATGAGCTCGAGCCCCATGCGGATGCGCGCCAGCGGCGAGCGCAGCTCGTGCGAGGCATTGGCCAGCAGCGACTTGTGCGACTGCACCAGCGCCTCGATGCGCGCCGCCGCGGCGTTGAACTGGCGCGCCAGTGCCGCCACCTCGTCCTGGCCCTGCTCGGCCACGCGCACCGACAGGTCGCCCTCGCCAAAGCGCTGCACGCTCGCCTGCAGCTGCTCCAGGCGCTGCAGCAGCCGGCGGATGATGGGAAACACGCCCACGGTCACGGCCAGGCCCACGAGGGCCAGCATCCACAGAAAGCCCAGGGGAGGGCGCAGCCAGGACGCGGGCCCGTGGTCGTCGGGACGCATGCGCGGGGTGCGCGGCGACAGGTGCATCTCGTACACGGCGCCGTTGTCGCCCTCGATGCGGTAGCGCACGCCCTCCCTGGGGTCGCCGCGCTGGCGCACGCCCGTGCCGTCCACCAGCGTGCGGCCCTGGGCGTCGGTGATCACGATCTCGCGCGTGGGCGGCTGCTGCTGGTTCTGCTCGGCCGCCCAGCGCCAGGCCAGGCCCACGGCCAGCGCGAACACCAGCACGCCGCCGGCCATGGCCAGCCAGATGCGCAGGTACAGGCGCCGGGAGAGGGGGCTGAGCAGCGACATCAGTCTTGCTGCCTGGCAAACACATAACCCACGCCGCGCACCGTGAGGATGCGCCGCGGGGTCTTGGGGTCGGCCTCGATGGCCGCGCGGATGCGGCCCATGTGCACGTCGATGCTGCGGTCGAAGGCCTCGAGCTCGCGCCCGCGCACGGCCTCCATGATCTGGTCGCGCGTGAGCACGCGGCCCGCGCGCTCGGCCATGGCCACGAGCAGGTCGAACTGGTAGGAGGTGAGCTCGGCCGGCTCGCCCGCCACGCTCACCGTGCGCGCGTCGCGGTCGATCTCCAGGCTGCCAAAGCGCAGCACATGGTTGGCGGCCGGCTGGGCCCCGGCCTCGCGCCGGCGCAATATGGCGCGTATGCGCGCGAGCAGCTCGCGCGGCTCGAAGGGCTTGGGCAGGTAGTCGTCGGCGCCTATCTCCAGGCCGATCACGCGGTCCATGGGGTCGCCCTTGGCGGTCAGCATCAGCACCGCCACCTGCGCCGCGGGGCCGGGCAGGGCACGTATGCGCCGGCAGACCTCCAGGCCGTCCATGTCGGGCAGCATCAGGTCCAGGATCACCAGGTCGGGCAGATCACTGCCCTGCAGCCGCGCCAGACCGCTCGCGCCATCGGCCATGTGCGTGACCTGCAGGCCCGACTGGCCCAGGTACTCGCCCACCATCTGCGCCAGGCGGTGGTCGTCTTCGATCATCAGGAGTTGCGAGTTCATGGCGGGCATCTTGGCGCGGGGCTGTCGGCCTGTGTTGAAGCGCGGGTAAAGCTGTGTAAACACATCGTGGGCTCGGGCGGCCATTTCCGTTGATGGGTCAACCACCGCCATCCACCGTCATCCACCGTCATCCACCGTCATCCACCGTCATCCACCGTCATCCCCGCGCAAGCGGGGATCCACTGGAGTGACGAACCAACTGCTCGTGTGGCACCTGGATCCCCGCTTGCGCGGGGATGACGGGGTCAATAGGCATCGCTCTTGAAGTATAAAAAAACATAGCTGCCAGCGCTTTCCCATCAAGCGCTGGAGGTCATTTTGGCTCTTGAGGTCAGCCACACCAGCAGCAGCACCGGCAAGCCCAGCAGCGCCGTGCCCGTGAAGAATGCGCCATAGCCATGAGCGTCCACGAACTGGCCCGAGAAGCCCGCGAGCCACTTGGGCGCGAGCAGCATCATGGAGCTGAACAGCGCGTACTGCGTGGCCGAGTACTGCACATTCGTCAGGCCCGACAGATAGGCGATGAAGGCCGCCGAGGCGATGCCGCCGGCCAGGTTGTCGGCGCTCACGACCAGCACCAGCGCGCGCACGTCGTGGCCATGCTGGCCGAGCCAGGCAAACAGCAGGTTGCTGCAGGCCGAGAGCAGCGCGCCCAGCATCAGCACGCGCATCACGCCCAGGCGCATGGAGAGCACGCCGCCCACAAAAGCGCCGGCCAGCGTCATGACCACGCCGAAGACCTTGGTGACCGCGGCCACCTCGTCCTTGGTGTAGCCCATGTCCACGTAGAACGGGTTGGCCATGATGCCCATGACGACGTCGCTGATGCGGTAGACAGCGATGAGTGCGAGGATCAGCGCCGCCTGCCAGCGGTAGCGCCCGATGAAGTCGGCAAACGGATCGACCACCGCGCCGCGCAGCCATTCGCCCAGGCCGCGCGCGGGCGGCAATGGGCGGGGCAGGGGCTCGGGCGAGAGCAGCACCGTCGCCGTGCCGACCAGCATGGACGCGGCCATGGCCAGATAGGCCGTGGCCCAGGCGCCGGCCTGGTAGCCGGAGGCGCCGTCGACCTCGGCGCGCGCGGCGATCCACAGCACGCCCGCGCCGGCCCAGATCATGGCCAGGCGGTAGCCGGTCTGGTAGGTGGCGGCCAGGGCGGCCTGGCGCTCGGTGTCGGCGGATTCGATGCGAAAGGCGTCGAGCGCAATGTCCTGCGTGGCCGAGCCAAAGGCCACGAGCAGCGCGCACCAGACCATGGCGTCGAGCCCCTGGCGCGGGTCGGCCAGCGCCATGCCGATGAGGCCCGCGATGACCAGCGCCTGCGCCAGCAGCAGCCAGCTGCGCCGCCGCCCGAGCCAGCGCGTGATGAGCGGCAGCGGCAGCCGGTCGACCAGCGGCGACCAGACCCACTTGAACGCATAGGCCAGGCCCACCCAGCTCAGATAGCCGATGGTCGTGCGGTCTATGCCCGCCTCGCGCAGGCGAAACGAGAGCGTGCCCAGCACCAGCAACAGCGGCAGGCCGGCCGAAAAACCCAGCGCCAGCATGCGCAGGCTGGCCGGCTCCAGGTAGACGCGCCAGGCGGCAAGCCAGGGGTGGCGGGGGGCGGGTGGGGCTGTGGTGGCTTTGTCGGACATGAGGATGGGCGCACTGGGGCGGGTGCATTATCCGGCCCTACCATTGCGCCATGGCCTCTGCCTCACCGTCCCATTTCGAGCCGAGCTGCTCCGTGCGCCGCTACAGCGGCGAGCACAGTGCGCACGAGCATGGCTTTGCGCAGATCCTCTATGCGCTCGAGGGTTCGATGGAGCTCGATATCGCCGGGCGCGCGGCCTTTGTCGACTGCGCGAGCGGCATCGTCATCCCGGCCGGCGCGGGTCATGGCTACGCGGCCGAGCGCAGCGCGCGCATCCTGGTGATCGACGCGCCCGACCAGCCGGCGCTCGCGCGCATGCGCCGCTTTGCCGTGCCCGCGGCCTGGCGGGGGGACGCCGCGGCGCCCCGGGCCGTGGCCGAGCGCGTGGCCCAGGTGCTGCAGGCGCCGGCCCTGCTCGCGCGCCGGCGCATGGATCTGGCGCGGCTCACGCAGGCCGTGCAGGCCGCCCTGCACGAGGACTGGCCCACGGCCCGCCTGGCCGCCCTGTGCCATTTGAGCCCGCAGCGCTTTCACGCGCGCCTCATGGAGCTCACGGGCCGCACGCCCCAGGCCTGGCTGCGCGCGCTGCGCCTGGATCGCGCGGCGCGGCTGCTCGCGCGCGGCCAGCCGCTCGAGACCACGGCCCTGGCCTGCGGCTACGCCAGCGCCAGCGCCCTGGCCTACGCGCTCAGGCGTGAGCGCGGCGTGGGCGCGCGCGAGCTGCGTCGCTCAAATACTATCGAATAAATAGCATTTTGCGCTGACAGGGCGGGCGTTAGAGGCTGTTTTCCATGTTGGCTTCATGGGCTGGAGCGCCGGCATCTTGCCGGCAGGATGCCGGCGCTCCCAGCCCCTGTGCACCATGCGCGTTGCTCGATAGTTGCCCGCCCGGCAAGGCGCAGCATCGTCGGCATGACCGATTCACGACATTCCGCGCGCGGCATCGCGCTGGTGCTGCTGGCCGCCATGCTCTGGGGCACGACGGGCACGGCGCAAAGCCTGGCGCCGGCCCAGCTCTCGCCCTACTGGGTGGGGGCGCTGCGCCTGGTCATCGCCAGCGCCTTCTTTGCGCTGCTGGCCTGGCATGCGCCCCGGCCCGCCGGCCGCAGGCCCTGGGCGCGCGTGCTGCTCGCGGGCGCCTGCATTGCCGCCTACAACCTGAGCTTCTTCGCCGGCGTGCGCGCCAGCGGCGTGGCCCTGGGCACGGCGATCGCCATCGGCAGCGGCCCCATCTGGGCCGGGCTGCTGCAGACGGCGATGACGCGCCGCCTGCCGCCGGCCCTGTGGTGGCTGGGCACGCTGGTGAGCGTGGCCGGCGGCGCGGCCATGGCGCTGGGCCAGGGCGACGGCCTGCGCCTGAGTGCCGCGGGCGTGGCCCTGTGTCTGCTCGCTGGCCTGGCCTATGCCACCTACACCCTGGTCAACAAGGGCCTGGTGCTGGCGCTGGGTCCGGCGCGCGCCAATCTGGCGGTGTTCGCCAGCGCGGCGCTGCTGTCCGTGCCCTGGGCCTGGGCGCTGGGCGGGGCGCTGCAGGCCGGCGCCGGTGCCTGGGCCGTGGTGCTGTTCCTCGGGCTGGTCAGCACGGGCCTGGCCTACCTGCTGTTCTCCAGCGGGCTGCGCCATATCTCGGGCACCACCGGCGTCACGCTGGCGCTGGGCGAGCCCGTGACGGCCTTTGTGCTCGCGGTGTGGGTCGTGGGCGAGTCGCAGCAGGCCCTGGCCTGGCTGGGCCTGGGCGCGGTGCTGGCCGGTCTGCTGCTGGTGGTATGGGCGGAGCTGCGCGCGCAATCGCCGGCGCGGTCGTAGACTTCCCGTCCATGACCCAAGCCCTGCCTGATAGCCCCTCTGCATCCGCTTGCCGCTGCTGCGCCGCCAGCCCCTGGCAGGCGCGGCGCGCCTTTGTGCTCGCCGCAGCGGCCACCGTGGCGCTGCCGGCCGCGGCGCAGGTGGACGTGGGCTCGGCCTCGGGCCTGCGCCGGCTCGTGCCGGCCGAGCAGCTCGAGAGCGCGGCCACCCAGCAGTACGGCCAGATGCTGGCCCAGGCCAAGGCCCAGCGCGCGCTCGCGCCGGACAACCACCCGCAGCTCGTCAAGCTGCGCGCCATCGCCCGGCGCATCATCCCGTTTGCCGTGCAGTGGAACCCGCGCGCCGCGCAGTGGCGCTGGGAGGTGAACCTGATCGGCAGCAAGGAGATCAACGCCTTCTGCATGCCCGGCGGCAAGATCGCCTTCTACACGGGCATCCTGGACCGGCTCAAGCTGACCGACGATGAGATCGCCATGGTCATGGGCCACGAGATGGCGCATGCGCTGCGCGAGCACGCGCGCGAGCGCGTGGCCAAGACCCAGGCCACCAGCATCGGCCTGTCGCTGGGCGCGCAGCTCCTGGGCCTGGGTGAGCTGGGCAATGTGGCGGCCAATCTGGGCACGCAGCTGCTCACGCTCAAGTTCAGCCGCAGCGACGAGACCGAGGCCGACCTCGTCGGCCTGGAACTGGCCGCGCGCGCCGGCTACAACCCCCAGGCCGCCGTGAGCCTGTGGCGCAAGATGGGCGAGGCCACGGGCAATGGCGGCATAGGCTTTCTGTCCACCCACCCCACGGGGCCGGACCGCATCCGCGAGCTCGAGCGCAACGTGCCCAAGGTAGAGGGGCTGTACCAGCAGGCGCGCGGCCGGTGATGCTGCACTATTGATAGCTTTTGGCGCTTACTGGGTAAGCGCTACAGCCTGTTTTTCCTCTGATTTTGTTGTGGCGTTCCCGGCAGACCACACGCTGTCCTGCGCGCCGCCCTGCACGCGCCGCGCCGTGGCGCGCGCCATCCAGGCCAGGGCCAGGGCGCCGGCCGTGGCCGTGAGGTCCACGCCCAGCGACGCGCCATCGGCCCAGGCGCCGCTGGCCGGCAGCAGCCAGCCCAGCAGGCTGGAAGCGGGCACGGCCAGGGTGCAGGCCGCGGCCAGCCACAGCAGGGGGGCGGCCGCGCGTGCCGCGCCGCGCCAGAAGGCGAAGACCAGGCTGGCGAAGAACACCGTGTAGTACACGCCCATGTGCCACGCCGCCATGTCGGAGACGCGGCCCGGCAGCCATTTGGCGGCGGCCAGCGTCAGCGAGATGCCGGCCATGCAGCCCACGCACACGCCCACCGTGGCGGCGGCCATGAGGGCCGTGTCGCGCCGCTGCACGGGCAGGGCGCCGCCCTTGCGCTGGGCCTTGCGCCGCGACTCCACCCACAGCAGGTTGCCGCTGTAGAACAGCCAGGCGCCGGCCAGCCCGAGCAGAAAGTAAAGCCAGGGCACGACCGCGCCGCCGAAGGACGCCATGTGCAGCGCGAAGAAGCTGCTGATGACGAGGTTGGGCGTGTTCTGCGCCCCGGGCAGGAAGTCGGTGGACTGCACATCGCCCGTGTACGGGTCGATGGCGGCAAAGCCGCCGAGCGCGCGCGGCGCGATGCCCTGGGGGTTCTGGCCCCAGACGCGCACCACGGGCCGCAGGCCCGTGACCTGCAGGTATTGCAGCCCCGTGGGCTCGAAGCCCGGCGCCGCGGCCCGGGCCGCCTGCACCAGGCGCGAGGGCGGCAGCATGCGCGCGGGGTCGCGCTCGGGCATGAAGCCGCGCATGAAGTCCGGCCCGCCCTGGGGGCGCGCGAGCCCCTGGCTCCACTGGCCCTGGTGGATCAGCCTGTCCTGCACGGCGTAGATCTGGTCGTGCCAGGCGAACACCACGGCCGAGAGCGCCATGACGATGTGAAACGGCAGGCTCACGATGCCCACGACGTTGTGCGCGTCCAGCCACATGCGCTTCTTGTTCCTGCCCACGCGCAGCGCGAAGAAGTCCTTGACCAGCGAGGGCAGCAGCACCACCACGCCCGACACCAGGGCCACGAGGTAGAGCACGCAGATCACGCCCATGATCCAGCGGTGCGGGTCGGAGTCCGTGGGCAGGCCGACGACGCGGTGCAGCACGTCGATGAACTCGACGAGCCGCGAGGGCGGGGCCTCGCGCACCTGCACGCCGCCGTCCGCGGCCAGCATGGCGCTGTAGTGGCGCGTGGCGCTGGCGTCATGGTCGTCGGCGCCGGCCGCGCGCACCTGCCAGTCCAGCCGCGGTATGGCCTGCCCGCCCTCGAGCCTCAGGGTGACGCCGCGCCTGACCGCCTCCGGCGTGGTCTTGAGCGTCTGCACGATGAGCGGCTGCACATCGTCCAGGGGGATGGGCTGCACCAGTGCCGCGGGCGGCGTGGACCAGCGGCGCAGCGGCTCCTTGAACACCGTGAGCGCGCCCGCGTAGAACGCGATGAACAGCGCCATGCCGGCGAGGATGCCCGTCCAGGTGTGGACGGACTTGTAGATGCGGATGTAGTCGGCCCTCATGTCTTGCCCCCTGGGTCTACCGCAGCCACCACCACAGGCCCAGCGCCAGCGCATTGGCCGCGAGCAGCCAGGCCCAGGCGCGCAGGCCGCTCCTGAAGAAATACACCAGCGACAGCACCAGCAGCCACACGGGCGGCACCAGCCACATGGCGAGCTGGCCGCTCACGGGCAGCGGCATGCCGTCGAGCCGCGCCATCAGCAGTCCCGAGGCGATCAGGGCCAGCGACAGCCCCAGCAGCAGGCCGGCCAGGGTCTTGGACAGCCAGTCCGTGCGGATGGCGGGCTTGTCTGCCGTGGGCTTAGTGGCGGCGGGCATGGACGAAGGCTCCTGCATAGGGAAGAAGGGCCAGCACCAGCATCAGCGCCGTGCCGAGCACGAAGGCCGCCGTCAGCCGCTGCATGTTCTGCACCAGCGCCAGCCAGGACAGCACCAGCAGCACCAGGCTGGCCGCGCGCGCCCTCCAGCGCGGCCAGGGTGCGGCCCAGAGGCGCTGGTGGGGCGAGGCCGCGTACAGGCACAGACAGGCCAGCGTGGCGGCGGCGAGGCCCAGAAGGGTGAACAGGGGCATGGGCGGTGTCCAGGCGGGGGCGGGTGATGTGAGTGGTGCGGGCCGTGGTGGATTCTCACTCCCTCTGCCGCGGCCGGCGAGGGAGCATAGAGCGGCATCAGAACGACATGGTGGCCGACAGCTTGAAGGTGCGCGGCGCGCCGGGCATGATGAAACCGTCGGTGAACATGCCGATCCAGTACTTCTTGTCGGTCACGTTCTCCACGCTGGCGTTGAAGCGCACGGGCCTGGCGGCGATCTGCGTGGCGTAGCTGGCGTTCAGGTCCAGGCGGCGCCATGCGGGCACGCGGATGCGGTTGCCCGAGTCGGCCCATTGCGTGCCGGTGTAGATCACGCGCCCGCCGACCTTCAGGCCCTGCACGGGCGTCTGCCAGTCGAGGCCGATGCGCGCGCGCCATTCGGGCACGCCAAAGGTGTCACGGCCGGTGTTGCGCTGCTCGGACTGGATGTGGGTGATGCCGCCGAGCAGCGACAGGTCGCGGGTCAGCATGCCGAACATGCTCCACTCCAGGCCCTTGAGGCGCTGCTCGCCGCCTTCCACGAGGGCCGCGGGGGCCGTGCCGGTGTAGGACGGGCGCTTGATCTGGAAGGCGCTGACGGTGTGCGTGAGCGCGCCGCTTTGCAGCTTTGCGCCGAGCTCCATCTGCTTGGTGCGCTTCGGGGGCAGGGATTCCCCCGCGTTGGCATAGCCCACGCCGACGACCTGGCCGGGCTCCAGCCCTTCGGTGTAGTTGCCGAACAGCGAGACGCTCTCGCCCCAGGGGCGCACCACGGCGGCCACCATCGGCGAGAAGCGGCTTTCGCTGTAGTTCGATGCCTTGCCGCTCACCAGCGGGGTCTTCACGGTCTGGTGGCGCCCGCCCACCGTGAGCAGCACCCTGTCGCCCGCCAGGGCCATGGTGTCGGCAATGGCGAAGGAGCGGAACTCGTTCTCCACGGTGTAGCCCTTCCAGGTCGGCGCAGCCGGCAGCGGCGGGTTGACCGGGTTGTACATATTGGTGGTGTAGCAGTAGTTGCAGGCGGTGTTCACCGTCCCTTCCTTGTGCTTGAGGATGTTGGCCGACAGCTGCAGGCGGTGCTGCACGTTGCCCGTGGCGAACTTGCCGATCACGCCGGCCTCGGCCGTGCGGCGCTCGGACTGGGTGTGCACGTTGTAGATGGCGCCGCGAGTCGTGCCGTCCGCGCCGGTCACGAAGGAGCGGGTGCCGAACAGCAGGCCCTGGCCCTCGGCCTCGGAGCCGCCGAACGCGAGGTAGCCCTGCCAGTCCTGCGTGAAGTCGAACTCCGCGCGCGCCAGCACGCCGCTGTTGTCGTACTTGCCATGGGTGCCGCGGAACATGTTGGTGTCGCCCTCGGGCGGGGCCAGCAGGTAGCCCACGCCGGGGATGGCAGCGTTGCCGAGGAAGTTGAACATGCCCGGGCTGCCGTTGTCGATCTTGTTGACGCTGTTGTACAGATCGAGCGAGAAGCGCGCGCGGTCGCCCACATAGTCCAGCCCCAGCGCGGCCACGCGGCGCTGCTGGCTCTCGTCCTTGGCGCCCATCTCGCCGTCGCCATAGACGCCGTTGAAGCGCAGCCCCAGGCGCTTTTCCTCGCCGAAGCGCTTGCCCAGGTCCACATGGGCCTGGTAGTAGGAATGCGTGCCGTAGGTCAGCGTCAGATCGGCAATCGGCTGGGACAGCGCGCGCTTGGTCACCATGTTCACCGTGCCCGCCACGCTGGAGGCCGGCGGCATGCCCGACAGCAGCACATTGGGGCCGCGCAGCACCTCGACGCGCTCGAACATCTCTATGGGCACCGAGTTGGCCGGGGCAATGCCGTACAGACCATTGGTGGCGATGTCCATGGCCGTCATGTCCAGGCCGCGCAGGTTGAAGTTCTGCAGCAGATGGTTCTTGTTGGTCGTGAAGACCACGGCGGAGTCGTTCTCCAGCACGTCCTGCAGCGTCAGGGCCGACCAGTCCTCGGCCAGTTCGCGCGTGTAGGCGTTCACGTGCACCGGGGCATCGACGATGGCCGTGGCGCCCAGAATGCCCAGGCGCGCGCCCGATGCGGCCTTGTTGCCGGGGGCGCGCACGGGCAGGTCCTCGCGCTCGTACTTGCTGCGCACGGTGACTTGGGGCAGGGCCGCGGCCTCGCCACCGGTGGCCGTCACGGCCGGGGCTGCGGTCTGCGCCAGGGCGGCAGGGCCTGCGCCCAGGGCCAGCAGGGCCAGTGCGATGGCATGAAGCCGTGGTGTGCCGGTGCGGGAGGAAGGATGCATGGAATCGTCCTTGGGTGATGTGGTGAAAGAGAACGGATGGGCTGCGGCCTCATGCGCGCCCTTGCAGTGCCAGCTCCAGCGCGAGCTGCGCGGCGGGCAGCATGCTCGCGCCATGGTCGGCGCCGGGGATGCGGACATGACGCAGGTCCAGGCCCGGCACGCCGCGCAGGCCGGCGAGCAGCGCATGCAGGCGTTCGCCACCGCGGCGCTCGCGCACCAGGGCGGCGCGGGCCGGGTCGGCCGGTGGCAGGGCCTCGCGCTCGCCCTCGGTGATGAGCAGGCGCAGCGGCGCGGCGTCGCCGCGTCGGCCGGCCACGAAACGTGCCTGGGTCTGCAGGATGGCACCGTCGCGCCACCAGACGGAGGGGCTGGCCGCCACGTAGTTCTGAAAGCCACCGGGCCGCGTGAACAGCGCATGCAGCACGCACAGGCCGCCATAGGAATGACCCAGCAGCGTCTGGCGTGCCCTGTCCACGGGCGCGCTGCGCTCGACCAGCGGGCGCACCACGGTGTCGACGAAGTCGAGGAAGGCATCGGCCCCACCCTCGCGGCGCCCGCGTGTGTCGTGGGTGGGCCCGGGGGACATCCCGGGAATGGGCGGCGTGTAGTCCAGGCTGCGCGCATCGAGGTCCAGCACCCGATCGCCCGCTGGGTCGGCCGCATAGCCCAGGCCCACGACCAGCGCGCCCTCGGCGGGCACATTCGGCCCGCGCGCGAAGCGGTTGCGCATGAGCTGGGCCGTGGGCGCAAACAGCAGGTCGCCGTCGAGCACATAGAGCACGGGCCAGCCCCCGGCCGGAGGCGCGGCGGGCGGCACGGCCAGCATGATGCGGTGCAGGTGGCTGCCGGCCTGCAGCTCGATCTGCCGCGTGCCGGGCAGCGCCACCGGGGGCGCGCCGTCGAGCGTGGGCGCGGTAGCGGGCGAGGGCGAGGGCGAGAGCCGCAGCGCGCAGCCGGGCACGGCCAGTGCCGCGCCGAATGTGAGCAGGGCGCGGCGCCGCGCCGAGCCGGCCATGGCCTCGGGGGCCATCACCCGGCGGGTGTCTGCCGCGGCCGTGAGCTGCGGGGGTATTGCGTGCGGAGAACGGGGCGAGGGCATGGCGGCCAGACAAAAAGGCGCGGCCCTTGCGGCCGACGCATCACGGCGCTTGAGCGGCGATGTTGAGAATGATTGTCATTTCTTATAATGACCGTGAAGCATCCCACATCCCCGTGCGGCCTTTGTTTGCGCGCCCAAGAAAGATGTTTGTCGCGCGTTGCGGGCGCCGGGTTTCCGCGGGTTCCTCACCAGTTTTTTCCATGCAAGACGCTCACTTTTCAGCAAGGCCCTTGGTGGGCCTGCCCAGACGGTGCGAGGTCGCGCCGGGCTGCCCGCCGGCCGAGCCCGCGCTGCGCGCGCACATGGAGCGCACGCGCCTGTTGCGCCCGGGCCTGCTGCTGCACTGGGAGGATGCGCGGGAGGCGCGCGATCTGATCGCGCAGACCGAGATCGGCGCGGGCCTGCGCATCGTGGTGCTGCTCGAGGGAGCGGTCGATGTCTCCTACGGGGCGCAGCGCGTGGCGCTCGCCAGCACGCAGGGACGCGCGAGCGCCGCGCTCGTGGCCTTGACCGAGCGCGACCGGCTCACGCGCAGGGCGCGCCAGGGCGTGTATTCGCGCCGCGTCAACGTCAGCCTGGGGTGGGAGTGGCTTGCCCAGTGCGGCGCCGCGCCCGACATGCTGGACGACCTCATGCTCCGCCACCTGACCGCCAGGCGCTGGCAGGTGAGCGCGCGCGCCGCGGCGCTGGCCGAGCAGATCGTGCATCCGCCACCGCTTGCGCCGCTGCTGCAGCACATGTACCTGGAGAGCCGCGCACTCGATCTGGTGGGCGAGGCCCTGGGCGCGCTCTGCCCGCAGCCGCCGGCCGAGGCGGCGCAGCGCCTGCGTCCGCGCGAGCACCAGCGCCTGCGCGAGCTCCACGCATTCCTGGCCTCGGGCCGGGCCGATGACATGTCGCTCGACGAGATCGCGCGCCAGGCGGGCGTCAATCCCACCACCCTGCAGCGCCAGTTTCGCGCCGTCTATGGCACGACGGTGTTCGACTACCTGCGCGACGCGCGCCTGCAGCGCGCGCGCCAGGCGCTCGAGCGCGACGGCGTCACCGTAGGCCAGGCCGCGCAGCTGGCCGGCTACACCAGCGCCGCCAACTTCGCCACCGCCTACAAGCGGCGCTTCGGCACCCCGCCCAAGCTGGCGCGCGCGCGGGTGTAGTGCAAAAAAGAGAGCGCGTGCCGCCCATCCATGCTTGGTTTGATGATTGAAATGGCGCAATGACGCCATCTGGCGGACGACGGCAGCTATCTTTTTGAAGAGTGCGGCGCGCAAACATCTTTCTTGATCCCGCACAGGTCGCGCTCGACAAGAAGTGGAATGATTCTCATTTTTTATCCTGTCACGCCATGAAACCGTTCCCACCCAATACCCTGTGCGCCGCGCTGGCGCTGGTTCTGAGCGCGCCGCTGTGGGCGCAGGAGAACCGCCTTCAGCAGGTCACCGTCATCGAAAACGGTGAGGAGCAGGTGGAGGCCACGGGCGGCGCCGTGGTCACGCGCGAAGACCTGGAGCGCCTGCAGCCGCGCGACACGGCAGGCATCTTCCAGCGCGAATCGGGCGTGTCGGTCAGCGGCGGCTCACAGGTGGCGCAGCGCGTGTACGTGCAGGGCTTCGAGCAGTCCATGCTGGCCGTGACCATCGACGGCGCGCGCCAGCCCGGCACCACCTGGCACCATGCGGGCAACATCCTGGTGGACCCGAGCTTCCTCAAGCGTGTCGAGGTAGAGGCCGGCGCCGCCGCTGCCGACGCGGGCTTTGCCGCCGCCGTGGGCGCGGTGCGCTACGAGACCGTGAACGCGCTCGACCTGCTGCAGCCCGGCCAGACCCTGGGCGGCCGCGTGCGCCTGGGCTACGGCAGCAACGGCACGGGCTTCACGACCAACCTCTCGGCCTATGGCAAGAGCGGCCAGGTCGACTGGCTGGTGATGGGCGCGCGCCAGAACGGCAGCGACTACGAGGACGGCAATGGAGCGACCGTGCTCGGCACGGCGCCGAAGCTGACCTCGGGCCTGGCCAAGCTGGGCCTGCAGCAGCCCCAGGGACACCGCTACGAGCTGACGCTGGAGCAGAACCGCGACGACACGCTGCGCACCACGCGCATGAACATGGACAGCGCAGGCGGCCGCGTCAACACGCCGTATCCGCTCAAGCTCGTGCGCAGCACCGCCACGCTGCGCTACACCACCACGCAGCCCACGGCCGTATACGACCCCGAGGTCGTGCTCTGGCACAACCGCAGCGACATGGAGCGCCCCAACGCCTTCCCCAATGCCAACAGCACCGACTTCAACGTCTGGGACAAGTCCTGGGGCATGAAGGCGCAGAACAGCTTCCGGATCGATTCGGGCAAGGTCACCGTGGGTGTGGATGCGAGCCACACCGGCGTCGATGTCGAGCGCTATGACGACGGCGTGAACGCGCCCAAGGGCCATATCCGCGAGCACGACAGCCAGCAGGGCCTGTACGGCCAGGCGCGCCTGCGCTTTGGCGCCCTCGGCCTGTCCGCCGGCGCGCGCTACGACCGCCACGCCATGAGCCTGCAGGACGGCGCCAAGGTCAGCGACGGCGGCCTGAGCGGCAACGCCACGCTGACCTACCTGCTGGGCGACCATGCCGAGGCTTATGTGGCCGCGTCGCGCACCTTCCTGGGCTATCAGTGGTCGCAGACCGGCTATTACCACGCGCGCAACTACGCCACGGCCGCCGGCTACGAGACCTCCACCGCGCACAACCGCAAGCTGGGTGTGAACTTCTTCGGCGAGCGCTGGAAGGCCGGCATCGGCTACTTCGACACGCGCCTGCTCGCCCCCACGGTGCTCGCGGTGGGCGCGGCCAACCAGGGCCTGCGCACCAATGGTCCGCGCCTGCGCAGCCACGGCTGGATGCTGCATGCGCTGCAGCAGTTCGACCGCACCACCGTGGGCATGAACGCCACGCTGGTCAAGGTGAGCAAGGGCGTGCCCGACATCCTGGAGCCGGACGGCGGCGATCTCATGCCCGTGGGCGACACCGCCACGTTCTACGTCGAACACCAGATTCCGTCCTGGAACACCCGTCTGGGCGCCAACCTGCGCTACGCCGGCAAGCAAAGCTATTCCAGCGCAGTGACCAGCGCCGGCTATGTGGAGCAGCCGAGCTACACCGTGGTCGGCCTGTCGGCCGACTGGAACCCCGCGGGGCGCAAGGATCTGACCGTGCGTCTGGCCGTGGACAACCTGTTCGATCGCCAGTACTACTACCGCGGCAGCTACCCGCAGAACCTGGGCCGCAGGGTCGTGCCCATCCCGGCCGCGGGCCGCAGCCTGCAGGTGGGCGTGACCTGGACGTTCTGAGCCACCGCCGACCATCGCTTCCAAGGTATTGGCCTGCCCTGTGCCGGCCTTTTTTTCGGCCGGCCGGCATGACGCAGCGCGGCCCGTGGCGCATGGCAGCGCCGCGGCCGGGCCGGTGGATCAGTCCTCCTGTGCGGTGATGCAGCCGGGCAGCGACGCCCGGCCCTCGCGCAGGGCCTTGATCAACAGATCGGGCGTGCTGCGGATATGCGCCTCCAGGGCCAGGGCGGCGCGCGCGTCCTGGCCGCTCATGGCGTACTCGAAGATGGCCTGATGCTCGGCATGCACGTCGCGCACGCTGCCCGGCACCTGCATGGCGTAGCTGCGGTAGCGTTCGCTGTGGCGCGTGAGCAGCCGCAGCACGCGCAGCGTCCAGGGCGATGCGCAGCCGCCCAGCAGCGCCTCGTGAAAGCGCAGGTTGAGCTGCTCCCAGGCGCTGCGCCGCTCGGGGGCGATGGGCTCCT
Organism: Oryzisolibacter sp. LB2S; assembly: GCF_040732315.1. NCBI lineage: Bacteria > Pseudomonadati > Pseudomonadota > Betaproteobacteria > Burkholderiales > Comamonadaceae > Alicycliphilus > Alicycliphilus soli. Next base: position 273,612 of record NZ_CP160388.1, read on the forward strand.
CTGCCGAGAGCGCGGCCCAGGCCTGCTCCAGCGCGGCGCGCCAGGCCGCATCCCCGGCGCGGATGGAGCGGCGCAGCGCCTCAGTCTCGATCTGCACGCGCAGGTTGGTCACGTCCTCCAGCTCTTCGAGCGCGATCGGCGCGACGCGAAAGCCGCGCTGCCCCTCGGTTACCACCAGCGCATCGCTGGCCAGGCGGGTGATCGCCTCGCGCAGCGTGCCGGCGCCCACGCCGTAGCGGTCCTTGAGGTGCTCCACGCGCAGCTTCTCGCCGGGCAGCAGCAGGCCTTCGATGATGTCGTCGCGCAGCCGCTCATAGGCCTGCTCGATGAGGGTGCGCACAATGGGCTGGGCGTCGTCGTCCAGCGCCTGGAGCAGGGCACGCTTGGCCATCAGAACTCCCGGATCTTGTTCAGGCGGTAGCTCAGCTGCGGGCGCGTCAGGCCCAGCAGGCGCGCGGCCGCGGCCAGGTTGCCGTGGTGGCGTGCCACGGCCTCCTCGATGAGCTGAGCCTCCAGCGCCGCCAGATCGAGCGGCTGGGCCAGCAGCTGATCCACCAGCCCCGTGTGGCAGGCGGGTGCCTGTACCTGGCCCAGGCGCCCGCTGGGCTGCAGCTGGTGCGTGGGTGCGGCGAGGGCGCTGTCGGGGAACAGATGCTCCACATCTACCGCGCCGCCCGCGTCGGCCAGGATCACGCTGCGCTCCACCAGGTTCTCCAGCTCGCGCACATTGCCGGGCCAGGCGTGGCTGCGCAGTGCATGCAGTGCGCGGTCTGTCAGCCCGCTGATGTGCTTGTCATGCGCAAGGGCAAAGCGCTCCAGCAGATGGCGCGCAAAGGGCTCGATGTCGTCCGGGCGCTCGCGCAGTGGCGGAATGCGTATCGGGTAGACGTGGATGCGGTAGTACAGGTCCTGTCTGAAGCGCCCGGCGCGCACCGCCTCCATCAGGTCCACATGGGTGGCGCAGACCAGGCGCACGTCCACCTGGCGCGGCTGCGTGGCGCCCAGGCGCTCGATCTGCCCGTCCTGCAACACGCGCAGCAGCTTGGCTTGCGCGGGCAGGGGCAACTCGCCGAGCTCGTCGAGGAACAGCGTGCCGCCGTGGGCGCGCTCGAAGCGCCCGGCACGCGCCGCGTCGGCGCCGGTGAAGGCGCCCTTTTCTGTGCCGAAAAGTTCGGACTCGACCAGCTCACCGGGCAGCGCTGCGCAGTTGACGGCCACGAAGGGCTTGGTCGAGCGCGCGCTGAGCGCATGCAGCGCGCGCGCAAAGCGCTCCTTGCCCACGCCCGTCTCGCCCGTGAGCAGCACCGTCACCTGCGTGGCCGCGGCCTTGCGCAGCAGGGCCGTGGCGGCGGCAAAGCCGGCGGAGCGGCCGATCAGCGGGCCCAGCGCATCGGCCGGGGGCTCGGGGCGGTCTTCGGCGGCCATCGGTGCGGGCCAGGCCGGCAGGAGGCTGAGGCTGGCATGGTCGGGCAGGGCGTCGGGGGCGTAGTCGCGCGCGAGCTCGGCGGCATCGGGCCAGGCATCGAGCAGCCGGCCCTCGATGCGGCAATGCGCCTGGCCGCAGCCGGCGCAGGCCACCTCCTTGTAGAGCACGGGCCGGCCCATGAAGGCGCTGGTGTAGCCCGAGGCATAGCCCAGCAGGGTCCAGCACACGGGCTCACCTTGCGGGCCAAAGTCGCGCAGATGCGTCTCCACCTCCCAGGAATGCTGCCAGTCGAAGATGCCGTGAAAGTGACCGCCCGCAAGGTCTATCTCCAGCTGCACGGGCGTCACATGCACGGCGCCCTGCAGCATGTGCAGCTGCGGGCCCACGCCGAACATGGCAAAGGCATCGGCCTGCGGGCGCAGCTGGCGTGCCAGTGCCGCGTCGCGCTCGCCCGAGGCGTAGCCCACGCGCATCATCAACCGGCGCGCGGCCGTGGGCCCCAGGGTGTGCATGAGCTCGCTGCGCAATATGCCCAGCGAGCCCGCATGCATCAGCACCATGCGCTGGCCCGCCAGCCAGATGCGCCCGTCGGCGGCGGAGAACTGGATCTGGCGCCGCAGATCGGCGTCCGAAGGCAGGGCGGGCAGGGCAGGCATAGCCAAATTATCGAGAACGTTGCGAATCATCGCAAGGCTTTCACCATCCTGAAATTCATCAAATGATGAGTTTTGCAGATTTTCAATGAATGAAATCATCATGTTGCATTGCAATATCTGCGAATAAGCGGTTGTCTTTCATCTCGGAATCACGGATGTTCCGGCAACATTCTTAGGTATTAACCATGAATTATCGAGATTTTCCGAGGTCTTCCGGTTTTTTGGCATGGCCTGTGCAACAGCGTTGGCATGAGCAGCACCCCCCAATCTTCCGACGACCGCTGGGATGTCCAGCGCCGCTACATCCGCATCGTGCAGGAGCACGCGAGCGGCATGGTCGAGTTCGAGTTCGCCGTGGGCGAGCCGGGCCTGTTTGTCGAGATGGTGATGCCGCGCGCCCAGTTCGAGGACTTCTGCACCACCCAGGGCGTGCAGCCCACCCATGGCGCGCTGCCCGAGCAGGAGCAGGGCAGTGCCGAGCACGAATGGGACTGGAGCCTGCGCAGCGCGCGCGAACGGCATTTCCGCCACGAGCCCTGACTCCCCCCTTGCCCCCTTCCCTCAGATAGACCACCACAGGAGACGACCCCATGCAAATCGACCTGCGCACCGTCAGCATCGAGCCGCTGCGCCAGACCTACAACCACATTGCCGAGCGGCTGGGGGCGGACAAGCCGGCCTCACGCTACATCGAGGGCACGATGAACGTGCAGCCCGATGCCAACTTCCACTACCGCCCCACCTGGGACCCGGAGCATGAGCTGTTCGACCCGAGCCGCACCCGCCTGGTGATGAAGGACTGGTACGCGCTCAAGGATCCGCGCCAGTTCTACTACGGCGCCTACACCCAGGCGCGCGCGCGCATGCAGGAGGTGGCCGAGGCGGACTTTGACTTCGTCGAGTCGCGCGGCCTGGCCGACAGCTACGACGACGCCGCGCGCCGCACGGCCATCGACTTCTACGTGCCGCTGCGCCATGTGGCCTGGGGCGCGAACATGAATGGCGCCTTCCAATGCGCCTACGGCTACGGCACGGCCATCACCCAACCCTGCCTGTATGCGGGCATGGACCAGCTGGGCATTGCGCAGTACCTCACGCGTCTGGGGTTGCTGCTGGGCACACCCGCCGACCTGGAGGCCGGCAAGCATGCCTGGCTCAATGCCCCCGCCTGGCAGGGCCTGCGCCGCCTGGTCGAGGACAGCTGGGTGCTCAAGGACTGGTTCGAGCTGTTCGTGGCGCAGAACGTCGTGCTCGACGGCGTGCTGTTCGGCCTGGCCTACAAGGAGGTGGACCAGGCGCTGACCGAGAAGGCCGGCCCCACGGTGTCCATGCTCACGCGCTTCCAGGCCGAGTGGGCCCAGGACGCCAACAAGTGGGTGGACGCCGTGATCAAGGTCGCCGCCGCCGAGAGCCCCGCCAACCGTGACCTGCTGTGCACCTGGTACGCACAGTGGCGTGGCCGCGTGCAGGAGGCCCTGGCCCCCGTGGCCGAGCTGGCCCTGGGCGCCGATGGCGCAGCCGCCCTGGAGCGCAGCGTGGCCGCCGTCGATGCACGCATGGCCAAGGCCGGCCTGACTGTGTGAACGCCCCGAATCAGGAGACCCACAGATGTCCAACGTATTCATTGCATTCCAGAAGAACGAAGACTCGCGCGCCATCGTCAACGCCATCCTGGCCGACAACCCCGGCGCCATCGTGAGCGACCAGCCGGCCATGGTGAAGATCGACGTGCCGCACCGCCTGGTGGTGCGCCGGGCCACCGTCGAGGAAGAGCTCGGGCGCGAGTTCGACCTGCAGGAGATGCAGGTGCACCTCATCACCATGAGCGGCAACGTCGACGAAACCGACGACGAGTTCTCGCTCACCTGGAACCAGTAATCCGCCGCGCAAGACCCAAGGAGAGACACATCATGGACATGAAAGCCAACAAGAAGCTCGGCCTGAAAGAGCGCTACAACCTCATGACGCGCGACCTGGCCTGGACGCCCACCTACCAGGCGGTGAAGGACGTGTTCCCGTACATGGAGTACGAGGGCATCAAGATCCATGACTGGGACAAGTTCGAGGACCCGTTCCGCATGACGATGGACTCGTACTGGAAGTACCAGGCCGAGAAGGAGCGCAAGCTCTACGCCATCATCGACGCCTTCACGCAGAACAACGGTCACCTGGGCGTGACGGACGGGCGCTACATCAACGCGCTCAAGCTGTTCCTGACGGGCGTCTCGCCGCTCGAATACATGGCGCACCGCGGTTTTGCCCATGTGGGCCGCCAGTACCCCGGCGCCGGCCCGCGCGTGGCCTGCATGATGCAGAGCCTGGACGAGATCCGCCATTCGCAGACGCAGATCCACAGCCTGTCCAACTACAACAAGCACTACAACGGCTTTGCCAACTGGCGCCACCAGCACGACCGCGTGTGGTACCTGTCGGTGCCCAAGAGCTTCTTTGACGACGCCGTGAGCGCCGGGCCGTTCGAGTTCATCGTGGCCATCGGCTTTGCGTTCGAATACGTGCTCACCAACCTGCTGTTCGTGCCCTTCATCTCGGGCGCGGCCTACAACGGCGACATGGGCGCCATGGCGTTCGGTTTCTCGGCGCAGAGCGACGAGTCGCGCCACATGACGCTGGGGCTGGAGATCATCAAGTTCATCCTGGAACAAGACCCGGACAATCTGCCCATCGTGCAGGCCTGGCTCGACAAGTGGTTCTGGCGCGGCTACCGCGTGCTGACCCTGGTGGCCATGATGATGGACTACATGCTGCCCAAGCGCGTGATGAGCTGGAAGGAGGCCTGGGAGGTCTACGCCGAGCAGAACGGTGCGGCCCTGTTCAACGACCTGGCGCGCTACGGCATCAAGGTGCCCAAGGGCTGGGAACAGGCCTGCAAGGACAAGGATCACCTGTCGCACCAGGCCTGGAACGTGTTCTACAACTACGGCGCCGCCGCCCCCTTCCACACCTGGGCGCCGAGCGAGAAGGACATGGAGTGGCTCTCGGCCAAGTACCCCGAGACCTTCGACAAGTACTACCGCCCGCTGTGGACGCACTACGCCAAGGAGCAGGCCGAGGGCCGGCGCTTCTACAACGGCACGCTGCCCATGCTGTGCCAGGTGTGCCAGGTGCCGATGTTCTTCACCGAGCCGGACGACCCGACCAAGATTGCCTACCGCGAGAGCGAGTACAAGGGCATGAAGTACCACTGCTGCTCCGACGGCTGCAAGCACATCTTCGACAACGAGCCCGAGAAGTACGCACAGAGCTGGCTGCCCGTGCACCAGATCTACCAGGGCAACTGCTTCCCCGCGGACGTGGACCCGAGCAAGCCCGACTTCGACCCGCTGATGGAGGTGCTGCGCTACTACAAGATGGAGTTCGGCCGCGACAACCTCGACTATGCCGATTCCGAGGACAAGAAGAACTTCGAGGCCTGGCGTGCCCAGGCCACGAGCAACTAACAGCACAGGAGACACAGCCATGGCCGTCAAATCCATAGCCCCCTACGAGTTCGCGCAGAAAGACACGGTGGACAAGTTCCCGGCGCCGCTGCTCTACATCGCCTGGGAAGACCACAAGATGTTCTGCGCCCCGTTCTGCGCCCCCATGCCGCCGACCATGAAATTTGGCGAGCTGGTCCAGGGCGCGCTGCCCGGCATGTTCGGCGCGCATCCCGAGTTTGCGCAGATCGACTGGGACAAGGCCGAGTGGTTCATGTCCGGCAAGCCCTTCACGCCCGACATGGACAAGAGCCTGGCCGACCACGGCATAGGCCACAAGAGCGTGATCCGCTTTCGCACGCCGGGGTTGACGGGGCTGCAGGGCTCCTGCTTCTGACGCGCCCCGTCACCCCCTCTCCCGCCAGCGGGAGAGGGAAAAAAGAGGTCGAAGCGTTATCCATAAAGCGCAAGCAGCTCTAGTTTTTATAGTTAGTGAGACAAGCCATGAGCCACCAGCTCACCATTGAACCGCTGGGCCAGACCATAGACGTCGAGGAAGGCCAGACCATTCTGGACGCCGCGCTGCGCGCCGGCATCTACCTGCCCCATGCCTGCGGCCATGGCCTGTGCGGCACATGCAAGGTCCAGGTCAGCGACGGCGAGATCGAGCATGGCGAGGCCAGCGGCTTTGCCCTGATGGACTACGAGCGCGACGAGGGCCTGTGCCTGGCCTGCTGCGCCACGCTGGAGTCCGATGTCGTCGTCGAGGCCGAGATCGACGAGGAGCCCGATGCGCTCAACCTGCAGGTGCAGGACTACGCGGGCCGCGTCACGCGCATCGAAGACCTCACGCCCACCATCAAGGGCGTGTGGATCGCGCTCGACGCGCCCATCACCTTCCAGGCCGGGCAGTACATCAACCTGCATGTGCCGGGCGAGGGCACGCGCGCCTTCTCCATCGCCAGCGCGCCGGGCGAGAGCCGCGAGATCGAGCTCAACATCCGCCGCGTGCCCGGCGGCATGGGCACGGCCTGGGTGCACGACAGGCTCCAGGCCGGCGACGCCGTCAAGGTCACCGGCCCCTACGGGCGCTTCTTCATCCGCGCCAGCGCCCACGCCAAGGAGAACCTGGGCTACCTGTTCCTGGCCGGCGGCTCGGGCTTGTCGAGCCCGCGCTCCATGGTGCTGGAGCTGCTGGCAGCGGGCGAGGACAGGCCCATCACCCTGGTCAACGGCGCGCGCAATCGGAGCGAGCTCTACCACCACGACGAGTTCGTGCGGCTCGCGCAGCAGCACCCGCATTTCACCTACGTGGCCGCCCTGTCCGACGAGCCCGAGGGCAGCGACTGGGACGGCGCGCGCGGCTTCGTGCACGAGGCCGCCAAGGCACATTTCAGCAACGACTTCCGCGGCCACAAGGCCTATCTGTGCGGCCCGCCGCTGATGATCGACGCCTGCATCACCACGCTGATGCAGGGCCGGCTGTTCGAGCGCGACATCTACACCGAGAAATTCATCTCGGCCGCCGACGCGCAGCAGGTGCGCAGCCCGCTGTTCAAGAAGATCTGACGAGGCTGACGCAGCGCCATGGCCTACCACACCATCACCATTGCCGACACCGGCGAGAGCTACCGCTGTCTCGACCAGCGCACCGTGCTCGAAGGCATGGAGGCCCTGGGCAAGAAGGGCATACCCGTGGGCTGCCGCCAGGGCGGCTGCGGCGTGTGCAAGGTGCAGGTGCTCGAAGGCGAATACACGCGCCGCGTGATGAGTCGCGCCCATGTGAGCGCCGAAGAGGAGTCAAGCGGCTGCGTGCTGTCCTGCCGAATCAAACCCACCAGCGACCTGCGCCTGCACGTCATAGGCGCGATGAAGAAGAACGTCTGCCGCCCCGCAGCCGAGGCAGCGGCGCACACCACCCCACATCCATCACCCCAACCCTGAAACAAAAGGAGACTCCCCATGGCAATGACTGGCGTTCTGCGACCTGGCCACGCCCAGATCCGCGTGCTTGACCTGGAAGAATCGGTCAAGTGGTACACCGAAGTAATGGGCTTGAAGCCCATGGGCCGCGATGCCCAGGGCCGCGCCTACTTCAAGACCCGTGCCGAGCGGGACCACCACAGCATCATCCTGCGCCAGGCCGATCAGGCCGGCATGGACTTCTTCGGCTACAAGGTGCTGGACAAGGCCACGCTGGACAACTTCGAGCGCCGCCTCAAGGAATACGGCGTGGCCACCGAGCGCATCCCCGCCGGTGACCTGCTGGAGACGGGCGAGCGCGTGCGCTTTCGGATCCCCACGGGCCACGCCATCGAGCTCTACGCCGAGAAAACCGCCGTCGGCAGCGCCGTGGGCACGAACAGCCCGGACATGGACATCATCGACCAGCCCGGCATCACTCCCATCCGCATGGACCATGCGCTGATCTACGGCACCGACCTGGATGGCGCGACCGACCTGTTCACCAAGGTGCTGGGCTTCACGCTGGTCGAGCGCGTCAAGCTCGAGGACGGCCAGACCGACCTGGGCGTGTGGCTGACCTGCAGCGCCAAGGCGCATGACATCGCCATCGTGCGCCACGCCGAGGCCGACAAGCTGCACCATGTGTCGTTCCAGCTCGGCAGCTGGGAGCAGGTGCTGCGCGCGGCCGACATCATGAGCAAGAACCGTGTCTCCATCGACATCGGCCCCACGCGCCACGGCATCACCAACGGCACCACCATCTACTTCTTCGATCCCTCGGGCAACCGCCTGGAGACCTTTGCCGGCGGCTACGACCATTACCCCGACATGGAGCCCATCACCTGGAGCTGGGAAGAGGTGGGCCGCGGCATCTTCTACCACGACCGCAAGCTCAACGACGCCTTCCTGAGCGTGGTGACCTGAGGCGCGCACATGTCGCAACACAGGGCACAACACAGCGTCGAACAACGCGCCATCACCGCCGAAGCGGCGCTCGCCGCCGTGGCGGCGGCCGTGGCCCGAGCCGGTGAGCTGGGCATACGCGTCAATGTTGCCGTGACCGACGCCTCGGGCGTGCTCGCGGCCTTTCTGCGCATGCCCGGGGCCTTTCTGCACTCGGTGGACATCGCCATCGACAAGGCCTACACCGCGGCCGGCTTTGGCTTTGCCACCTCGCAGTGGGCCGGCATCCTGCAGGGCGACGAGGCGCTGCGCTTAGGCATGCCCCAGCGCCCGCGCAACGTCGTCTTCGGCGGCGGCCTGCCGCTGCGCGAGGGCGGGGTGCTGATTGGCGGCATCGGCGTCTCGGGCGGCAGCGCCGAGCAGGACGAGCTTTGCGCCCGCGCGGCCATTGACGCGCTGGGCCTGGACAGTTGAGCCGTTCACAAATCACAAATTGCATAGAGAGACAAACCATGAAGAAAACCTCCATCGCCGCTGCGGCGCTCGCCCTGTGCGGGCTGTGGGCCGCAGGCGGCGCCCAGGCCGAGGGCCACTACGTCGCCGGCGTCGAAGGCCTGCAGGCGGCCAGCGTGCCGCCACCGGGCATGTACTACCTGGGCTATCTGGTGAACTACCAGATCGACGACTTCCGCGCCCCTGGCACCAGCAGCAACCTGCCCGGCCACAACCGCGGCACCGTCACGGCCCTGGCCAACCGCTTCGTCTGGATGACCGGGCACAAGCTGCTGGGGGCCGACTATGGCGTGGAGGCCATCGTGCCCGTGCTGCGCACCTCGCTGACCATCAACGCCGCCGGCATTTCCGACTCGCGCAGCGGCGTGGGCGACATCTACCTCGGCCCCCTGGTGCTCGGCTGGCACGGCCCGCAGTGGGACGCCGTGGCGGCCGCCGGCCTGTGGCTGGACAACGCCAGCACCAGCTCCCCAGCCTCGCCCGGCAAGGGCTTCAAGAGCACCATGCTCACGGGCGGGCTGACGTACTACTTCGACGGCGCCAAGACCATCTCCGGCGCGGCCCTGGCGCGCTATGAGTTCAACGGCAGAAACGACGCGGGCCGTCGCCCCGGCGACCAGCTGACCGTGGAGTGGAGCCTGGGCAAGTCCTTCGGCGCCGTCTCGGCCGGCCTCGTCGGCTACAGCCAGTGGCAGACCACGAACGACAGCGGCGCGGGCGCCAGCACCCACAAGTCCGCGCGCCACGCCGTGGGCGCCGAGCTGGTCTACCCCGTGCCGGGCGCGGGCCTGTTCCTCAAGGGCGCGCTGTACAAGGAGGTGAGCGCCAAGGCCGGCACCGGCCCCGAGTCCAAGGGCTCGCTGCTGCGCTTCTCGCTCGTCAAGGCGTTTTAAGGCAACGCTGAACAAGTCCCTCGCGTGCCGCGCATCCCTGCTGTGGGCTGTCTGCTGCGTTGCAAATCCTCGCCATAGCGCTGGCTATGGCTGCGGTTTGCGCCTTGCATCCCATCCCACATCAGGGCGCGCGCCGTCGCGGTGACTTATTCAGCGTCGCCTTAAGCCGACTGCAAGTCGTCTTCAAGTCGCCTTCAAGTCGTCCGCAGGCCGCACAGGTGTTCAACATTTCCACAGCAAAGCAATGACATGAAAGAGTTTCTCAACTTCATCAACGGCGAATATGTTCGCAACACCAGCGGCAAGACGTTCGACAACATCAACCCCGTCAACGGCCAGGTCATCGGCCGCATACACGAGGCCGGCCAGGCCGAGGTCGATGCGGCCGTGACTGCGGCGCGCGCCGCGCTCAAGGGCGACTGGGGCCGGCTGTCGGTGGTCCAGCGCTGCAAGCTGCTGGACGCCGTGGCGCTCGAGATCAACCGGCGCTTCGACGACTTCCTGCAGGCCGAGATTGCCGACACCGGCAAGCCCCACCACCTGGCCTCGCACGTGGACATTCCGCGCGGCGCGGCCAATTTCCAGATCTTCATCGACACCATCAAGAGCACGGCCACCGAGTCGTTCAACATGCGCACGCCCGACGGCAAGACGGCGCTTTCCTACGGCGTGCGCGTGCCGCGCGGCGTGATTGCCGTGGTCTGCCCCTGGAACCTGCCGCTCTTGCTCATGACGTGGAAGGTCGGCCCGGCGCTGGCCTGCGGCAACACCGTGGTCGTCAAGCCCAGCGAGGAAACCCCGGCCACGGCCACGCTGCTAGGCGAAGTCATGAACGCAGTCGGCATGCCCCGGGGGGTGTACAACGTCGTGCATGGCTTTGGCCCGGGCTCGGCGGGTGAATTCCTCACCAGGCACCCTGGTGTGAACGGCGTGACCTTCACCGGCGAAACGCGCACCGGCAGCGCCATCATGAAGGCCGCCGCCGACGGCGTGCGCCCCGTGTCGCTGGAGATGGGCGGCAAGAACGCCGCCGTGGTGTTTGCCGACTGCGACTTCCAGGTGACGATAGACACGCTCACGCGCTCGTGCTTCGAGAACGCCGGCCAAGTCTGCCTGGGCACCGAGCGCGTCTACGTCGAGCGCCCGATCTTCGAGAAGGTGGTCGCTGCCTTGAAGGAGCGTGCAGAGGCCATGAAGCCCGGCGACCCGTTCGACAAGGACACCAAGATCGGCCCGCTGATCAGCAAGAAGCACCAGGCCAAGGTGCTGGGCCTGTACAAGACCGCCAAGGACGAGGGCGCGCAGATTGTCACCGGCGGCGGCATCCCCGACATGCCCGAGCAGCTTCAGGACGGCTCCTGGATCCAGCCCACCATCTGGACCGGCCTGCCCGAGACCGCCACCGTGGTGACGGAAGAAATCTTCGGCCCCTGCTGCCACATCAGCCCGTTCGACAGCGAGGAGGAGGTGCTCTCCAAGGTCAACGCCAACCGCTACGGCCTGGCCACGGCCGTCTTCACGCAGGACATCGGCCGCGCCAACCGCCTGGCGCATCAGATCGAGGTCGGCCTGTGCTGGATCAACGCCTGGTTCCTGCGCGACCTGCGTACGCCGTTCGGCGGCTCCAAGCAATCCGGCATAGGCCGCGAGGGCGGCGTGCACTCGCTGGAGTTCTACACCGAGCTGCGCAATGTGATGGTGAAGTTTTAGGCCTAATCGGCCTCAAGCGCTTGCGGGGCAAGCGCGGTCAGCTATTGAAAGCATAGTAAACATGGAACACACGCAAATCGACCAACTGGGCGCCGAGCTCTACGAGGCGCTGACGCAGCGACGCATGCTCGAGCCCCTGACCAACCGCCACCCCGGCATCACCATAGAGGACGCCTACGCCATCCAGCAGCGCATGCTCGCGCGCCGCCTGGCCGCCGGCGAAAAGGTCGTGGGCAAGAAGATCGGCGTCACCAGCCAGGCCGTGATGGACATGCTCGGCGTGTTCCAGCCCGACTTCGGCTGGCTCACCGATGGCATGGTCTACAACGAGGGCCAGGCCATCCCCGCGGACACACTGATCCAGCCCAAGGCCGAGGGCGAGATCGCCTTCGTGCTGAAGAAAACCCTCAAGGGCCCGGGCGTCACCGCCGCCGACGTGCTCGCCGCCACCGAGGGCGTGATGGCCTGCTTCGAGATCGTCGATTCGCGCATCCGCGACTGGAAGATCAAGATCCAGGACACCGTGGCCGACAACGCCAGCTGCGGCGTGTTCGTGCTCGGCGACCGCCTGGTGGACCCGCGCGACGTGGACCTTGGCACCTGCGGCATGGTGCTGGAGAAGAACGGCGACATCGTCGCCACCGGCGCGGGCGCCGCCGCCCTGGGTCACCCGGCCAATGCCGTGGCCTGGCTGGCCAACACGCTGGGCGCGCTGGGCATTGCGCTGGAGGCCGGCGAGGTCGTGCTCTCGGGCTCGCTCGGAATCATGGTGCCGGTCAAGGCCGGCGACAACCTGCGCGTGACCATCGGCGGCATCGGCGGCTGCTCGGTGCGTTTTGTATGAATTTGCTCCCTCGCCCCCTTGGGGGAGAGGGCAGGGGTGAGGGGGCACCCGGCTGTGACCAACACCCTCACCCCAACCCTCTCCCGCCAGCGGGAGAGGGAGGTGAACAGATCATGAAGGAGTTTGCATGAGCAAGAAGATCAAATGCGCCCTGATAGGCCCGGGCAACATCGGCACCGACCTCTTGGCCAAGCTGCAGAGAAGCCCCGTGCTCGAGCCCGTATGGATGGTGGGCATAGACCCCGAGTCGGATGGCTTGAAGCGCGCGCGCGAGATGGGCATCAAGACCACGCATGAAGGCGTGGACGGCCTCGTGCCCCACATGAAGGCGGACGGCGTGCAAATCGTCTTCGACGCCACCAGCGCCTACGTGCACGCCGAGAACTCGCGCAAGGTCAACGAACAGGGCGCGATGATGATCGACCTCACGCCCGCGGCCATCGGCCCCTACTGCGTGCCGCCGGTGAACCTGCCCGAACATGTGGGCCGGCGCGAGATGAACGTCAACATGGTCACCTGCGGCGGCCAGGCCACGATCCCTATGGTGGCGGCCGTCTCGCGCGTGCAGGCCGTCTCCTACGCCGAAATCGTCGCCACGGTATCGAGCCGCTCGGCCGGCCCCGGCACCAGGAAGAACATCGACGAATTCACCCGCACCACGGCCGGCGCCATCGAGCGCGTGGGCGGCGCCAAAAAGGGCAAGGCCATCATCATCATCAACCCGGCCGAGCCCCCGCTCATCATGCGCGACACCGTGCACTGCCTGGTCGAGGGCGAGCCCGACCAGGCCGCCATCACCGAGAGCATTCACGCCATGCTGCGTGAGGTGCAGAAATACGTGCCCGGCTACAAACTCGTCAACGGCCCGGTGTTCGACGGCCAGCGCGTCAGCGTGTACCTGGAGGTCGAAGGCCTGGGCGACTACCTGCCCAAGTACGCCGGCAACCTGGACATCATGACGGCCGCCGCCGCCCGCACCGCCGAGATGTTTGCCGAGGAAATCCTCGCCGGCAAGCTCACCCTGCAAGCCGCCTGAGCAAGGACACACACCATGACAAAGACAATCACCCTGCACGACATGACGCTGCGCGACGGCATGCACCCCAAGCGCCACCTCATGACGCTCGAGCAAATGAAGTCCGTGGCCCAGGGCCTCGACCAAGCGGGCATGCCGCTGATCGAGGTCACCCACGGCGACGGCCTGGGCGGCAGCTCGGTCAACTACGGCTTTCCGGCCCACAGCGACGAGGAATACCTGGGCGCCGTGATTCCGCTGATGAAGCAGGCCAAGGTCTCGGCCCTGCTGCTGCCGGGCATAGGCACCGTGGATCACCTCAAGATGGCCCACGAGCTCGGCGTCGCCACCATCCGCGTGGCCACGCACTGCACCGAGGCGGACGTCTCCGAGCAGCACATCACCATGGCCCGCAAGCTGAACATGGACACCGTCGGCTTCCTCATGATGGCGCACATGAACAACGCCGAGGGCCTGGTGAAACAGGCCAAGCTGATGGAAGGCTACGGCGCCAACTGCATCTACGTCACCGACTCGGCCGGCTACCTGCTGCCCGACCAGGTCAAGGAGCGCATCGCCGCCGTGCGTGCAGCGCTCAAGCCCGAGACGGAGCTGGGCTTTCATGGCCACCACAACCTGGCCATGGGCGTGGCCAACAGCGTGGCGGCGATTGAGGCCGGCGCCAACCGCATCGACGCCGCGGCCGCGGGCCTGGGCGCGGGCGCGGGCAACACGCCCATGGAGGTGCTGGTGGCCGTGCTCGACCGCATGGGCATTCAAACCGGCGTGGATGTCTGGAAGATCCAGGACGTGGCCGAGGACCTGGTGGTGCCGCTGATGGACTTCCCGATTCGCATCGACCGCGACGCGCTCACCCTGGGCTACGCCGGGGTGTACGGCAGCTTCCTGCTGTTTGCCAAGCGCGCCGAGAAGAAGTACGGCGTGCCCGCGCGCGAGCTGCTGCTGGAGCTGGGCCGGCGCGGCATGGTCGGCGGCCAGGAGGACATGATCGAAGACACGGCCATCACCATGGCGCGTGCGCGTGGGCTGAACGTGGCTTGAATCGGAGAACAACATGGCACTGAACCCTTCCACCATCGCCCAGCTCGCCGAGCATCTGGAGTCCTGCCAGCTCGAGGCGCGGGACACGCCCAAGATCACCGACGACCATCCCGACATGGACTGGGATGACGCCTACGCCATCCAGGACGCCATCCTGCAGCGCAAGCTCGCGCGCGGCGCGCGCATCGTGGGCCTGAAGGCTGGCCTGACCTCACACGCCAAGATGCAGCAGATGGGCGTGACCGACCCGGTGTTCGGCTTTCTCGTCGACGAGTTCGTCGTGCCCGAGGGCGCGACCATCCAGACCAGCGAGCTCATCCACCCCAAGGTCGAGCCCGAGATCGCCTTCGTGCTCAAGACCGCGCTCAAGGGCCCGGGCTGCCACATCGGCGCCGTGCTGGCCGCCACCGACTATGTGCTGCCCGGCATCGAGGTCATCGACAGCCGCTACCGCGACTTCAAGTTCGACCTCAAGAGCGTGGTGGCCGACAACACCTCGGCCGCGCGTTTCGTCGTCGGTGGCCGCGCGCTGCGCCCGCAGGACGTGGACCTGCGCACCGTGGGCCTGGTGCTCGAGAAGAGCGGCCAGCCCGTGGCCCTGGGCGCGGGCGCTGCCGTGCTCGGCCACCCGGCCGCGGCCATTGCCGCGCTGGCCAACCACCTGGGCCGCAGGGGCCAGGAGATTCCGGCCGGCACGCTGATCCTCTCGGGCGGCGCCACCGAGGCCGTGTCCGTGGCAGCGGGCGACAACGTCTGCCTGCGCGTGCAGGGCATGGGCAGCGTGGGCCTGCGCTTTGCGTGATCAACGGCAGAGGAGACAGGCATGCAGCGACGTGATTTCATGGCCGCCGGCGTGCTGGCCGCGCTCGGCGCCGGCCTGCCTGGCGCAGCCAGGGCACAGGCCGCCTACCCGACCCGGCCGGTGCGCCTGGTCGTGCCCTTCCCGCCAGGCGGGCCCACCGACATCATGGGCCGCACGGCAGCCAAGGCCATGGGCGACCGGCTGGGCCAGCAGTTTGTGGTCGAGAACAAGGCCGGCGCGGGCGGCAACATCGGCACCGACGCCGTGGCCAAGGCCGCGCCCGACGGCTACACCATAGGCCTGTCGGCCATCAGCAGCCTGGCGATTGCGCCGCACCTCTACGCCAGCCTGCCGTTCAACGTCGAGAAGGATCTGGTGCCGATCTCGCTCGTCGGTACCACGCCCTGCGCGCTGGTCGTGCACCCCAGTGCGCCGTTTACCGACCTCCAGGGCATGGTGGCCTACGCCAAGGCCAATCCCGGCAAACTCAGCTACGCGACATCGGGCGTGGGCACCAGCAACCATCTGGCGGCCGAGCTGCTGCAATCCGTGGCCGGCATACAGCTGACCAGCGTGCCCTACAAGGGCTCGAGCCAGATCGTGCCCGATCTGCTCTCGGGCACGGTGATGATGAGCATGGAAAGCTCGCTCGCCACCACCCTGCAGCATGTGCGCGCCGGCAGGCTCAAGGCGATTGCCGTGACCTCGCCGCAGCGCGCCAAGGCCCTGCCCGACGTGCCCACCGTGGCCGAAGCGGGTTACCCCGGCTTTGCGGTAGAGACCTGGTTTGGACTGATCGCGCCGGCCGGCACGCCGCCCGCCATCGTCAACAGGCTGCACGACGCCTGGGCAGCAGGCGCCAACCTGCCCGAGGCGCAGATCGCCTTCGACAACATCTCGGCCAACCTGCGCGTGACCACGCCGCAGCAGTTTGCCGACTTCATGGCCGCCGAGAGCCACCGCTGGGGCGAGCTGATCCGCAGGCTGGGCCTCAAGGCCGGCTGAACCTTTTGACTACCACCGCGAGACACCATGCCATTTGCACAGATCTACATGCTCGAAGGCCGCACCGAGGAGCAGAAAAAGGCCGTCATCGAAAAGGTCACCCAGGCCCTCGTCGAGGCCGTGGGCGCGCCGCAGGCCAATGTGCGCGTCTGGATCCACGACGTGCCCAAGGAAAACTGGGGCATCGCCGGGGTCAGCGCCAAGGACTTGGGGCGCTGACCATTCATTGGTCAAAATGCCTCCTGTCCCTTGCTGGGAAAGCGCGATAAGCTATCAAAAATAAAGCGTGGCCTCAGGTGCCGCCCACATAGGGATTGCTGCGCCGCTCGCGCCCGAAGGTGCTCTCGGGGCCGTGGCCGGGAATGAATACCGTCTGGTCGCCCATGGGCCACAGGCGGCCGGTGATGCTGTCGATGAGCTGCTGGTGGTTGCCCTGCGGAAAGTCCGTGCGGCCTATGCTGCCCGCGAACAGCACGTCACCCACGAAGCAGCGGTCGATCTGCGGCGCGTGGAACACCACATGGCCGGGAGTGTGGCCCGGGCAGTGGCGCACGTTCAGGGCCTCGCGGCCAATCGTGACCTGATCGCCGTCATGCAGCCAGCGCGTGGGCGCAAACGCCAGCGCGGGCGGAAAGCCGAACATCGCGCTTTGCTGCGGCAGGCCGTCGATCCAGAACTGGTCGCCCTCGTGCGGGCCGATGACGGGCAGCTTCAGGCGCTCGGCCAGCTCGCCCGTGCCGCCCGCATGGTCGATGTGCGCGTGCGTGAGCCAGATCGCCTTGAGCGAGAGGCCCAGGCGCTGCACCTCGGCGAGCAGCCGATCCAGGTCTCCGCCCGGGTCGATGACGGCGGCCTCCATGGTCTGGTCGCACCAGACGAGGGAGCAATTCTGCTGGAAGGCGGTGACGGGGATGGTGAGGTAGTGGAGCATGGGGAGGGATTGTCTCAGGCCCGCGCCGGCCGCCGTCAGCCGTGCAGTTTGGACAGAATGGCAGCGCGCGAGGCAATTCAGATTGCGGATTCCCATCGGTACACTGGTAGGATCGTCGCGCAAAAGGTGCATCGGTCGGTCGAAGCTGGCGTGCTGGTTTACCCCCGCCATGACAATATGAAACGTTCCATCGGAACGGCGCTGCAACGGCTGCGTTCCGACCGCAAAAGGAATGGGAGTGGGTTTGAAACCGTCGATGGAAAGCACATGGGTCTGCGACATTGTCACTGACGATGTCCTGGCCCAGGAAAAGGACACCCCTCTTCACGGCCATGCGAGCGGTGATCAGGCATTCTGCACACCCCACGCCCTGCGGGCCTGGGCCCAGGCCTTTCTGCCGGGACGCGGCTGGAGTGGGCCCTTGCGCTATGTACGCCTGCGGCGCAACGGCCAGTCGCAGGCCCTGATCCCATTCGCACGGCAGCAGATCGCCTGCTTCCGCATCGACTCCCTGGCCGGGTACTACTGGCCGTTTCGCAGCCTTCGTCTGGCGGCGCAGCCCGTAGGGGCCATGGACGTGGCTGGCGCCCTAGGGCATGCGCTGGCCCGTAGACCGCCGGGGGCGGTGCTGCGCTTCGGGCCGATTTCCAGCCGGGACGACGCCATGCACGCCGTGCTGCGCCAGCTGGTGGCCGCGGGTTGGCGCTATCGGGCCAAGGCGACCGGCGCGGTGTTCGAGCTCGATCTGTCCGCAGGACTTGATGCCCTCAAGCAAAAGTGCAGCGATTCCCTGCTCAAGCATATCGAATACTCGCGCAGGCGCCTGACCCGGACGATGGGCGAGGTGCGCTGCGAGCGCCACGAGCTGAGCGGCGATGATCAGGCGCTGCTAGACATCCTGGCGGGCATCGAGTCACGCTCCTGGCTGGCCAGGAAGGGCGGCGATCTCAAGTTCATGGGTTCGGCAAATCAGTGTTTCTGGACTCAGATGGGTCGGGAGCCCGACCCTCATGCCCGCTCCGTGTGCTGGGTGCTGTACTGCGGTGAGCAGCCGGTAGCGTTCTCGGCCCATGTGGAAACCGACACGGCGCTGTACGTTCTGGCCAACTCCTATGACGAACAATGGAAGAGTCACAGCCCCGGCTCCGTCCTGACCTACGAGGTGTTGCGCGATGCAATCGCCCGTCGCAAGCGCCTGTTCGACTGGGGGCAGGGGGACTCTGGCTACAAGCAACGCTGGGGCGCACAGGATGCGTCCCTGCTATACGATGTCATAGCGTTCCGGCCCGGTCTGTTCGGCGGGCTGCTGGCCTGGGTTGCTGGCAAGGCCCTGCGCGGCTGGGATGCTCGTCTGGACATGTCGCGTTGAGCGGCTTGCGCCGGGACGATTTCCTTGATCATCCTTGAACGCATGAATCAGAAGCTGTCATTTCTTCTCGGACCGGGGGGGGGCACGGCCGCCTTGTTCTTTGGCTTCAAGTCCTTGACCGGAGCCGAGGTTTTCCGCTTCGCCGCCAAGACCCTGGTGCCGGGCGTCGTGCCTGCCTTGCCACCCGACTGGCGCTACGTGGAGTTGCGCACCCCGGCCGACGTGGCAGCACTTGAGCCGGGCGTGCGGGCGCAGTTGGGGGCTCAGTCGGGGGCCGGGCCGGAGCAGCTGGTGCGACGCGGTGCCAGCTTGCATGCCCTGCTGTGCGGCGACGCCGTGGTGGCTCAGCTCAACATAGAGACGAGTCCGGCCTGTGAAGTGGATGACCCCAAGCTCACTCTGCATCTGGCCGAGGGCGACAGCTTCCTCGGCTTCCTGCACACTTGGCCGGAGTTTCGCCGCCGCGGCGCGGCGCAGCTGCTGATTGCGGCCACCGAGCAAGTCCTGCGTGAGCGAGGGCTGAAGCGCCTCGTGACCCATGTGCGCGCCACCAATGTGCCGTCGATGGCTGCATTCAAGAACCTGGGCTACCGTTTCAATGCCCTGGTGTTCAGCAAGACCTCGGGAATGTTGCTTGGTGCATTGGGTATGCGACGCTTGGGTTTGCAGGCTTTGCCAGTACGCCAAGGCGGGCGTTGATCTCATTGTCCCGCTCAACGGTGCGGAGGGCGTTCACTCTGTATCCGCGGTTACTTTGTCGATTGGATGGCTGCACCTGAGAATAGGCGTGCGCAGTCTTGTTGCCAAAGGACGGATTTTTACCGCGCCGCCGCGCGGCGCTGGTCGAGCTTCATCGGGCTAAGATGCTCCATCCTGAAAAATCAACAAGCCGGTGGCGACAGGCCCAATGGCATGCAGATCTCTCCCACCATTGCGATGCGTCCAGGACTGGTCAAAGATGACAACTTGCTATATCACCGTTGATGTTGAGTATGACTTCGGATTTGCTCGTCGTTTTGGGGCGACTACACACGAAATAGATTTCATCCGATCCATCAATTGCGTAACTCCACATGGGGCAGCCGGGGTTGAATACCAGATGGATGTGCTGGATCACCATGGATTGAAGGCGGTGTTCTTCGTCGATCCTATGCCCGAACTCATCTGGGGTGTTGCCGCCATAGAAGATGTCGTCCGTCCAATTGTGGCGCGAGGTCATGATGTGCAACTGCATCTCCATACTGAGTGGTTGTCGCTTGCTGGATCCAGGAACCCCTTGGGCGAGCGCGTCGGAAACAATATGAGGGACTTCACCGTCGACGAACAATGTGCGTTGCTCGACTATGCAAAGAATGTCCTGGTCTCCGCAGGCGCACCCGAGCCTGTCGCATTCCGTGCGGGAAGCTATGGAGCAAATGACGATACCTTGCGATCGCTCTCAATGCTGGGCATGCGCTATGACTCGAGTCATTGCCCGGGCATTGCGTCATCGCTGTGCGATATTGGCCTGTCATCGGACATTCAAGCGCCTGTCGAGCATTGCGGTGTGATCGAGGTGCCGATCGGTTGTATTTCCGACGGTGTCAATCGCTTGCGGCACGCTCAAGTAACCGCTCTGTCATCTGCGGAAATGCTATCCGCATTGCGTCATGCACGAGACAAGGGTATGGATTGCTTTACCATGGTTTCGCACAGCTTCGAGTTGATGAGCAGGGACCGGTCGCGAATAAACAAGATAGTGAGACGCCGTTTTGAAAAAATATGCGCAGGCTTGGCGCAGATGAGCGGCGTGGAAACCGGGGGGTATATTTCGCATCCGCCACGCGTCGCGTCGCGCCGGGAAAGTATTGCCGTTCCGCCTGCCAGTTCGCTTCGCAAGGGCTTGCGTATTGTTGAGCAAGGTGTTGCGAATCTGTTTTATGGCTATCGATGAGTTGTCTGGCCTGCAGAACATGGGGTGCCTGCGCAACCCCGCTGTTCAGCTGGACTCCGGTGTGCCGGGTTATTCCGTTCGCAGTTTTTGTGCGCTCTTGCGCATCCACTGGCGGATTTTTTTCTTCAGGCCTATTCGATCCAGCATGCTGCCCACTGCCGTTGAAAAGCACTCGGTCTTCCAGAGTAGCCACAATTTCCATCGATTTTCCAGGGTGGGGTGCAGCAGATAGCTGTCGGCGAACTCCAGTTTGCCTGTGGCAAAGGCTTCTTTGTAGAATGCGCTGCCAGGGCCAAAATCGAGCATGCGGTATTTCTCAAGAGAAAACAGGTCTTGAAGAATCAAATATAGCAATACGGTTCCCGGTGACGATTCCGCATACTCGGGTAGATAGCCTATGACCTGATAGGTCATGGCATCTCCCTTGGCTGTACACCAGGCAAATGCGATGGGTTTTTCCTGTGTGCGCAGCAGATAGCCCCTGGCCTCGCCCTTTGAGGCTTTTTCGCGCATCGCGCGCAAGAATTCTGGCGAATCGGGCAACCCCGCTTTCAGCATCAATGTCTGATAGGTCTGGCTGGAAATGGACACCGCGTCTCGGTGGAATTCTTCCATGGACTCGGGTTCGGTGTAGATCCTGAAAGCCTCCGGATTTTTTTCCAGGAATTTCTTGACGGAGCGTTTGAGATTCTGCCGGCTTTTGGGAGATCTGAGCTTCAGATACTCATCGAAGCTGCCACGAAGGCTCACAAAATAGAGATACTCCCGGCGCGGGCTGTAGCATAGCCATGGCCCCTGGCGTGATACCCCTCGTGGAAAGCGCGTGACGAAGGTGCGCCTGAGCTGGTAACCCGCCACATTCGGAGGCACATTGGACGGCGGCAGCCTATCCAGAGCGGGCCACTCAGGCAGTTCTTCAGAGCCCTCGAACACCACAGGTATGAAGGTCGGGCGCCACTCGCCGAGTACCAACTCGCCCAGCAGGAACTTGAAACGCACACGCAGCGGCGATCCCTCGCCGGAAACAGCTGAACTGCCTGAAATATCGCCTATCAAACCTACCTCCTTTTGCTCGCTGGGGCGAAGCTTAAGCCACTGCTCGGTGTCTCGGACCGCCGCGCGTATCCAGTTGTAGGTCATGGTGGGCACGCCCGTGCTACCGCGGTGACGCAGCGCGGCCGTCAGCCGTGCAGTCTGGACAGGATGGCCGTGCGCACATGGCGCACATGGTCCATGCCCGCGCGGTCGGCAGCCTCCTCGTCTCCGGCCAGGACGGCCTGGCACATGGCCTGGTAGTCGCGCATGCGCACCTGCTGCAGCGTGGCGGGGCGATGCTGGGCATAGACGATGGGCATGTGAATCGAGGGCAGCAGGCGGCGC
This sequence comes from Oryzisolibacter sp. LB2S, assembly GCF_040732315.1. NCBI lineage: Bacteria > Pseudomonadati > Pseudomonadota > Betaproteobacteria > Burkholderiales > Comamonadaceae > Alicycliphilus > Alicycliphilus soli. The sequence goes on from NZ_CP160388.1 coordinate 295,456, forward strand.
AGCTCGCGGCTGCCGCTGGTGGCCAGCAGCGCGCGATACATGCCGCGGCGCGCGCTGGCGAAGGCGTCGGCATCCGCGGCGGCGTCGGCCGCGTGCAGGCGCGCCAGGGCCGCATCGATCGGTGCGCGCGGCGCGCCCGTGGCCACGGCGCGCGCGGCGCTGCGTGCGAGCAGGCCGGTCATGCGCTCGGCCACGTCCAGCACGTCCAGCGTCTCCTGCGCCGACAGCGTGCGTATGGCAGCCCCCTTGTTGCGAAACAGCTCCACCAGCCCCTGAGCGGCGAGCCGCTGCAGCGCCTCGCGCACCGAGGCGCGGCTGACGCCGAACTGTGCGGCCAGATCCACCTCCACCAGACGCTGACCCGGCACGAGGCGCTGCTCGGCCAACCCCTGCACGATGCCGTGAAACACCGTGTCGGCGGCGGACTCGGGGTGCTCGGCTGCGGGTTCGGGGGGCGGCGTGGAAGGCATGGGCGGCAGATCGGTACGGGACGGTGAACGTTAGCACAGCGCCAGGGTGCTTGCTTTCAATATTGTCCGACAATATTATCTGCAATGTGCCGGGCGTTCCGGCCGACCGAATTCACGAGGTGCTGCATGGACTTTTCCCTTTCGCCCGAACTGTGCGCGCTGCGCGACAAGGTGCGGCAATTCATCGCCGAGCAGGTGATTCCGCTGGAGGGCGACGCGCGCCAGTCGCTCCACGGCCCCGGCGAGGCACTGCGCGACGAGCTGGTGGCGCGCGCCAGGGAGGCCGGCCTGCTCACGCCGCACGCCTCGCGCGCCATGGGCGGACTGGGTCTGTCGCATGTCGAGAAGGCGGTGGTGTTCGAGGAGGCGGGCTACTCCTGGCTGGGCCCGACGGCGCTCAACATCCACGCGCCCGACGAGGGCAATATTCACCTCATGGAGGAGGTGGCCACACCCGCGCAGAAGGAGCGCTGGCTGCGCGGCCAGGTGGCGGGCCAGTGGCGCTCCTGCTTTGCCATGACCGAGCCCGCGCCCGGCGCGGGGGCCGACCCCTCGATGCTGCAGACCACGGCCGTGCGCGACGGTGACGACTACGTGATCAACGGCCACAAGTGGTTCATCACCGGCGCCGAGGGCGCGCGCTACGCCATCATCATGGCGCGCATGGAGGACGGCTCGGCCACCATGTTCCTCGCCGACATGGACAGCCCCGGCATCCGGCTCGAGCGCAACATGGACGCCATGGACGCCTGCTTCACCGGCGGCCACGGCGTGCTGCGCTTCGATAACCTGCGCGTGCCAGCAAGCGACGTGCTCGGTGAGGTCGGCAAGGGCTTTCGCTACGCCCAGGTGCGCCTGGCGCCCGCGCGCCTGACGCACTGCATGCGCTGGCTCGGCCAGGCGCGCCGCGCGCACGACCAGGCGCTGGCCTACGCGCGCCGCCGCCAGGCCTTTGGCCGGCCACTGGCCGAGCACGAGGGCGTGGGCTTCATGCTGGCCGACAACGACATGGACCTGCACACCGCGCGCCTGCACATCTGGCACACGGCCTGGTTGCTGGACCGGGGCGAAAAGGGCAACTTCGAGTCGAGCCGCGCCAAGGTCGTGTGCTCCGAGGCCCAGTGGCGCGTGGTGGACCGCTGCGTGCAGATCCTGGGCGGCCAGGGCGTGACGGGCGAGACCCCGGTGATGCGCATCTTCACCGACATGCGCGCGTTTCGCATCTACGACGGCCCGAGCGAGGTGCACCGCTGGAGCATGGCCAGAAAGCTCGTGCACATGGCCGAGCGGGCCGAGGCCGAGCTGCTGCGCGAAGGGGGCTGAGCGCTGGGCGCTGCGACGGCGCCTCCCAGGCTCTCAAAGTTCCAGCGCGTAATCGATCGTCAGCGGCGCATGGTCGCTGAACTTCACATCCTTGTAGATCGCCGCCTTGCGCGCCGCCTCGGCCAGGGTCGGGGAGGCCAGGTGATAGTCCAGCCGCCACCCCACGTTGTTCGCATAGGCCTGGCCGCGGTTGCTCCACCATGTGTAGCAGGCGTCCGTCGTGTCGGGCTGCAGGCGGCGGTACACGTCGATCAGGCCGCCGTCGGCATCATCGCCCAGCAGCTTCGTCATCCAGGCGCGCTCCTCGGGCAGGAAGCCGCTGTTCTTCTGGTTGCTGCGCCAGTTCTTCAGGTCGATCTGCTGGTGCGCGATGTTGATGTCGCCGCAGAGGATGAATTCGCGCTCGGCCTTGAGCCGCATGAGGTGGGGGTGGAACTCGTCGAGGAAGCGGTACTTGGCAAGCTGCCGTTCCTCGCCCGAGGAGCCGCTAGGGAAATAGGCGCTGATGATGGACAGCCGGCGCCCCGGGCGGTCAAAGCGCAGTTCCACGTAGCGGCCCTCGGCGTCGAACTCCGCCGAGCCATAGCCGGTGATGACGTCGCTCGGTTCGTGGCGCGTGTAGATGCCCACACCGGAATAGCCCTTTTTCTCGGCATAGTGAAAATGCCCCTTCAGGCCCGCCAGCTCCTCGAAGCGGCCCGCCATGTCCGGGCCTTGGGCCTTGAGTTCCTGCACGCAAATACAATCCGGGCGGCTTTGCTCCATCCACGCCTGAACGCCCTTGGTCGTGGCCGAGCGGATACCGTTGAGGTTGAGACTGGTTAATTTGAACAAGGATGCATCCATGGTGAAAGACAGCGCACAAGACCCCGGGCGGGATGCACTGGCGCAGGACTTTGTGCGTTTCGCGGTCGAATCCGGCGTGCTGCGCTTTGGTGAGTTCAAGACCAAGGCGGGGCGCATGAGCCCGTATTTCTTCAACGCCGGGCTGTTTGACGACGGCGCCAAGATGGGCCGGCTCGCGCAATTCTATGCACAGGCGCTGCTGGCCAGCGGCATGGAGTTCGACATGGTGTTCGGCCCGGCCTACAAGGGCATACCGCTCGCCGCCACGGTGGCGGTGGAGCTCGCGCGGCTGGGCAAGAACGTGCCCTTTGCCTACAACCGCAAGGAGGCCAAGGACCATGGCGAGGGCGGCACGCTCGTGGGCGCGCCGCTTGCGGGCCGGGTGCTCATCGTCGACGATGTGATGAGCGCGGGCACGGCCGCGCGCGAGTCGATTGCGCTCATCCGCGCCGCGGGTGCCACACCGCATGCCATCGCGATTGCGCTCGATCGCCAGGAAATGGCCACCGAGGACGGCAAGGATGTCGCGCACAGCGCGGTGCAATATGTGCAGCGCACCCTTGGCATGCAGGTTTGTGCCATCGCCAAACTCGCCGACCTGCTGCAATATCTGGCTGCCGATGGGGGCGACGCGCAGATGCATGCCCACCACGAGCGCGTGCTGGCCTATCGCCAGCGCTATGGCGTGGAAGACTGACGGCGCCGACAACGGGGCGCAACGGGAGGGGACTTGACGGTGGGAGCAAGACAGATCTGGGGGCGGGTGGCCTGTGCGGCCGGCCTGCTGGCCGTTGGCCTGCCTGAGACCTGGGCGCAGCCGGCCAAGTCGCCGCAGGAGGTCTATACCTGCATCGACCGCCAAGGCAGGCGCATCACCTCGGACCGGCCGATTGCCGAATGCACGGACCGCGAGCAGCGCGTGCTGGACCACACGGGCACGGAACGCCGTCGCCTCGGCCCCACGCTCACCGAACACGAGCGCGCGGCGCAGGAGGTGCAGCGCCGCAGGGAGGCCGAGGAGCGCGCGCGCATCGCCGAGGAGCGTCGGCGCGAACGCGTGCTCATGGCGCGCTATCCCGACGAGGCCACGCACCAGGCCGAGCGCGATGCGGCGATCGACCAGGTCGAAGAGGTCATCGTGGTCGCGCACAAGCGCATACAGGCGCTGAAGGCCGAGCGCAGGCGTCTGGACCAGGAGCTTGAGTTCTACCGGGGCGATACGAACAAGGCGCCCGTGAAGCTGCAGCGCCAGTTCGCGGACAACGACCGCGACATCGCCGAGCAGCAGCGCTTTCTGACCATGCAGGATCTGGAGAAGCGCCGCATCCACCAACGCTTCGATGCCGAACTGGCCCAGCTGCGTCAGCTCTGGGCGGCGCAGCGCGCCTCGTCCCAGCAATGGGGCCCAAGCCCCATCGCGGCGCCGCCGCAAAAGTAAAGGCCCCGCAGGGCCCTCACTTATTGATAGCTGCCAGCGCTTTGCTGTAGCGGGTTTAGGCCAGTTTTGCCTTCAAAAGCTCGTTGACCTGCTGGGGGTTGGCCTTGCCCTTGGAGGCCTTCATGACCTGGCCGACCAGGGCGTTGAAGGCCTTGTCCTTGCCGGCCTTGTACTGCTCGACATTGGCCGGGTTGGCGGCAATCACCTCGTCGATGATCTTCTCGAGCGCGCCCGTGTCGTTCATCTGCTTGAGGCCCTTGGCCGTGATGATCGCGTCCACGTCCTGGCCCTCGCCGGTCCACAGCGCCTCGAACACCTGGCGTGCGGCGTTGTTGGAGATGGTGCCGTCCTGGATGCGGCCGATCAGCGCCGCGAGCTGCGCGCTTGTGACCTTGACGGCCTCCATGCCGATCTCCTCGGCGTTCAGGCGCCGCGAGATCTCGCCCATGACCCAGTTGCTCGCCAACT